>NZ_CP011036.1:2880981-3201090 GCF_002221505.1 Pseudoalteromonas nigrifaciens | reverse complement strand
TTTCGCAATTTACGTGTGATTCACTAATTTGTGATTGTGGACCTAACAAGGCTCTAAATATAGCTGCAGTATCTATTTGCCCTTGTTGGCCTCGAATTTCATGAATACGCGCATCAAATGGTGCTCGGCTGCCCATGGCCGCTTCAATACTCATAGCGCCAATTACGCAGCTTTGTGCGTATAAATCTTCTGCTCTAAATAGCCCTTGTAATGCAAAAGCAGTCGAGGCTTGGGTGCCGTTTAAAAGGGCTAAGCCTTCTTTAGCGGCTAAGGTAAGTGGTTTTAGCCCCGCAATTTTAAGCCCTTGCTCGGCACTGATTATTTGCCCTTGGTGGCGCATGTGGCCTTCGGCTAGTAACGGCAAGCACATATGAGCAAGCGGTGCTAAATCGCCCGATGCACCCACCGAGCCTTTTTTAGGCACGCAAGGGTATACTTGGCTATTAAGCAACTGGATAAAAAATTCAATGACCTGCAAACGAATACCAGAATAACCACGCGACAGTGAATTAATTTTTAAGATGATCATTAAGCGTACGGTACTGTCATCCATATACTCGCCAATACCTGCCGCATGCGAAAGTACAATAGAGCGTTGTAATAGCTCTAGTTCGTTATCGGCAATTTTGGTGTTAGCTAATAAGCCAAAACCGGTATTAATACCATATACAGTGCGGTGCTCGTTAATTACGTTTTGCACTGTTTGTGCGCTGGCAGCTATTTGCGACTCGGCATGCTTTATAAGGCTCAATTTTACCGGTGAATTATTAATTTTTCTTAGTGTGTTTAAATCAAGCGAGCCGGGGGTGAGAGTTAGTTCAAGCATGATCATTCCTCGTTTAACATTGGTAAGTCTAGGTTTTGCTCTTTTGCACAATTTTTTGCTATATCGTAGCCTGCATCCGCGTGGCGCATAACTCCAGTTGCAGGGTCGTTCCACAGTACGCGGGCAATACGCTGTTTTGCTTCGTCGCTGCCATCAGCCACAATAACTACGCCTGCATGTTGGCTAAAGCCCATACCTACGCCACCGCCATGGTGTAGCGATACCCAAGTTGCACCACTGGCTGTGTTAAGAAGTGCATTGAGTAATGGCCAATCAGATACCGCATCAGAGCCATCTAGCATAGCTTCGGTTTCGCGGTTAGGGCTAGCAACCGAGCCAGAGTCGAGGTGGTCGCGACCAATAACAACCGGGGCTTTAAGCTCGCCATTTTTAACCATGTTGTTAAAAGCGAGCGCAAGACGGGCTCTGTCTTTTAATCCTACCCAGCAAATGCGCGCCGGTAAGCCTTGAAACTGAATACGTTCACGCGCCATATCAAGCCAGTTATGTAAGTGTGCGTCATCGGGGATTAACTCTTTAACTTTGGCATCGGTTTTATAAATATCTTCGGGGTCGCCCGACAGTGCCACCCATCTAAATGGGCCAATGCCTTCGCAAAATAAAGGACGAATATACGCAGGGACAAACCCCGGAAAATCAAATGCGTTACTTACTCCTTCATCAAATGCCATTTGCCGAATATTGTTGCCATAATCAGTGGTAGCAGCGCCCGCTTGTTGCAGCGCGAGCATAGCTCTTACTTGCACCGCCATTGATTGCTTAGCTGCTGTTACAACCGCTTTTGGGTCTTGTTCGCGCATTTTAGCTGCATGTTCCATGCTCCAGCCTTGCGGTAAATAGCCATTTAGCGGATCGTGTGCTGAGGTTTGATCGGTGACCACATCGGGAGTAACGCCACTTTTAACTAAAGTGCTAAACACATCGGCAGCATTACCAAGTAACCCGACCGAAAGGGCGTCACCTTTTACGCACGCATTAGTTATAAGTTGTAGCGCGTGTTCAAGGTTGTTGGCTTTAATATCTACGTAACCGGTTTTTATTCTAAAATCGATACGGGTTTCATCGCATTCCACCACTAATGCACAAAAGCCTGCCATAGTTGCAGCAAGAGGTTGTGCGCCGCCCATGCCACCAAGCCCGCCAGTTAATACCCATTTACCTTTAGCACTGCCAGCAAAATGTTGTTTAGCCATGGCCACAAAAGTTTCGTAAGTGCCTTGCACTATGCCTTGTGAGCCAATGTAAATCCAAGATCCCGCGGTCATTTGCCCGTACATCATCAAGCCCTTTTTATCGAGCTCGTTAAAGTGCTCCCAATTAGCCCAGTGCGGTACTAAGTTAGAATTAGCTATGAGTACTCGCGGCGCATTACTGTGGGTTTTAAATACCCCTACAGGTTTACCCGATTGTACGAGTAGCGTTTCGTCATCTTCGAGTCTATCGAGAGTTGCTATAATTTTGTCGTAACTGGGCCAGTCACGTGCAGCGCGACCAATGCCGCCATAAACAACTAATGCATGGGGATGCTCTGCAACGTCAGGGTCTAAGTTATTCATTAACATGCGTTTAGCGGCTTCGGTTTGCCAACTTTTAGCGCTAATTTTATCGCCGTGGGGGGCGCGTATTGTGCGGTTGTTGTCGAGTCGATTGTTCATATTTACTCCTGTTGTAGTTTTTAATTATTATTTTTAAAAGTTAAGTGACCACCTAAACGATACTTACTCCCTGGTGAAACAAGTCGGGCATAACTCACAATGCCGTTGCTTGACCAAGTACGGCGAATGAGTTGCAGGCAAGGTTCTTGACTCGATAAGTTAAGCCACTGGCACATTTGTTTATTGGGCATAATGGCTTCCACCGTATGCGTTGCTTGGGTAAGCGGGGCTACATTCGATAAGTACTCATGTGGAGTAAGTAGCGTAAAATTTTGTTGTAAGTACTGCGTGGCAAAAGTGGGATTTACAAAGCGCTCCTCTATTTGCAGTGGTTTAGTATTTTCGTTATGCAGCAATGCACTGCGATACACAGTGCTGTTAACTTTAATACCCAGTGCAATGGCAATACTAGTGATTGCGGGTAGCGACTCAAGGGCCAATACCGTACAGCTATAATTACCATTGCGTTCTTTTACTTCATCGGCAATATTTTTAATTTCAAGCAATGACGACTGCGATTTAAAGCTAGCAACAAAGGTGCCTAACCCTTGGCTGCGAGTTAAAATTCCCGCCTCGGTTAGCTCGCTTAATGCGCGTCGAGCGGTCATACGGCTTACAGAAAATTGATTGCTTAGCTCGTTTTCAGAAGGCACACGCTGGTTTTCTTGCCATGTAGCACTGCTAATTTTATCAACTATAAACTGTTTTATTTGTGCAAATTTAGGCGTTGTCATGGTGTATTTAATTGTATTAAAAATAAACTATAAGATTAAGATGGCATAATTGCCTTGTATATACAAGACGGGTTGTTAGACTATATTTTAGTCATTATAAAAAACACAAGGGCGCGCAATATGCAAAGTGCAACACCAGGTTATGAATTAGAAGATATTGATTTACTGCTTACCGATGCCAACATTGCCACTATGGATACTGCTGTAGAGGCGCCTTATGGCGCGATAGAAAATGCAGCCTTAGCAATCAAAAATGGAAAAATTATGTGGCTAGGTGAGCAAAAAAACTTACCTAGTTTTGATGTGTTTGCAACGCCGACCTTGAGTATAAAAGGGCAATGGTTAACCCCAGGGTTAATAGATTGCCACACGCATTTAGTGTTTGCAGGCTCTAGAGCAGAGGAGTTTGAGCAGCGCTTACAAGGGGTGAGTTATGAGCAAATTGCTGCCCAAGGTGGCGGTATAACTAGTACAGTTAAAGCCACCCGCGCTGCCGATCATGAGCAGTTATTTGTAGCCGCCAAAGATAGGTTAAATACGTTACTGGCAGAGGGCGTGACAACTGTTGAAATAAAGTCGGGTTATGGACTCGATACTGCCAACGAAGTAAAAATATTAGAAGTGGCGCGCTTACTTGATGAGCATCACCCTATTAATATTAAAACCACCTTTTTAGGGGCGCATGCGCTACCACCAGAGTACAAAGGGCGTAGCGATGACTATATTGATTTAGTATGTAACGATATGCTTGATCAGGTAGTGGCTAATAACCTTGCTGATGCGGTTGATGTTTTTTGTGAGAATGTAGGCTTTAGCTATACCCAAACTAAGCGGGTGTTCGAGGCGGCAAAAAAACATAACTTGCCAGTAAAATGCCATGCCGAGCAGCTCTCTAATCAACACGGTGCTGAGCTGGTGGCGCAATTTAACGGGCTATCGGCTGATCATATTGAATACCTAGATGAAGATGGCGTAAAAGCGATGGCACAGGCCGGCACAGTAGCAGTATTGTTGCCTGGCGCATTTTACTTTTTAAGAGAAACACAACTTCCGCCAATAGCTTTGCTTAATCAATATAAAGTGCCTATAGCGATTGCTAGCGACTTTAATCCGGGCACCTCACCGCTGTGTTCGCTACAATTAATGATGAATATGGCATGCACATTATTTAGATTAACACCCGAGCAGTCACTTGCTGGAGTAACTCGTAATGCTGCTAAAGCTTTAGGATTAACAGACCGCGGAGTTTTAAAAGTAGGTGCGAGGGCCGACATTGCACATTGGCAAATAAGCCATCCAGCACAATTAAGTTACCAGTTTGGGGTAAATAAACTGTTAAACTTATGGATTATGGGTAAACTTATTTAGTCACACCTTTACCCCAGACCGATAAGTAGGCCTTAATATTTATGCTTTTATTTAATTTTTTAGCCAGTACCAGTAGTGCTAATTTGAGCTTGATTAGCGACAGTGGCTTGCCGGTTTTTTTTAGTGGCGCCTTACTTATGGCGATGATCGCTACCTTGCTGAGCGTAAAAAATACAGCATCTAGATTAAGCTACTTATGCACAGGGTTAATAGGGTTGGCTATTTTAAGCAGTGGTGCTGCATGGCTTAGCGCTTTACTCGCATTAGGTTTTGGCTTTAATTTGTGGCATGCAATTGTACATAAAAACAAGCTGTTAATTATATTAAGTGCACTTGCTGCGGTGTTGTTTATAGCATTACTTATAGCCATTGCAGCGTTTGGCATTGCACTGTTTTGGATTGTTAGTGCGGTGTTGTTATTATCATTAACTGGGTTTATTACTAATAATGAGACACTTAATCAAGCGCCCTTGAAGCAGCAGCAAGCAGCACCTGAACATTACATCGAAAGCTCTCCGCTGGCCTCTTTTGCCGATAAACAAAAATTACGTCAAGGTTATAATACGTGGCGTAATAAAGCACCGTCACTAGGGGCGTTGGTAATTCTTCGTTTAGAAGGTTTTGAGCAAGTTAATCAGCATATTGGGCGTGATTTTGGTGATTTACTGCTTGCTCAGTCGGCGAATAGAATAAAAGAATTACTCAATAATGATGGCATTGTATCGTTAGAGGACGATGAAAAACTAGCCCATTTAGGAGGGCTTAATTTTGCCTTTATTTGTAACTTAGCCAGCCATAAACACTTGCATGAAAAAATAATTACCGAAATATTTGGCGCTACACTTAAACCTTTTAATGTGGCTAACTGCACTATAGAAGTGACCGCAAGAGCAAGCTATGTGCATTGTAATGAGCAAGATGAAGACTTTGATAATTTAATTAAGTCGGCTTATTTAGCACTTGATAGCCAGCCAAAACAACAGGTGGTTGCTTATCATCAACAAATGATGATCGAGCAGTTAGAGCAGCAAGCACGATTAAAAGAGCTTGCAGAAATTGATTTCACCAATGAGTTCGAGCTGTATTTTCAGCCGGTTATTGTAAATGATAATGGCCAAATTGAATTTTTAGAACTATTACTGCGTTGGCAGCATCCTAAGCAAGGCATACTTTCAGCGAGTCGTTTTATTGATGATATTAGAATTGCAGGGCTTGCTTACCCACTGGCTATATTTGTTATAGAGCGCGCTGCTGAACTTGCAATGGCATTGCGTATGGAGGGCTTTGCAGTGCCATTGAGCATTAATGTATTTGGCCCTGAAATGCTCAATGAAGAGTTTGTAGAATTTGTAACGAGTGCTATGAAAGAGCATAACTTAAGGCCTGGCGATTTAATTGTTGAGTGCCCGCTACATATTTTTACTAACCTAGATGACAAAGGGCGAGCCATGATTGCGCGGCTTAATAATATAGGCTTAAAAGTGTGTGTTGATGGTTTGGGCGATAACCCCGTTTCGCTCTCTAAGTTACCTAGTTTAGCGGTAGAATACATTAAAGTCGCGCCAGCATTAACTGCTGATTTTAGTAATCAAAACAATATTCGCAGCCTAGTTGTTGGTATGGTACAAATGCATAATCAACAAAGTACTAAGGTTATTTTTGAAGGGGTTGAAACCCTAGATCAGCTTAAATTTGTAAAAAGCCTAAAAGGCTATGCTGCACAAGGCTATTATTTTGGCCACCCATTAAGCAGTGTTGGTTTAATGAGCTGGTTAAAGCAGTGGCAATTAGCGCAGCAGCAAAGTAATTAAGCACACTCTTTGGCTTGCAGGTAACTATTCACTAGTGCGCTAATAACTTGTCCGCAATGCACTTTACCGGCTTTAATCCCGCTGGGATGTTGAATGGGAGCTGCTTCGCATAAGTGTAAGTAGTGAGAGTGGCGGTTGCTTGCAGCTAAATGTACAAAGTGCTCAGCGTCACTTACGCTAAAACCACTACAGGTATAAGCACTTACAGGCATAAATGCAATGCTATCTAAATCAACCTCAACACCTAGAGGCGCTGCATCAAAACTCTTCAGCGCATTGCTCACTGCTTGAGTTAGATTAATTTCACGTTTAACGGCGATTGACTGATAGCTATTAAAAGTAAAATTAGCAGCGGCTAACGCATCTATAATAGCTTGATTGTTTTTTAGCTCGTGCAAGCCAATAACATGGTAACTTTTTAAACACTGCGCGCTGTACGCATAGCTAAAGCCATTACCACTGTGGCGGCCTTCGCATTCTCGAAAGTCGGCGTGGGGATCAAAATTTATAGCGTTAATAGCGGTGTTTTTATACTTAGCTAACGCTTTT
This sequence comes from Pseudoalteromonas nigrifaciens, assembly GCF_002221505.1. NCBI lineage: Bacteria > Pseudomonadati > Pseudomonadota > Gammaproteobacteria > Alteromonadales > Pseudoalteromonadaceae > Pseudoalteromonas > Pseudoalteromonas nigrifaciens. Next base: position 3,194,126 of record NZ_CP011036.1, on the reverse strand, counting down.
ATAATACCTAAGCAATTATTATGGCCACCACCAATAACAATGGGTTCAAGCCCCGCTTTAAATATAAAACTTAATATAGCTTCTACGCGTTGATCAAGTTGCTCACATAACTCACGCAACTGTGTTAAATGGGCAGGGTTTTGGTTGTCGAGTAGAGCGCTTTGCGCCATTAAATCAGCTGTGTGCACTTCGCCAAGTAACAGTACTTTTTGCGTGGCAATAAATTGATTATAAGGCTGGTTTAAAAAACGTTGTAAAAAAGCCGGCCATGCTTGCTCTGCACCCCCAGCTCCTAAGTTTGCTTTTGGGCCAATATCTTCACAAATACCCAGTAACACGTAGCGCATGCCAAATTGTGCGGCATCGCTAAGCGCTTGTTGTATATTTACGTCGGTATCGAGTAATGACATTGACTGCCATACTTTGGTTTCGTTAGCGCGACTAGTGCAAAACGACTTAACCGCGCTTTCATCGTAAACGTTTAAATAGTGCGCCACGTTATATTTCTACGATTTCCAGTTCTAGCTCTTCTGCCGATAATACAATGCCGGTGCTGTCGGCATAAATAAAGTCATCATCAAAAAATGATACACCAGCAAAGTTAACCCCAATGCCGTCTTCGCCTGCACCTTGGCTATCTGCTGCAACCGGAATAGAGGCAATAGCTTGAATGCCTAAATCAAGCTCTTCAATTTCGTCTACGTGGCGTACGGCTCCGTAAACAATAATACCTTGCCAGTTATTTTCAAGTGCAAGTTCGGCCAGTTCAATATCGATAAGTGCACGACGAGTAGAGCCGCCACCGTCAATAAGTAGCACTAGGTCTGTACCATCTTGAGAAAGTAATTCACGGATAAGTTCATTATTTTCAAAACATTTAACCGTTTTAATGCGGCCACCAAAGCTGTGTCGGCCACCAAAGTTGATGAACATAGGTTCAAGCACGTCAACCACATCGGCAAAGTGGTCACATAAATCAGAAGTGCTGTAATCCATTATTTTATCCTCAAAAGATACATTAGTTTATGCTTCAGTATACCCTCCTTATATGCAATAACAACGACTTAATCGCAGTAAATTTAGGCAAAATAGGCAGTAAATAAGTATTTACTAATCATTGGTCTAAACAATGTATAGGCCTTAAGTTAATGCTGGCATATAATCCGCGACTAAATAATTGCGCGGTTAAGTAAGCTAAATAAAGGCAATTGCAAGTAATGTTAATTACGTAATTTAAATAACGTAAACAGCGCAGGTATTTTGGTATTTATTCTTTGTTAAAAGCTTAAGTTATTTAAGTGTAAGTAACAAAGTTGCTCATTAAATTTTTAAAGGTGTAACAATGATTGTTTTACAAAACTTGACCATTAAGCGGCGTTTGCAGCTAAATGCTTTAACTGTTGCTTTGGCCATGCTGGCTTTTTTATATGTAATTATCACAGGCTCACAAACCACGTTAAAGTTAACGAACATCACGCAACAGGCCGAGCAGTTAAACATTCATCAGTTGCAGTTAAGTGCACATGAAAAAACCTTTTTGTTTTATAAACAGCCACAAGCACTCTCATTATTTGAACAAGAATACGCACAGTTAAATAAACAAATAATTCAATTACAATCGCAAATGCAAGATTCAGAGATTGATACACAACAGATAACCCTCTATACGCGTTTAATAAAAAGCTTTTATAGTGATTTTAATGAGGTTGTGCGACTGCAAAAAAGTATTGGCTTACATCAAGACGATGGGCTTTATGGGCAGCTGCGAAGTGCTGTGCACGAAGTAGAAAGTTTGCTCAATCAACAAGATGAATACCAGCTATTGACCCTAATGCTACAGTTAAGACGTGCCGAAAAAGACTTTATGTTACGTTTGGATGAAAAATATTTAGCAAACTTTCAAGATCATGTTGATACGTTACAGCAAAAAATAACGAGCTCATCACTAAGTCAAAACATTAAAAGTAATTTAAAAAACCTACTGTCTAATTATCAAAGTGCTTTTCAAACTTTGGTAAAAGCGCAGCTTGAATTAGGTGTTGATCTAGACTCTGGCGCACTTGGGCGCATGCAACAAAGTGTAGAGCAAAGTGATCAGTTGGTAATGCAGCTAGTAGCAGATACTAAATTGCAAGTTGAAGCCAGTATAGCTAAAGCACAGTCGGTCGCTATTATGGTGTTTATTATATCGGGTATTATAGTTTTAACCCTGGTTTACTTAACCAGTCGCTCTATCATTGTACCTGTAGAGCGTATTTACCAATCTATAAACAAGATTCGACGCAATAATGATTTAACAGTAACCATTGAGCAAATTGGCAATGACGAAATTACGATTATGTCGAAAGATTTTAATAGTTTAATTGGTGACTTTAATAACCTTATAAATGAGGTGAATGGGGCTTTAAATGCGTTAAATATCGCGACTGAAAATTTATCAGAAAGTACCGCCGCAACCAGCTCGGGTATGCAAGATCAATTACATGAAGCCGATATGGTGGCCACTGCGGCGACCGAAATGCAGGCGACCATTCAAGATATTTCACATAATACCGAAGCTGCTGCTAAAAAAGCAGAATCAACTAATTTAAGTGCGCAACAAGGTCGTAGTGAGGTTGAGTCAACCGTCGCGCATATTAGAGGGTTGTCTGACTCTTTAGAGCATGCGTCAAGTGTCGTTTCTTTATTAGAAAAAGACGGTGAAACAATAGGCTCTGTGCTTGATGTTATTCGTGCGATTGCCGATCAAACTAACTTGTTAGCGTTAAACGCTGCTATTGAAGCCGCTAGAGCGGGTGAGCAAGGCAGAGGGTTTGCTGTGGTTGCAGATGAAGTGCGCTCATTGGCTCAACGAACACAAGAATCTACAAGTGAAATAGAAGGTATAATAAATACTCTACAACAGCGCACTCAAGAAGTGGTGAGTATTATGCATCAGTGCCGCTCACAAGGTGATGAAAGTGCATTGCAAGCAAATAGAGCTGGTGAGTTACTCGGAGCAATAACCGAAGATGTGCAAACGATTATGGAAATGAGCACACAAATTGCTGTGGCAATTGATCAACAAAGCCAAGTAGCATCTGAAGTAAATAAAAATGTGGTGAGTATTCGTGATATTGCCAGAAACACCTCAGGGCACGCTGCTAACAATGCGCAAACAAGCGAAGAAGTATCAGCGCAAGCACGAGTGCTTTTTGCTGCAATTGACAAATTTAAGGTTTAAAACTTAGCAATAAAGTACCCGTATAGTTTAAGGAATAAACTTTATGGGTACGCTGTCTTTAGAGTTATTGTGCTCACTAACCCGCTTTAAATACTCATCCCATAGAGTCGCTTGCTGCGCCTGTAGTTTTGCAAAATATTGCCAGCTAAATAACCCGCTATTGTGGCCATCGTCAAAATCTAAACGCAGTGCGTAATGACCAACATGAGCAATGTTTTTAATACCAACGGATTGTTTATTGAATACTAATTTCATTGGCCCTGAGCCATGTCCTTGCACTTCTGCAGAAGGAGAGTGCACACGTAAAAATTCACAACTAAATACGGCTTGGCTGTCATCATCAAAGTAAACATCTAAATTTTTGCTAACGCTGTGGTAATGTACTTTTGTTACGTGTTTCATTTTTATCTCATTAAAAAGCCCCCAGTGCGGAGGCTTTTAGTATAACTGTTTATGCAGCTAATTTTAATTAAAGAATGTAGCGGCTTAAATCTTCATCTTCAACCAGCGCACCTAAGTGTTTTTCAACATAAGCGGCGTCAACTACCAGTGATGTTCCGGCTTGCTCTGAAGCGTCATATGAAATTTCTTCCATTAGCTTTTCCATTACCGTATGTAAGCGACGAGCACCGATGTTTTCGGTTTTTTCGTTAACTTGCCAAGCGGCTTTAGCAATGCGCTCAATTGCATCATCACTAAATTCAATAGTAACTTGCTCAGTTTTAAGCAGTTCACGCTGCTGCTCGGTAAGCGATGCATGCGGCTCTGTTAAAATACGTTTAAAGTCATCAGCAGTAAGTGCTTCAAGCTCTACACGAATAGGAAGGCGACCTTGTAGCTCAGGGATCATGTCTGATGGCTTAGCCATTTGAAATGCGCCCGAAGCAATAAATAGCATATGGTCAGTTTTAACCATGCCGTGCTTAGTGCTAACCGTACAACCTTCAATTAATGGTAGTAAGTCGCGCTGTACGCCTTCACGACTAACGTCTGGACCTGATGAGTCACCTCGTTTACAAATTTTGTCTATTTCATCAATAAACACAATACCATTTTGCTCAACTGCAAAAATAGCCTGCTCTTTTAGTTCTTCAGGATTAACTAGCTTAGCGGCTTCTTCTTCACTTAATAATTTAAATGCTTCTTTAATTTTTAACTTCCGCTTAGTGCGCTTATCGCCACCCATGTTTTGAAACATGCTTTGCAACTGGTTGGTCATATCTTCCATACCAGGGGGGGCCATAATTTCTACGTTTGGTTGTGCTTGAGCTAAATCAATTTCGATTTCTTTGTCATCTAATTGGCCTTCACGTAGCTTTTTACGAAACGTTTGACGAGTTGAAGAGCTGTCATCGCGTTGGCTTTCGCCATATTGATCTTTAGCTGGTGGTAAAAGCGCATCTAAAATACGCTCTTCGGCTGCTTCTTCAGCGCGATGCTTAAACTTTTTAGTTTGTTGCTCACGCGTCATTTTAATCGCAACATCGACTAAATCGCGGATGATGGTTTCAACTTCCTTACCAACATAGCCAATTTCGGTGAATTTAGTTGCTTCTACTTTAATAAATGGCGCGTTAGCAAGCTTAGCTAAACGGCGCGCAATTTCGGTTTTACCAACACCCGTTGGGCCAATCATTAAAATATTTTTAGGTGTTACTTCATTACGTAAATCATCACTTAGCTGCATCCGGCGCCAGCGGTTACGCAGTGCAATAGCAACGGCTTTTTTAGCTTTTGCTTGACCAATAATGTGCTGATCTAGCTCGTGAACAATTTCTCTTGGGGTCATAGCAGACATAGAGGTTCCTGTTACAATTCTTCGATAGTTTGAAAGTCGTTAGTGAATACGCAGATATTGCCTGCAATGGTTAGGCTTTTTTCTACTATTTCGCGAGCACTTAAATCGGTGTTTTCCAGTAAGGCAGTTGCTGCCGATTGGGCAAAGTTACCGCCACTGCCAATGGCAATTAAGTCATTTTCTGGCTGTACTACATCACCATTACCGGTAATGATTAAAGAGGCTGTTTCGTCGGCTACAGCAAGCAGTGCTTCGAGCTTGCGCAAAGCGCGATCGCTGCGCCAGTCTTTGGCCATTTCAACCGCGGCTTTAGTGAGGTTACCTTGGTGCATTTCTAGTTTGCTTTCAAAGCGTTCGAAAAGGGTGAAGGCATCAGCAGTACCGCCGGCAAAGCCAGCAATTACTTTGCCATTATAGAGGCGTCGAACTTTACGGGCATTGCCCTTCATTACTGTATTACCAAGCGAAACTTGGCCGTCGCCGCCAATTACAACATTGTTGCCGCGGCGTACACTTACGATAGTAGTCATATTATTCCTCATCATCGAGCTGCAGGGGCAACTCGTAAAAAACGATTATGAAGAGGTTATATGGGTGAATGGTTTATTTTCAAGTCCAGCCCCAAATTCCGCAGCCGACTATTTTTACACGTTTAAGTTTATTTTTATCGCTCTCAGCTTGGCGCTTGGTTTTATAGGGGCCTAAGCGTACTTTATACCAAATGCCACTGCTGCCTGTGGTCTCTTTTATTTCAGAAATAAGCCCTGCAAAGGCTATTTTAGCTTTTAGCGATTCAGCCTGCAGGTAGGTTCTAAACGAACCGCATTGCATAACGTAAGGGCCTTTTTGTTCAAGTTCTTTTACTTCAACCTGAATTTCGTGGTTTCTAATTTCTTTAATAAACGCAGGCGTACGTGGTACAACAACTTCTACAGGAGTTGTAGGTACAGGGTTAGCTTGTTTTTCAACTAGCTCAGGATCGGCGTTATTTTTAATAAACCATAAGCCATAAGCAAAACCTGCCACCAATAAAGTAACAATTAAAACTAACAGTATTGGAAAGGGTTTTTTAGCGGGCGCTGATTTCGCTTTTTTGCGGTTTGCTGGTTTTTTGTTAATGTAATCGTGCTGTGCCATAGCTTTATTTTGGCCTTAACCTAAATCATGTCTATAGGGTCTACGTCTAGGCTCCAGCGTACTTTTTGTGCAAGTTTGCTAGTGCTTAGATAATCAACCATTTGCGCAAGATATTGGTGCAATACGCGGCGATCTTGCGCTTGAATGTGTAATTGAAAACGATACATACCTGCTACTTTTTCAAGAGGAGCAGGTATTGGACCGAGCAATTGTATACCAGTTACCCCGCTTACTGGAACCAAATCTGTCAAAAAATCGACGACTTGTTTTATATTGTGTCCTTGGGCGCGAACAATGGCCATATTTGTGATTGGTGGTAGGTCTGCATCTTCACGTTCACGCAGTGCAAAGCGAGCAAAATCCTGATAACCATTATTAACCAAATCTTGTAATAGTGGGTGCTCAGGAAAATGTGTTTGCAATAACACTTGGCCTGCCTCACCTGAGCGCCCAGCACGCCCGGCCACTTGCGTAACAAGTTGGGCTAAATGCTCAGTTGCTCTAAAATCACAGGAGTATAAGCCGCTGTCTACGTCTAAAATAACCACTAAACTTACATCGGCAAAGTGATGCCCTTTAGCCAACATTTGCGTGCCCACTAAAATGCGCGCGCCGCCTAGGTTTATTTCATCCAGTGCTTTTTCAAGGCTGCCTTTACGACGAGTAGAGTCGCGGTCGATACGTGTAACAGGGGTTTGTGGAAATTCACTCGATAAAAACTCTTCTATTTGCTCAGTGCCTTTACCATTAGGAAAAATTTGCGTGCTACCGCAGTCGGGGCATTGGTGTGGAACATGATATTGCTCGCCACAGTGATGGCAAATCATTTGCCCAATAGCTTTATGAAAAGTGGCACTGGTGCTGCAACGCTTGCATTCGCTTAACCAGCCACATTCATGGCAAATTAACGTGGGCGAAAATCCACGACGATTTAAAAACACCATCACTTGTTTGCCACGTTTTAAATGTTGGCGCATGGTAGCAAGGCTGGCATGGGCAATGCCTGCTTGGTCGGGCTGGCCTTTCATATCGAGTAATTTAAATTGGTTATCGGTAGCGGTTTGCGCGCGCTCAGTAAGGCTCAGTAGTTGGTATTTATTATTAATTGCTTTGTGCAGGGTTTCGAGTGCCGGTGTTGCACTGCCTAATATAAGCGGAATTTTATGCTGATATGCACGATACGCAGCTAAATCACGGGCATGGTAGCGCAGCGTGTCTTGCTGTTTAAAAGACGAGTCATGTTCTTCATCAACCACTATCATGCCGAGCTTTAAAAATGGCAGAAAAATACTCGAACGTGTGCCTATTACTATGGCGCAGCTGGCTTTTTCGCAAAAACGCCAGGTTTGTAAGCGTTCATTATCGGTTAAAGCTGAATGCCAAAGCATAATGGGGGTGTCGGGAAAGCGGCGGCGAAAGCGGTTAACGGTTTGCGGGGTTAAGCCTATTTCGGGCACTAATACTAGTGCTTGTTCGCCGCGCTTTAGTACTTCTTCTAAACATTGTAAGTACACTTCTGTTTTGCCGCTACCGGTTACACCTTCTAATAAAAAGCTGCTAAAACCGCTGCTTTGATTAATTGTGGTGCAGGCAACCGCTTGCTCTTTGTTAAGTGTTGGTTTGCTACCCACTGTTGGGGCTACACTTTGCCAGTGGTTATCATGCTCAATTGACTGCGTTATGAGTGCCTTATCTATTAAGCTATCAATGGTTTTTTTACTAAAGCCCAAAGCTTTTAACTCGGTTAATGACGACTTGCCTGATTGCGATAGCTGCTTTAGTAAATTAAGTTGAGTCTTAGCTTTTAATGACGGCAGCAGCGCGCCTTTTTCCGTTAGGGCTACCATATTAATGCTGGTTTTATCAGGCGATTCGCCTTGGCGTAGTGCGCTTGGCAATGCAATATGAATGGTTTCACCCAGCGGGTAGCAATAATAACGGGCAGTAAAGCGCAGTAACTCTATGTGCTCTGCAGATAAAATTGGCGTATCGTCGATAATTTCAAAAATTGCCTTTATTTTGTTTTCAGGCACTTCGGTTGTTGTTTTAAGCGCTAAAACCACGGCTACTTTACGTTGATTACCAAAGGGTACTAACACCCGCATTCCGGGTTTTAATGGCGCAGAAGCTTCACCAAGCTGGCTATCTACTTTATAATCAAAGGTGCGCGGTAGTGGAACTTTTATAGCAACTTCAACAAAATACATAGTAACTCAACTGTTAAAAAAATAATGGGGGAGGGCGTGCTAATACTTGGCCCTAATGTACTAAAAATACAGCTAAAAACCTACTACCAAATAACCTTGTTTACTCAAAATGGTTATTTTTTTAGCAAAAATACTAATTAATGCTTGTGTGCTTGATGGTTGTTGGATAAAATCCGCCACCAATAAATTTGTTTTAACGACGTATGGTGCCAGACTCCGGGTTTGGAGAGCGATGCGGCCTTAACTAGAGGTTTCTATGAAAGAAGGTATTCACCCTAAGTACGAAGTAATTTCTGCAACTTGTTCATGTGGAAACGAATTCGAAACTAGCTCTACTCTGTGTAAAAATATTCACCTAGACGTTTGTTCTGCGTGTCACCCGTTTTACACTGGTAAGCAAAAGATTTTAGACACTGGCGGACGTGTTGATCGTTTCAACAAGCGTTTCGGTGCACTTGGTAGCAAAAAGTAATTATTGCTATTTAGTTAAAAAAAGCATCTTAGGATGCTTTTTTTATGCCTAAAAATCCTCTAACTTCCCCCTAACCTCGCTAGTTTTAAGTTTATTGCTTTTGCATAACTATTTCCTGTTCTTATTCTCGGTATGCATAAACCTTTGCAGACAAATGACCTAATATTCTCTATATTTTTAATAGCTTAATTTTAAACTCGGTTTCTAAAAGTAGCCAACATGAAGCTATGTGTTGTTAAAGCAGAATAAATAATCGCTTTTAGCTGATTTTATTCACATTTTAAAAACGCTGTTTTGTGAATAATACTTTTAACTAAAATAAGCTTGAAAAGTGCCTTTTAGCACAATTTATATTTATGAAAAGTAGCGATGTTTTTATCGAAGTTGCTGAAAATTCGCTTAAAATTAACAGATCTAGCATATAACAGGATAGACCTGATATTGCTTGGAATTTAAAAATAATAAGGGTATCGTACTTTAAGGCATGTTAAGTGTCGCTTTACTCCCTCTCACTTTAACTTAAATTGCAGGATATAATCGCGTTATGTCGGACTTTCGTGAACAAGCACTACATTATCACTCTCACCCCGTTCCAGGTAAAATCAGCATTGAGCTAACCAAGCCTGCAGAAACGGCTCATGATCTCGCTTTAGCTTATAGCCCCGGTGTAGCTGAGCCGGTGCGTGAAATTGCTGCTGACCCTGTAAATGCCTATAAGTACACAGGTAAAGGTAATTTGGTTGCAGTGATCACCAATGGTACTGCTATTTTAGGTTTAGGAAATTTAGGGCCTTTAGCGTCAAAACCGGTAATGGAAGGCAAGGCGTTGTTGTTTAAACGTTTTGCAGGCATTGACTCAATTGATATTGAAGTAAAACACCGCACCACCGAAGACTTTATAAATACTGTGGCTAATATTGCTGATACTTTTGGCGGTATTAACCTTGAAGATATTAAAGCACCAGAGTGTTTTGAAATTGAAAAGGCGCTTATTGAACGCTGTAGTATTCCTGTTTTTCATGATGATCAGCACGGCACGGCTATTGTAACGGCTGCAGGCATGATAAATGCGCTGGAAGTGCAAGGCAAAGATATTGAAGATGCAGTTATTGTATGTTTAGGTGCCGGCGCTGCAGCGATTGCTTGTATGGAGTTATTAATTAAGTGTGGTGCACTGCGTGAACATATTTATATGCTTGATCGTAAAGGTGTTATTCACACTCGCCGTGATGATTTAAACGAGTACAAACAGTTATTTGCTAACAATACCGATAAGCGTACATTACAAGATGTAATTGAAGATGCTGACGTATTTGTTGGTGTATCGGGCCCTAACTTATTATCGGCCGATGATTTAAAATTAATGGCAGCAAAGCCAGTCGTATTTGCTTGTTCGAACCCAGACCCTGAGATTGATCCGGCACTGGCACACGGCGCACGAAGCGATTTAATTATGGCAACAGGGCGCTCAGATTACCCTAACCAAGTTAATAACGTGTTGTGTTTTCCGTTTATTTTCCGTGGTGCACTTGATGTGCGTGCTAGTGAAATTAACGATGAAATGAAAATTGCAGCAGTTGAAGCTATTCGTAGTATTGCCAAAGAGCCGGTTCCGCCAGAAGTACTAAAAGCTGCCGGTGTAGATAAGCTAGCGTTTGGTGCAGAGTATATTATTCCTAAGCCTATGGACCCGCGTTTATTGCCGCGTATTGCTAAAGCAGTTGCATTAGCAGCCATTGCTTCAGGCGTAGCGCAAATAGAGCTGCCAGCAAACTATATGGAATAAGCAGCATTATGTTGCTCGGTATTAAGTTACTTCAGTGTAATTTATAGCCATAAAAAAACCTCAGCATGGCTGAGGTTTTTTTGTTTAAAAGCCGCTGTTTAGTCTTCGTTTAAAACAGGAACTTCTAAGCCCATTTCTTGCATTATTTTTTTTACTTCTTCAGGCACTTTTTCGGCGTTATCTTTACGTAAATCATCATCGTTAGGTAACGGTTGCCCAGTAAACGCATGCAAAAATGCTTCACATAATAGCTCGCTATTAGTTGCATGGCGTAAGTTATTAATTTGCCTACGGGTGCGTTCATCGGTTAGTACTTTTAATACATTTAGCGGGATCGAAACGGTGATCTTTTTAACTTGCTCTGATTTTTTCCCGTGTTCTGCGTATGGGTGAATATACTCGCCATTCCATTTTGCCATAAGATGTATCGTTGCCTCAGATTATTAATTGCTCACCCTACTAAAAAATAGCGCGAATATGCGTGAAATTCTATCGATTTAAACAAATTAGTCAAATACTTGTTGCACAGATGGCTAGGTGTTTAAATGTTTTGACTTCTTAAGTTGAATGAATTACTGTTTTAGACGTCTAAACATCTAAATAAAGCAGGTAATAAATATGAGTGAAAAAAATAAAGCGACAATTGCAGTTCGCAGTGGTGTCGATGCTGATAAGCACCATGGCGCGGTTGTGCCTCCGCTGTATTTATCAACCACTTATTCGTTTGCCGACTTTGATACAAAACGTCAATATGACTATGGCCGCAGTGGTAATCCAAATCGTGATACTTTAGCCCAAGCACTCAGCGAACTCGAAGGTGGTGCTCGCGGCATTATTACTGCAACAGGAATGGCTGCCGTACATTTAGCCACTCAGCTGCTTAATAGTGACGATACGTTGGTGATCCCCCATGATTGTTATGGCGGCAGCTATCGCTTATTTACCTCATTACAAAAGCGCGGCCTATTAAAACTCGAAGTGTTAGATTTAACTAAACCAGAAAGTTTGCAGCAAATTTTAGTAATCAAACCTAAGTTAATTTGGATAGAAACCCCTAGTAACCCTATTTTACGTTTAACTGATATTAAAGCAGTAACCGATATTGCGAAACAATGCGGTGCTTTGGTAGCCGCAGATAATACTTTTTTATCGCCTGCATTACAAAACCCGATTAAATTTGGCGTTGATATTGTGGTGCACTCAACCACTAAGTACATAAATGGCCACTCAGACGTGGTTGGCGGTGCGGTTATTGCTGCAACTGACGAACTAGGTGAAGAACTGGCTTGGTGGGCAAATAATATTGGTATAACGGGGGCACCGTTTGATAGTTACTTAACTTTGCGTGGCTTGCGTACTTTAAATGTACGCTTACGGCAGCATCAAGAAAATGCCTTAGCTATTGCTAAGTACCTTGAAAGCTCAAAATTTGTTAGCCAAGTATATTACCCGGGGCTAGAGTCGCATCCACAACATGAATTGGCTAAAGCACAGCAACTTGGTTTTGGTGGCATGGTTAGTTTTGACATTAAAGGCGGTGTGAATGACGCAGCTGCATTTTTAACAAACCTTAAAACATTTAGCTTAGCTGAATCTTTAGGTGGCGTAGAGAGCTTAATATGCCACCCAGCAACAATGACGCATGCAGGAATGGAAGCCGAGGCTCGTTTAGCCGCTGGCGTTGGCGATACGCTTATTCGTGTGTCGGTAGGTATTGAAGATGTAGCAGATTTATTAGCAGACTTTGATCGGGTATTTAATTTAGTGCAACCAGGTCAGCACAATAACGCAGGTAAAGCAGGCGCTAGCGCAAGTAGTAATGTTAAATTGAGCGCTGCTCACCCGGCGTTGTGGTAATTAATATGACTAATAATATTCATAAGTTTGGTGGTTCGAGTTTAAGCTCAGCCGAGCGCTATAAAAGCGTTGCAAAAATAATTATAGGGCAAGCTCAGCCCGGTGATTGTGTAGTGGTATCGGCTGCAGGAAAAACCACAGATACATTAGTAAAACTGTGGCAAAGTTATCAGCAGCACGATACTCAAGCGCTCGCTGATATTGTATTGCAATTAAACAATCATCAAAGTGATTTAATAACGCAGCTACTGCAGGGCGATTTAAAGCGCAGCGCTTTAACCACTCTAAATGAAGAGCTAAGTTTAGTTGCTAAATTAGCGAGTACTGAGCAGTTGCAAGAAGCGGCGCTACTCGCCCATGGTGAGTTGTGGTCAGCTCGTTTGCTCGCTGCGTATTTACAGCAACTTAATGTTGCTGCATGCATGCAAGACGCAAGAGGCTTGTTTACGCTAAGTGATGGACAATTATTGCATAGCCAAAATACGCAGCAGTGTAGTGAGCTTATTAGCCAGCACAAAATTAACGTGGTAACAGGGTTTATTGCGGCTAATACCCAAGGCGATACGGTCACTCTTGGTCGCAATGGTAGTGATTACAGTGCAACCTTATTGGCAAGTTATTGCAATGCTAAACAAGTATATATTTGGACCGATACACAAGGGATATTTAGTACCGACCCACGTAAAGTTAACAAGGCCATTAAATACGCTAAGGTATGTAGAGCGCAAGCTAACTTATTGGCAAGATTAGGTAACCCCGTTTTACACGCTAAAACATTATCGCCACTTAAAAATACCGATATAAAGCTTGCGGTGCGCAGTAGTTTTGACGTGCAAGCAAGCTCAACAAATGTAGTGAAAGAGGGCTGTGTAAAACAAAAACGTTTTATTACTACATTAGAAAATATAGATTTACTTAGTGTTGAAGGGCTAGTTGAGGGTGAGGTAACTCAGGTTAGCCAGCTTATTCAACATAGCTTGCATCATTTTAGTAGCGCGGGTGAAACTTACCTAATAGTACCGGCAGTAGCGACCCATCAAGTAGTTAGTTACTTTGCAGGAAGAGCCAATATTAGCGAGTCTAACCTACATGGTTGCGCGCTAGTTGCTCCTGAGCAAGATATAAACTCATTGAGTACTCAGGCACGCGAGTTGCTCAATTTGCATAATATTGAACCTCGCTTTGTGCATCAAGATAGTGGTTATGTATTGCTACTGACGGATCAGCTTATTGATAGTGATGTGCTTAATGTGCTGCACGATAAACTGATCACTAAAGGCCAAGAAATTGCCTTAATAGTGGCAGGGCTTGGTAACGTAGGGGATGTATTTGTTAGCCAACTATCGGCGCAGCTAGCACGCTTATCAACCGACTTTAATATTAAGTTAGTGGGATTAGCACGTTCGCAAAAACTGCTATTTAATCCCAGCGGCATAAATGTACAGCACTGGAAGAACCAATGGCAGTTAGAGGCTGTTGACTATAGCAGCCAAGATTTATTAACCGCTATTGGCCAGCTTGATTACGAGCATAAAGTGGTTATAGACATAACCGCCAGCGAGCAATTTAGTCAGTTATACCCAGATTTTGTTGCGCTTGATTGTCATTTAATTAGTGCTAATAAGTATGCTGGTACCGCGCCAACTCCTTGGTATAAAGCGTTGCAGCACAATATTGCGCAGCGCAATTTATATTGGCGCTATAACGCTAGTGTGGGTGCCGGTTTACCAATTAATTTTGCCCTTGCAGATTTACAAAACAGTGGCGATAAAATAACACGTATAGAAGGTGTTTTTTCGGGTACGTTATCGTGGTTATGTAGTATGTATAATGGCGCAACTGCATTTTCTGAGTTATTACTTGAAGCGCAACAAATGGGTTTTACTGAACCCGATCCGCGCGAAGATTTATCGGGGCGAGATATGCAGCGTAAGCTACTTATTTTAGCGCGAGAGTTAGGGGTTGAATTAGACCTTAACGACATTGCCTTAGCGCCGTTAATGCCCGATGAGCTAGCACTAGGTAGCTGGGATGACTTTTTAGCTAATAAACATAAGCTCGACACTTTTATTGAAGAGCATGCACGCAATGCAAAATTACAAAACGCGGTACTTCGTTATACAGGTTTACTGAGTATTGAGCCCGATAGCGTAACGGCCAAAGTAGGGTTAGCGTATGTTACGCCCAATGACGCATTAGCAAACTTAACCCCGGGTGATAATATTTTTGTTATTAACAGCCAGTGGTACAGCAATAATGCCTTGATTATACAAGGCCCAGGTGCTGGTAAGGAAGTGACTGCAGCAGGCGTTCATTCTGACTTATATTGGCTGATAAAAAACTTAAAGTAATAATTAAATAAAACAAAAAACGGCAACCTAAAGAGGTTGCCGTTTTTTTAGCGTAATTAACCATTTAGCTAATGAGAGATGTGCTTATGGTTAAAATAGCTCTTCTTCTGTTTTGGTGTCTTCTTCAAAAATATCGCTTGGCTGCGAAAGCACATAACTAGTTGGGGTAGTGCCTTTTTCAAAGTATTCAAAGCGGCTAGTATAATCATTTTTGTGGCTTAATAAGCCAGTCGCTAAATCAATACGAATAGAAACTAATCCTTCAGGTGGTTCAATTGGCGCTTCTGGTTGCCCATCAAGAGCTGCCCTCATAAATTCATTCCATGCCGGTTGAGCTGTTTTTGCGCCCGATTCAGCCCCTGTTATTTGACCACTATCAAGGTTGTTGTTATAAGCAGAGCGACCTAGAGTATTGCCAGGGTTGTCAAAGCCAACCCATACTGAGGTGAGTACATTGCGGTTAAAACCACTAAACCAAGTGTCAACAGAGTCGTTTGTGGTACCTGTTTTACCCGATAAATCACGACGCCCTAAACGCTGTGCTCGCCATGCAGTCCCCGTCCAGCCTGTTTTATTGCTCCAGCTTCCGCCGCCCCAAATTGCGCTGTTCATAGCGTCTGCAATTAAAAAAGCATTTTGTTTAGAAATAATACGTGGGGCACATTGCACTGTTTGCTGCGCTTTTTCACCTTGCTCAGTATTTTCTATCGTTAGGCTGCTGTTATTTTCGATAGCGAGGGGCTGCGTGTTCTCATCGCAGGCTAGGGCTGGGTTTGCTTTAAATAACACTGTGCCAAAGGCATCTTGAATTTCAGATATAAAATACGGTTCTATTAAATGCCCGCCATTAGCAAACGCGCTCATACCACGAGCAAGTTCTAATGGAGAAATGGAAGCACTACCAAGCGCTAAAGATTCACTGCGGTTAATGTCTTTATTATCAAAACCAAATTTAAGTAAATGATCGGCAGTACGTTGCAAGCCTACACCACGTAGAAGACGAACCGAAATAACGTTTTTAGATTGCGCCAATGCGCGGCGAATACGAATTGGGCCATTATAAACTGCAGGGCTGTTTTTTGGGCGCCATGCAATACCTTGGCTTTTATCCCATTGATTAATTGGAGCGTCGTTTAAAATGGATGCTAAAGTGTAGCCTTTTTCCAGAGCTGCAGAGTAAATAAAGGGTTTAATGTTTGAGCCAACTTGGCGTTTAGCTTGCACTGCACGGTTGTACTGGCTTTGCTCAAAACTATAACCACCAACAATTGCTTTAATACGGCCATCTTGAGGGTCTAAAGACACAATGGCACTAGAGGCTTCAGGAATTTGACTCAATAAATAATTATTATCGTCGTTTTTACGTAGCCATATTTGTGCACCTGGGACTAATATTTCAGTTGCAGCTTTAGGAGCAAAACTTTGGCGGTAACGCGTAATATATTTACGTGCCCACTTTAAGTTATCCCATGTAAGTGTTGCCAGCTCACCATTTTTTAGTAAAACGTCGGCTGTTTTTTCGTTAACCGCCAATACTACCGCGGCTTGTAAGTCGCCAAGCTGTTTTACGTCTTTTAGCTGGTTAAGAATTTGCGCTTGGCTTAATGCTGGTTGTGTTTGCGCATCCCATAATAAACGCTCTGGACCTCTAAAACCGTGGCGCATATCGTAATTATGTAAGTTATTTACTAAAGCCGTTTGCGCAGCTTGTTGAACGTGGGACTCTACCGAGGTAAATATTTTAAAGCCAGAGTTGTACGCTTTATCAATACCGTATTTAGCAACCATTTCTGCACGCACCATTTCAGATATATAAGGTGCGTATAAATCTATTTCAGCGCCATGAAAAACGGCCGTTATAGGTTGATTAATAGTCTCTTCATATTCGCTTTGGGTTATATAACGTTCAGACAACATTCTACCAAGTACGACATTACGACGCGCTTTAGCACGCACTGGATTGCGAATAGGATTAAGCGCTGAAGGTGCTTTTGGCAGGCCGGCAATCATTGCCATTTGCGCAAGGGTTAAGTCTTTTAGTTCTTTACCGTAATAAACTTGCGCTGCTGCACCAATACCAAACGCCCTATTACCTAATTCAATTTTATTTAAATACAGCTCAAGAATTTCGTTTTTGCTTAATAAGTTTTCAATATGTATCGCGATAAAAATTTCTTTTACTTTACGAATGTAGGCTTTTTCGCGGGTTAAGAAAAAATTACGTGCTAGCTGCATAGTAATAGTACTAGCGCCTTGTTTTTTCTCTCCGGTAGATATAAGTACAAGCGCAGAGCGCACTATACCTATTGGGTCAATACCAAGGTGATCATAAAAGCGGCTGTCTTCGGTGGCTAAAAATGCATTAATGAGGGGTTGTGGTATTTGGTCTATTGTGACCGGAATTCGTCGTTTTTCACCAAATTGATTGATCAACAGACCATCTTTAGTGAATACTTGCATAGGAGTTTGTAATTGCACGTCTTTTAAAACTTGCACACTTGGGATATCAGGTTTAACGTAATAATAAAGGCTGAACAAAGTGATCAGTCCAAATAATGTGCAAATGATAAAAAATTGTAAAGTTCTTTTTAATAAAATCACTGATATTTCCCTAAATGGACTCCCAATTACAAGTTGAGGCTGCTAGTATATATTGATTAAAAAATGAATAGTATTTTTTCAGATAAGAATTATAACTTGTTTATTATTAAAACAAAGGCAAAGTTGCAAACATGCTAAGTCAACTATTTAAAAAGCCATCGCCGATGATGGTAGGCATTGATATAGGATCGCACTCTATCAAAGCTGTACTGTTAAGTGAAACAGACACTGGGCTTCGATTAGAAGCACTTGCAATTGAACCTATGCCAAAAGGCGCCATGAGTGAGCGTACTATTCAAGATATTGAAGCAATTGGTAATGTAATAACTAAATTAAAACGAAAATTACCTAAATCACTAAAAGAAGCTGCGGTGGCTGTTTCAGGCCAGACCGTGATCACCAAGGTGATTTTCATGGATGTCACCTTAAGTGACGCTGAATTAGAATCGCAAATTGAAATTGAAGCAGACAGCTTAATTCCTTATCCATTAGATGAAGTTAATCTTGATTTTGAAAAGCTATCAACCAATGCCGCCGATCCTAGTAAAATGAATGTATTGCTTTCGGCTGCGCGTACTGAAAGCGTTGAAGCACGTGTTGGCGCGTTAGAAGCGGCTAACTTAGTTGCTAAAGTGGTTGACGTAGAAAGCTACGCATTAAGCCGAGCAATGGATGTGTACTATCAACAGTTACCAAGTGATGCATTTAATAAGTGCGTTGCAATTGTCGATATTGGCGCGGTATTAACACTCGTAAGTGTAGTGCAAGCGGGTGATACAATTTATACCCGCGACCAAGTGTTTGGTGGCGATCAATACACTAATAGTATTGTTACTTATTATAATAAAGGCTTTGATGAAGCTGAAATTGGTAAAGCAACCGGCGACTTACCGCCAAATTATACCTTTGAAGTACTTGCACCTTTTCAAACAGCCTTGCTACAACAAGTGCGCCGCGCGGTGCAAATGTTTTTAACCACCACGGGTAAAGATCAGCTAGATTATATTGTATTAACCGGTGGTACAGCTATGATTAGCGGTTTTGAGCGCTTATTAGTCGAAGAGTTAGGTATACACACAATTGTAGCCGAGCCATTTGTAAATATGGAAATATCTCCTAGAGTTGACCGTAATGTATTACAGCGTCATCGCACGCAATTTGCTATTGCAACAGGACTCGCTTTGAGGAGCTTTTCATCATGCCACATATAAATTTACTGCCTTGGCGTGAACAACAGCGTGAAGACTCAAAAAAGAAGTTTATTACTTCATTAATTGCAGTTGTTGTTTTGTGTTTTTTGAGTATGTATTTATTGAGCTCATTTTATGGCGCTTTAAAAGAGGGTCAAAATCTAAAAAACAATTACCTTAGTGCAGAAATAAGTATGCTAGATAAAGAAATAAGAGACATTAGAGAGCTAGATAAGAAAAAAGAAAACCTGCAGCAGCGTATGCGCTTAATTGAAAACCTGCAAAGGAGTCGTAATTTAGGCACGCAAATTATGGATGAAGTCGCAAAAATAGTACCTGCAGGGGTTTATTTAACTAAGCTAGAGCGACGCGGTAATCAAATTCATGTACTTGGAAAAAGCGAATCGAATAATCGCCTTTCAACCTTGTTACGTGAAGTGCAAGGTTCTTATTTATTAGAGCGCCCAGTAATGCAAGGTATTGTTGCTGGCGATAAATCTTCGCGTTTGTTGAGTGATTTTAATATGGAATTTTATGTAAAACCATTCGATAAAATTGGCGAGGTACATGATGAACCTTGATTTTAAAGCATTTAAAGATGTAGATTGGAATGAAATAGAACTTGATAATATAGGTGAATGGCCGGTTATTGTTAAGGTTATTTGCGGTGCTTTTATTGCGGGTTTAGTGTTGTTTTTTAGCTATAGCTTATTAGTTTCAGATGAAATAGACAGTTATCACAACGCGGTAGCCACAGAGGTGGAGCTGCGCACTACTTATCGCACCAAATATGCGGTAGCCAGTAAACTAGATATTTATCGACTGCAAATGATTGAAATGGAAGATAAGTTTTCTCAGCTATTAAAGCGCCTACCAACCTCTAATGAAACCCCCGGCTTGTTAGATGACTTATCTTATGTAGGCACTACCAGTGGCTTAACCTTTTTAAAAGTTGGTTGGCTACCTGAAGTTAAAAAAGAATTTTATACCGAGCTGCCAATAAAAATAGAAGTGGTGGGTACCTATCATGAATTTGGTCAGTTTGTAGGTAAAGTGGCTCAATTACCGCGAATTGTTAGTTTACATGACTTTTCTATTTTATCATCTGGAGAAAAGCAGTTAACATTTAGTGTGGTTGCAAAAACTTATCGCTACGAAGAGGGGACTAAATAATGAATAAACTCCCTTTAGTGGCTATTTTTACAATGTTATTGAGTGGCTGTAATAGTGACACTTCTGAACAAAAAGAATTTATTGATCAGGTAAAAGCAAGTACTACCCCCAGAGTGGAAAAAATACCAGAGCTCATTCAGTTTGAGTATTTTGAATACAATGCAGGTCAATTGCGCAGCCCATTTGTAGCTCCACAACCTGAAATTATACAAAATAAGTTAACGCAAATTAAAAATTGTTTGCACCCAGATCCAGATAGAGTTCGTGAGCCATTAGAAAAATATCCGCTAGATAACCTAGCGATGAAAGGCACGCTAGGTTCTAATAGCCAAACATGGGCACTTATTACTGCTGCTGATGCAACGCTGCATAGAGTAACCGTAGGGAGTTACTTGGGCACTTACGACGGAAAAGTAAAAAAAGTGAGTAGTGACTATATTGAGTTAATAGAATTAATCCCTGATGGATCTGGCTGTTGGAAAGAGCGTCAGACTAAATTAGAAATGTTAGAGGCGACAATTGATGGCGCAAATTAATAACAAAAAAGGTCATACAAATATGTATAAGGATGTAGGTTCGCTTCATCGTGTATTGTCAGCTTTATTAGTGATTTTTGCACTATTAATAGCTAAAACTGCGGTAGCTGAGCCGCTACTTTATGACGTGCGCTATAATCCATTATTAAAAGGCGAAACCGAACTACAGCTGGTATTTGATGAAGAATTAACCCAGCAACCAAGTATTCAAGTGTTCAATAGCCCAGCGCGTATAGAAATGCTGTTTACCAATGCACAGTTAGATCAAGGGTTAGCCGATGTTGCTGTTAATTTGGCTGGAATAAATAATGTAACCAGCGTAATGACAAGTAACGGTTTAAAAGTAACGGTACATCTTGAGCGTTTGAAAATTTATGAAACCCAGGTTAATAATAATCTGGTCTCGCTGCGTATCTCTGATAATCCATTAACCGAGCAAGCGCTAACGACTGATGATGCTGCAGATAGCATTGGCGGTAGTTACATTAATCGTATTCAATCTATTGATTTTCGCCGTGGTGAAAAGGGCGAAGCTAAAGTATTGGTATTTTTGCAAGATACTCAAGCCGCAATAGAAGTACATGAAAGTGGCGGTAAAATTATTGCAGAGTTTCATCACACTGATATTTTAGATGATTTATTATACGAATTAGATGTACTTGATTTTGGTACTATCGTAAGCAATATAGAAACCTTTAAAGAAGATAACCTGAGCCGAATTGTTATTGAGCCAAACGCAGCATTTACGTTTACTTATCAGCAAATAGATAATATTTTTACCTTAAATGTTGAGAAAGACGAAACCCAAAATGCTTACCTTGATGGTGGTAAAGAATATCAAGGTCGACCAATGACCCTGAACTTTCAAGACATTTCGGTACGTGCAGTCTTGCAAATTATAGCCGGATACAACGACTTTAACTTAGTAACCAGTGATTCTGTAACGGGCAATATAACGCTACGTTTAGATGGCGTGCCATGGGATCAAGCGCTTGATGTGGTACTCAGAATAAAAGGTCTTGATAAGCGTATGGATGGCTCTATTTTAATGGTAGCCCCATCAGAAGAGCTTGCAGCACGTGAAGCAAAAGACTTAAAAGCAAAGCAACAAGTAGAAGATTTAGAGCCTTTGTACAGCGAGTACATTCGCTTAAATTATGCAAAGGCCGAAGATTTTGCAGATTTACTAAAAACGGACACTAACAGCATTATAACCCCAAGAGGGAGTGTGTCGGTTGATCAGCGTACCAATACATTATTAATGAAAGATACGGCAAAAAGTATCGAAAGCGTACGCCGCATGGTCGAAACGCTAGATATACCTGTAAAGCAGGTTGTAATTGAAGCGCGCATGGTAACCGTACGCGACAACGTTACAGAAGATTTAGGGGTACGTTGGGGCTTTAGTGATCAGCAGGGAACCGATGGTATTTCAGGCACCCTAGAGGGGGCTGAAAACATCTCTAATGGTAATATTCCAAGCTTGTCTGATAGATTAAATGTAAACCTGCCGGTTGCCAATCCTTCAGCTAGCATAGGTATGCATATTGCTAAACTAGCTAATGGTACGTTAATTGATTTAGAGCTAACTGCGCTTGAAGAAGAAAATAAAGGTGAAATTATTGCTAGTCCGCGAATTACTGCGGCTAACCAGCAAAAGGCGAGGATTGAACAAGGTACCGAAATACCTTATGTTGAATCAGCCTCTAGTGGTGCGACAACAGTAAGCTTTAAAAAAGCAGTACTTAGCTTAGAAGTAACACCGCATATAACACCTGATAACAAAGTTATTTTGAATTTAATTATCACTCAAGATACCCGAGGTGATACAGTACAGACCGGAACAGGTCCTGCGGTTGCAATTGATACGCAACAAATTGAAACGCAGGTACTGGTAGAAAATGGCCAAACAGTTGTTTTGGGTGGTATTTTTCAACAGCAAATTATTAATTCGACCAAAAAAGTTCCTTTATTGGGCGACATTCCATACATTGGAAGACTGTTTAAAAGTACCAGTGAGTTTAACGAAAAGCGTGAACTACTGATTTTCGTCACTCCTAAGATACAAGTTGATTAGGGCGTGATTATATTTGAATATTGATTTTGCAGCACTCTACTTAGTTTACTAAGTAGAGAATATGCAGTGTGGTTACTTCCCAAAATATGCGATAGCAGCATAAAACCAACATGCGCTGCCCTTCGGGTGCACTCTAGTGTTATTTTGCGCTTTACTGTGTGAGTTTTACATAACATTACGTAGTAAAGTTATCAGTAATTTGATAAATATAACTTTGGGTTGCACAAATTTTAACCATGAAAAATAAATACTCCCTAAAATAAGCTAATGTTTTGTTAACTAATGGATGATTATTTAGATTAATTGCTCGTTATATGGCTTTTTATGCTAATTGACTTGAAATACCCAACCGATTACTGAGATAATCCTCTCCTTAATTTTGGGGCCAGGTCGTTAGGCGGGGTTTTATTTCAAATTTTAGAGTTCGTTTGTACTAAAAGATATGGCTGAGAAACGTAATATATTTCTAGTTGGCCCCATGGGGGCTGGCAAAAGTACGATTGGTCGTCACATCGCTGACCAATTACACCTTGAATTTGTTGATTCTGATCAAGAAATCGAACGCCGTACCGGTGCAGATATTGCCTGGGTGTTTGATCTTGAAGGTGAAGAAGGCTTTAGACTTCGTGAAGAATCTGTTATTGGCGATCTAACCGAAATGCAGGGTATTGTACTTGCAACCGGTGGTGGTTCAGTAATGAGTAAAGAAGTTAGAAACAAGCTTTCGGCTCGCGGTATTGTAGTATACCTAGAGACACCGATTGAAAAACAAGTTGCACGCACACAACGCGACAAGCGTCGCCCATTACTGCAAACAGAAGAAGCACCTCGTGATGTATTAGAACGTTTAGCAGAAGAACGCGAACCGTTATATAAAGAAGTGGCTGATTTTGTTGTACGCACTGATGAGCAAAGCGCTAAAGTTGTTGCTAACCAAATCATCGAGAAATTGGATTTTTAATTACTAATATTAAAGGAAATAGCTAAGCATGCTTGAATTATCTGTTAATTTAGACGAGCGAAGTTACCCTATTTATATTGGTCAATCTACACTTCAAGATAATGGCCGCCTAGTTCATCACATTGGTGATTGTCGGCCTATCATCATTACTAACGACACTATTGCGCCTTTGTATTTACAGGGCTTATTAGCGCAGTTAGCAACATTGAATCCACTGCACTTTATTATTCCTGATGGCGAGCAATATAAATCGCTTACCTGGTTTGAAAAAATATCGGCATTCTTACTCGAAAATAACTGTGGTCGTGACACCTGCTTAATTGCATTAGGTGGCGGCGTTGTTGGTGATTTAACTGGTTTTGTTGCTGCATGTTATCAGCGTGGCATTCCCTTTATTCAAATGCCAACGACACTATTATCACAAGTTGATTCGTCGGTAGGTGGAAAAACAGCGGTAAATCATCCACTAGGTAAAAATATGATTGGGGCATTTTATCAGCCACAAGCTGTTTTTATCGACACACAATCATTACATACTTTACCTGCGCGCGAGTTTGCAGCCGGTATGGCTGAAGTGATTAAATACGGTTTGATTTACGATACTGAGCTATTTGCTTACTTAGAGCAAAATGTTGAGCGTTTACAGCAATTAGATGAAGCCTGTTTACAGCATATAATTTATAGGTGCTGTGAAATTAAAGCGCTAATTGTAGCTCAAGACGAAAAAGAGCAAGGCCTAAGAGCACTATTAAACTTAGGTCATACCTTTGCGCACGCAATTGAAGCGCAAATGGGGTACGGTGTTTGGCTACATGGCGAAGCAGTAGCAACAGGTATGGTACTTGCTGCAAAACTAGCATATACACGCCAAGATTTAACCGCTGAGGACGTTACTCGTATCTCTGGTTTAATTGCGCAATATAGCTTACCCACGCAGATCCCGCCGGTAATGACCAGCGAGCATTTTTTGCAGCATATGCGTAAAGACAAAAAGAATAAAAAGGGTACTATCCGCTTTATTCTGCCCACCCAATTTGGACAATGTGCATTAGTGGATGATGTTTCAGATGACCAAGTTCGAGCGTTAATCGAGCAATAATGCAGCCACAAATTTTACCAAGCCGTGCGGCATTGGTGGATAGAATCGCACTGCAATTTGAGTACGGACAAAACCTGATTGTTTTACTAGGCACCTCTGGCCTAGGTAAAAGCTACCTACTCGAAACTTTTATTACTGATAAATATAACGATTTTAATAAAGCATTTGTGCAAGTAACAGCGCAAATGACAGACATTCAATTAATGAGCGAGCTATTAGAGCAAAGCTTTAATGCACCTTTAATTGATCATAGCTTGAGCCTATCCGAAAACTTTTATCAATTATTACAACAGCAAGCTTGTGGCCCTTGTTTATGGGTGCTAGATAACGCCAGGCACTTATCAGAAGAATTACAGGTAGAGTTAGAACTACTGGCTAAAAACTCCCCCAGTACGCTTTATATTATGCTTGCTGCGCAGTCAAAACTGGCCTTTGCAGCGGCAATAAACATTCACTTAGAGCCATTAAACCAAAGTGAAAGTAAGCAGTTAATGCGTTGGTATTTTAGCGACCTGCCTTATGATGAAGACCCAGTTTACCAAGCTTTTATAGCCGCGGCACAGGGTAATCCCAATTTATTACTGAGCTGGCAAGCAACAGAACACATAGCGGATGTTGTTGTAAAAGATAAAGTATCTTGGCGTTTGCATTTATTAATTTTGATGTTAATTATTCTGTTTTTAATAATTGGCTTGTTATATAAATCAGACATGACCCAATGGTGGCAACAATATTATCAGCAAGCTGAGCCTGAAGTGCTCACAACGGCAATTTCGGTTAAGCAAATACAGCAGCCATTAGCGATAGCTAGCGACAATAGCGCTATTGCAGCGTCACCTAACTTACCTGCAAGCACAGTTGAGCTACAAACACCGCATAATGATGTGCCTGCAATTATGCAAAGTCTGACTGCGAAGCAAACAACTCCCAGCTCTAAAAATACACCATCGGTAGAGCCAAAGATATTAGCAACGCAGCCACACAGTAATATTTCAGCTCAGGTTGAGAGCAAAATACTCACAGGTAATGCATGGTACTTACAACAGCCCGACACAAATACAGTTATTCAATTATTAGCGATTACTCAGCAACAAGTCAGTGCTGAATTTATTAGCCAGCATAAACTACAAAAAGTAGCGCATACCTATCAAACTAAAAGAAATAATAAAACTTGGTGGGTGGTAACTGTAGGTAGTTTTACTAATATGGATGCTGCAAAGTTAGCTATGAGCGCTTTGCCTGCAGAGGCTAAAATAAATAAGCCTTTCTATAAAAAAATAAGCAAAATAAAACAAGAAATTGTATTAGTTGATCAGTAAACTAAGCAACTTTAGTGTAAAATCGCGCAACACCAGATTGAAGTAAAGAGCCAATGCAGCAAAAGAGTAGAGCCTTCCTTAAATGGGCTGGCGGAAAATACAGTCTAGTTGAAGATATTAACGCGCGACTAAAGCAAGCTAGCCAGCAGGCTGATACTTTGGTTGAACCTTTTGTTGGTGCCGGCTCAGTGTTTTTAAATAGCGATTTTAAACACTACATTCTTAATGATATTAATGCCGATTTAATTAATTTATACAAAGAACTTAAAAACTCGCCCGATGAGTTTATAAGTGATGCTAAAAAGCTGTTTGTGGATTTAAATAATCATCCCGATGCTTACTACGAATACCGCGTGCAATTTAATCAAAGTAGCGATATATACGAACGCGCAATGCTGTTTTTATATATGAATAGACACGGTTATAACGGGCTTTGTAGGTATAACTTAAAGGGTATTTTTAATGTACCTTTTGGTAAATACAAAAAGCCTTATTTTCCCGAAAAAGAAATGTACTTTTTTGCTAAAAAAGCGCAACAGGCTACGTTTACCTGCCTTGATTACGATGATATTTTTAAACTAGTACCTAAAAATGCAGTTATTTATTGTGATCCACCGTATGTGCCTTTAAGTAAAACAGCCTCGTTTACCTCGTATGCGAAGGGCGGTTTTAATTTAGATGATCAAGCAAATCTAGCAAATTTAGCCGAGCAAGCGGCGTTTGAAAACGATACTCCAGTGCTTATCTCTAACCATGATACGGTATGGACGCGTAAAATTTATAGCCAAGCCACATTAGATCAAATTCAGGTAAAGCGTACTATTAGCCCAAAAGGCGGATCGCGTAATAAAGTGAGCGAGCTAATGGCTATGTACTTAGCACCGAAACAACAATCGCGTAAATCGAAATAATAAAAACAATAAAAAGCAAAATAGCTATTATGATAATGCTAACTGGCGAGTGGTGTTTAAAGTCTGCGTGGCGTTTATGGTTAGATTGCACCCCAAAAAATGCAGCAAGTACACTTTGTAAGGCGCTAAAAAACTGTCGCATATTTAAAATGATGGTTTTAAAGAGGGAAGCTTTTTAGAATCACCAGAGCTTGTAAGCAACTCTAATAAATCTAAATAATGAAACTGTGCACTGCGGCTGTCGCCTGTTATCCATGAAGACCAAGACGACTCATCTGTTACTTTAAGGCAAGCACTTACAGCTGTATCTGTAGTGGTTGTTTGTTTTTGCTGGCAATTGTTAATTGCTGTTAAATCTTGCTCAGAACTTGAGATAAAATTTAACGCTCCAACAAACAAAAGTGCTGACGCCATTAATATCCCCGTTTTAAAAGCACGCATGATTTAAACCTAATAATTTGATCCTTTTTTAAGCATAACAAAAATTGCTTAAATAACAAACTTAAATTTTATCATTAGCTTCTAAAGTCGAATGAAAATAAAGGCTTATCAATAATCTTTATTTTTATTAAGCCATTATATTTGTCGCGATTACTTGGGTAACATCATTAATTAAGTTACATTAACGCAATATATTATTCATTGCCGGATTAACTATGTTGAACCCAGAAAAAAAATACTTAATAGCCCCTTCTATTTTATCTGCTGATTTCGCTAAACTAGGTGAAGATGTTGATAGTGTACTTGCTGCGGGTGCCGATGTGGTTCACTTTGACGTGATGGATAATCACTATGTGCCTAACTTAACTATTGGCCCTATGGTGTGTAAAGCGCTCAGAAATTACGGCATTAAAGCGCCTATTGATGTGCATTTAATGGTTAAACCGGTTGATAGCCTTATTCCTCAGTTTGCCGAGGCCGGTGCTTCAATTATTACCTTTCATCCAGAAGCCAGTGAGCATATTGACCGCACATTACAATTAATAAAAGATCATGGCTGCCAAGCTGGTTTAGTGTTTAATCCAGGTACTAGCTTGAGCTTTCTTGATCATGTGATGGATAAAATTGATGTTATTTTAATTATGTCGGTTAATCCAGGGTTTGGTGGGCAAAGCTTTATTGCGCATACTTTAGAAAAACTACGCCAAGCAAAACAACGTATTGTAGAATCGGGTCGCAATATACGCTTAGAAGTTGATGGCGGAATAAAAGTCGATAACATTGCCGCTGCTGCAGAGGCAGGAGCTGATATGTTTGTAGCGGGATCAGCCATTTTTAACCAGCCAAATTACCAAGAAGTTATCGATCAAATGCGTGAGCAATTAGGAAGTGTTAAATAATGAAGTACGACCTAGCCCTGTTTGATTTAGATGGCACCTTAGTAGATAGTGTATACGATTTATACATAGCACTTAATCTTACTTTGAGCGACTTAGCATTTCCGATTGTTAGCCAGCGCTTAGTAGAAAGCTGGGTTGGTAATGGTATAGAAGTATTAGTAAAACGCGCACTGAGTGGCGAAATGCAAATAAGTGAGCATTTAGATAAAGTACTTAGCGATAAAGCATTTACATTATTTTACCAACATTATGAACAGCAAGTAGGTGAATATAGCGTACTTTACCAACATGTTGAAACTGGGCTTGCTGCCCTACGTGGTATGCCCAAGGCATTGATCACTAATAAAGATCGTTTATTTACCGAAAAATTACTGGATAAGTTAGCCTTAACGAGTCATTTTGAGCTAATAATTTGTGGTGATGACATGGCTAAAAAGCCATCAGCAGAGCCGTTGTTATTTGCCTGTAATAAACTAAATGTTGAGCCCAGTAAAGCGATTATGATTGGCGACTCTAAAAGCGATATACTAGCTGCCAATGCAGCTAAAATTGACGTTATTGCACTGAGCTATGGTTATAATCAAGGTGAAAACCTTAAGGACTATAATCCACAGTACCTATGCGATAACTTCTTAGATATAATACCTGTTCTTACACAGCGCTAAGTGCTGTTAATTAAGCAAAATAAAGGAAAATCATGAGTAAACCAGTAGTTTTAAGTGGCGTGCAGCCAACCGGTGGTATGACAATAGGCAACTATGTTGGCGCTATTAACCAGTGGCTAAAGTTACAGGAAGACTATGATAGCTACTTTATGCTTGCAGATCTTCACGCAGTAACTGTGCGTCAAGACCCTGAATTACTTCGCTCGCGAGTTTTAGATGGTGTAGCGCTTTATACTGCTTGTGGTATTAACCCAGAAAAAGCCGCGTTATTTGTGCAATCGCAAGTACCAGAGCATGCACAACTTGCTTGGGTATTAAACTGTTATGCACAAATGGGCGAACTTAATCGTATGACCCAGTTTAAAGATAAGTCGGCAACGCACGCGCACAATATTAACGTGGGCTTATTTGCTTACCCAGTATTACAAGCGGCCGATATTTTATTATACCAAGCAGAGCAAGTGCCGGTAGGGGAAGATCAAAAGCAACATCTTGAACTAACCCGCGATATCGCAACACGTTTTAACAACCTGTATGGCGAGGTATTTAAAATACCTCAAGCGTATATTCCAGAGTTTGGTGCGCGAGTAATGAGTTTGCAAGATCCGCTGAAAAAAATGTCTAAGTCGGATGAAAATCTAAATGGTTTTATTATGATGTTAGATGAGCCAAAAAAGATTGAGAAAAAACTGAAAAAAGCAGTTACCGATTCAGACGAACAAGCGCGTATTTACTTTGACCGAGCTGAAAAGCCTGGAGTGTCAAACTTACTTACCTTGTTAAGTGTGGCAACTAAACGTTCAATTGAGGATTTAGTGCCAGAGTACGAAGACAAAATGTACGGCCATCTGAAAAAAGACACTGCAGATGCGGTAGTGGCAATGATTGAGCCAATTCAAGCGCGTTTTAAAGAGATCAGAGAAGATCAAACACTCCTTAATAACATTATGAAGCGTGGCGCAGAAAAAGCCAGCAGCCAAGCCGAAGGTACGTTAAAAGCTGTGTACGATGCACTCGGTTTTATTCCTCGCGGCTAAACCTTGCTAGTTAAAATGATCAATAAAAATGCCGCTTTATTTATAAAGCGGCATTTTTGTTTTATTAGTATATTTGGCGGTTAATAAAAGAAGTTAACCACCAAATACACAAAAAAATGAATAGCTACCCAGCTACTCAGCTAAGCTGCACTCGTTATTTAAGCAGTTCTTTTAAATAACGACCAGTATGCGAGCGCTCACACTCGGCTACTTGCTCAGGTGTACCTGCAATGAGTACTTCACCACCGCCAGCTCCGCCTTCAGGGCCTAAATCGATAACCCAATCTGCGGTTTTAATAACATCGAGGTTATGCTCAATAACAACAATAGTATTACCGTGATCGCGCAAGCGATGAAGTACAACAAGCAGCTGTTCAATATCGGCAAAGTGTAAGCCTGTTGTTGGTTCATCAAGTATGTATAGCGTTTTACCGGTATCGCGTTTTGACAGCTCGCGGGCTAATTTAACTCGCTGTGCTTCACCGCCCGAAAGCGTTGTAGCTGCTTGGCCTAAACGAATGTACGATAAACCTACGTCCATCAGGGTTTTAAGTTTGCGTGCAATGGCCGGTATTTTATCAAAGTAGTCGTGGGCATCTTCCACTGTCATGTCGAGTACTTGATGAATATTTTTACCCTTATACAGTACTTCAAGGGTTTCGCGATTATATCGTTTACCCTTACATACGTCGCACGGCACGTACACATCAGGTAAAAAGTGCATTTCTACCTTAATTACGCCATCGCCTTGGCAAGCTTCACAGCGTCCGCCTTTAACGTTAAAGCTAAAGCGACCTACTTTATAACCACGAGAGCGCGACTCTTGCGTACCGGCAAATAATTCACGAATACCAGTAAAAATACCAGTATAAGTAGCCGGGTTAGAGCGTGGTGTGCGGCCAATGGGGCTCTGATCAATGTCGATCACTTTATCAAAATGCTCAAGCCCTGTAATTGATTTATACGCAGCAGCTTCGGCAGTTGTTGCGCCATTTAATTCAGTATGCGCAAGCTTAAATAAGGTGTCGTTTATGAGCGTAGACTTGCCCGAGCCAGACACACCCGTTACACAGGTCATTAAGCCAAATGGAATTTTTAAATCAACATTTTTTAAGTTGTTACCAGTAGCGCCAAATAACTCCAGCCATTTATCGTTAGTGGGGTGGCGTAATTTAGGTATTTCTATTCTACGTACACCGGATAAAAACTGCCCAGTAACCGACTCTTTACAGGCTAAAATATCGTCGCGAGTACCTTGGGCAATTATATGCCCGCCATGCACACCAGCACCTGGGCCAATATCAATAATATGATCGGCTGCGCGAATGGCATCTTCGTCGTGCTCAACCACAATGACCGTGTTACCTAAATCGCGTAAATGCACCAATGTTTTTAATAATCGGTCGTTATCGCGCTGATGCAAACCAATTGATGGCTCATCCAGTACGTACATAACACCCACTAGGCCTGCGCCAATTTGGCTTGCAAGGCGAATACGTTGTGCTTCACCGCCCGAAAGCGTATCGGCACTTCTATCGAGTGAGAGGTAATTTAAACCCACGTTAATTAAAAACGATAAACGGTCGCGAATTTCTTTTAATATTTTTTCAGCTATTTGGCCTCTTTGTCCGGTTAGTTTTAACCCTTCAAAAAAGTCCATTGCTTCACCAATACTCATATGAGTAATAGTGGGTAAGTTAGTTTGGCCAATAAATACATGGCGCGACTCTTGGCGTAAACGCGAGCCATGACAGCTAGGGCAGGCCTGGCTGGTTTGATACTTTGCTAGTTCTTCACGTACCGAGTTTGATTCAGTTTCACGGTAGCGACGGTACATATTATTAAGTACCCCTTCAAACTCGTGATTACGGGTAATTAAATCGCCGCGGTCGTTACGGTAGCTAAAGGCTATTTTGGTAGTGTCTGAGCCTTCTAAAATAATTTTTTGCGAGGCTTTATCTAAATCCTGATATGGCACATCTAAATCAAAACTATAATGCTGCGCAACGGCTTGTAGCATTTGGTAATAATAAAAACTGCGTTTATCCCAGCCTTTAATTGCGCCACCGGCCAAGCTTAGTTCAGGGTTTTGTACTACGCGGTTTGGATCAAAATATTGGCGTACGCCTAGGCCGTCACAGCTTTGGCATGCTCCGGCTGGATTGTTAAACGAAAACAATCTTGGCTCTAACTCGGTCATGGCATAGCCACAAGTAGGGCAGGCAAAATTAGCCGAAAACAGCATTTCTTCTGCGCTGCTGTCATCCATATAAGCTATGTTAGCCACGCCACCCGACATTTCTAATGCAGCTTCAAATGACTCAGCTAAACGCTGTTGTTGGCCATCTTTTACTTTAAAGCGGTCTACAACTACTTCTATAGTATGTTTTTTATGTAGATCAAGTGGCGGTGGATCCGATAGGTCACATACTTCGCCATCAATACGGGCACGAATGTAGCCTTGGCTCGCCAATTGCTCAAGGAGCTTAACATGCTCACCTTTACGCTCTTTTATTACCGGTGCAAGCAACATGAGTTTACTGCCCTCAGGCAGAGCTAAAACAGTATCGACCATTTGGCTAATAGTTTGTGCGGCTAACGGTAGGTCGTGAGTTGGGCAACGCGGTTCGCCCACGCGGGCAAACATTAAACGTAAATAGTCATAAATTTCGGTAATCGTACCCACAGTCGAACGCGGGTTGTGCGATGTTGACTTTTGCTCAATAGAAATAGCCGGAGAAAGACCTTCAATATGATCTACATCGGGTTTTTCCATCAGTGATAAAAACTGCCTTGCATACGCAGAAAGTGATTCAACATAACGACGCTGCCCCTCTGCATACAAAGTATCAAATGCAAGCGAAGACTTACCCGAACCAGATAGGCCAGTAATAACAATTAACTTATCACGTGGGATGGTTAGGCTGATGTCTTTTAAATTGTGCGTGCGGGCGCCTCGGACTTCAATGTTTTCCATGCTATCTCGTCTATTACCAAAATTATTTGTCCAGTATCGCATAATACGTAACATTATTAATCTATGATCAATGAAAAATCCTTACTTATGACGATTAATTATTAGTAAGCTTATGGTAGAATCTCAGCCTAAATTTTCCACACAGTAAGATCACGCAAATAATGACCGCATCTTCACTTAATTCACGAGAAAAACGCGCTGCCATATCGCTAGCTAGTGTGTTTGCATTTAGAATGCTCGGCTTATTTATGCTGATGCCTGTATTAGCTATTTATGGCCAATCATTGGAGGGCTTTTCGCCTATCTGGATAGGCTTTGCTATTGGCGCGTATGGGTTAACCCAAGCGGTGTTGCAAATACCTATGGGCCGACTGTCTGATAAAATTGGCCGTAAAAAGGTTATTGTTGGCGGCTTACTAATGTTTGCGCTGGGTTCGGTAATAGCTGCATTAGCCGATTCAATTCAAATGGTTACAGTTGGGCGTGCGCTACAAGGCATGGGCGCTATAGCCAGTGCATTACTGGCATTTGCTTCCGATTTAAGCCGCGATGAACAACGCCCTAAAGTAATGGCCGTTATTGGTATGAGCATAGGCATGAGCTTTGCGTTTGCTATGTTACTTGGGCCAATCGTTGCTGCCTCGTGGGGTATTTCGGGGGTATTTTGGTTAACCGCAATATTAGCTATAATCGGCATATTTATAGTGACTATGCTAGTGCCTAATGCGGTTAATAAAGCCCCTAAAGGCGATACCCTCGCCAGCTTTAGCGATATTAAAAAATTAATTAAACACCCGCAGTTAGCGCGCTTAAATGCGGGCGTATTACTATTACATTTAACCCTCACTACTATTTTTGTAGTGTTACCGAGTCAGCTTATTAAAGATGGCTTAGTGGCCGATAATCACTGGCATTTATATATCCCAGTATTATTTTTAGCTTTTTTATTAATGGTGCCTATTATGATAATCGCCATTAAAAAAGAGAAAGAAAAGCAGGCATTTATTGGCTCCGTTATACTGTTAATGTTGAGCATGCTGGCTATGTCGGTATGGGTTAACAGTATTGTAGGTATTGCTGTTTGTATGCTGTTGTATTTTGTTGCATTTAACTTTTTAGAAGCCACCATGCCAGCGCTAGTATCACGTATTGCACCAGCAAGCCAAAAAGGTTCTGCCATGGGTGGGTATTCTACTAGCCAGTTTTTAGGTGCCTTTTTAGGCGGTATGCTTGGCGGTTATGTAGCACAAACCACAACAACGCAAGCGGTGTTTGCGGCAGCGGCACTTGTTGGGTTAATATGGCTTATTATTGCGTGGAAAATGCAAGTCCCACCCAAAAGTAAAGTTATTAGCTTAATGACCAAATTAGACTCAGAAGAGCAAGCACAGTCGCTTGCTTCTCTGTTAGTTGCTTTACCTGGCGTAATAGAAGCAACTGTAGTGCGCGACGAAAGCCGCAGCTACTTAAAGATTAATGATAAAGAATTTGACCTAGACCAAGCACGTAAAGTAGCTGGTTTAATCTAACGTTTATAGGAGATAGTTCCATGGCACGCGGTGTGAACAAAGTAATTTTGGTTGGTAATTTAGGACAAGATCCTGAAGTACGTTATATGCCTAATGGCAACGGTGTAGCAAATATCACCTTAGCAACTTCAGATAGCTACAAAGACAAAAACACTGGCCAAATGGTTGATAAAACTGAGTGGCACCGTGTGGTATTTTTTGGCAAGTTAGCAGAAATTGTTGGTGAATATTGCCGTAAAGGTTCACAAATTTATGTTGAAGGTAAACTTCAAACACGTAAATGGACTGACCCACAAGGCCAAGAAAAATACACGACTGAAATTGTAGTTGACGGTTTTACCGGCCAAATGCAAATGTTAGGGAGCCGTGGTGGCGACCAGCAAGGTGGGCAACAAAGTGGTGGTTACCAAGGTAATCAATCACAAGGCGGACAGCAAAGTGGTGGTTATCAAAATAACCAATCACAAGGCGGCCAACAAAGTGGTGGTTACCAAAGCAACCAGGGGCAAAATAACCAACAGCAAGGCGGTTATACTCCACAACAGCAGTCTGCACCAGCAGCACAGCCACAGTCGGCTCCTGCACCACAACAAAATAACCAATATCAGCAGCCACAAGGTGGTTTTGCACCACAGCAAAGCAGTGCACCACAACAGCAAGGTGGCTTTGCTCCTAAACCGCAAAATGCTCCACAAGGCGGCGCGTCTAACCCAATGGAACCAACCATTGATTTTGACGACGACATACCTTTTTGAGGAATACATAAATAGAATATAGAGTGTCAATTTAGGCATTTAATATTATCTAAACCCAGCGTAACTGCTGGGTTTTTTGTTTTTAAAATGAGGTTTTAAATAGAGTTCAGGGTAGATTAATATTATTAAAGCGATTGATATTGATAATAGTTTGCATTAACATGCACCTTCGGTTTTTATCTGAGAAATAGGCATGTCTCTTAAACGTTTAGCTTTAGTAATAATCTTTGCAGCATTAGCACTCACTGGTTGCGGCTCTGGTAGTGGAGCTAACTCAGCGCCTATTTTTTCACAAGCCAGTTACCAAATCCAACTAAACGAAGACAGTGTTGCAAGCTTAATAGTTGCCGCAACCGATGCAGAAAACGACCTTCTGACATTTTATTTAGCAAATGCTGCGGCTAACGGCGCAGTTGCTGTTAATGCTAATAGTGGTCATATTAGCTATACCCCCAAAGCCAATTTTAATGGCGAAGATAGCTTTCAGGTTGCAGTATCTGATGGTGGAAACCTAACTACTAGTCGTGTGCTGGTAGTTGTTACAGCAATTAATGATGCACCAGTTATTCATACCGATAAAGTGATTGTGAGCGGTGGTGAAATTAAGCGCGGCAAAGTTAATGTATCCGATGTAGATAACGACCCCCTCAGCTATAGTATTTCACGCCCAGCAGAGCATGGCACTTTGCTAATTAATGCTAGCAATGGCGAAATTAGTTACCAAGCTACACGCCTAGAAAATCAAGAGGATAGTTTTGAGCTAACGGTTGCAGATGGCAATGGCGCTGTGGTGAGTAAAAACTTAATTATAACCACTAATTTGTCGACTAATGCTGATCGCGCTTATTACTACTATGCCAGTGATGAATCGCATTTAAAGCAGGCGGAGTTACTTGCAAGCGAGTTACAAAATGATATTAATCTAAGCGCAATAAATGCATCGCTTGCAGTAGGTTATGCACAAGCTGGATTAAATAGTGAAGTTACACGTTTAACCTCGGTTGATAAAATAGCGCGTAATAATATACGCGCTATTGCCTTGTTAGAGGTAGCTACCTTATATAGTAAGCAAGGCAATAACGAGCAGGGTAATGAACTGCGTTTAACAGCAAAAAACCTTTATGCAGAGTACGTTGCAGCCAAAGGAATTAGTGCCTTTAATAGTGAGGATCAGCGTTTTTATAATGATTTAGCTTTGTCTTACTTACAAGCGGGTGAGTCTGAGTTGGCAAGTGTTAGTTTTAATATTCTCGATATTTTATTTAGCTCAGCGCTTGGAGAGGAGCAAACAACGCAAGCCTTGTTACTTTTTTTTGGTTATCGCGACCGAGTAGAAGATGTGGTTAATAATTGGCGTCAATCTCGAAACCAAGCCGACTACGATTATGCACTTAGTATGGCCGATAGGTTGTATCGTTATGCCAATATGATTGGCTACAGTTATGTAAAAAATAATAAAAATGGCAATCAAGGAAAACCCTATTTTAGCTCACGCCAAGCAGCGCTGAGTAATGTTATGGCAAACTACCTGGCGTTAAATGCAACACAAAAAGCCAAGTCAGTACTGGCCGATATATTTGCTTTATATGGGGTTGTTAATATAGACGCAGATTATCCGCGTACAGCTAATCAATATGCAAACGTAACCAGCATGGAATACCCGTATGGCTTAATTAACACCGCAGCATACTTTGTGCAGCTTTATCCGGCACTTGATGTTGAAAGCAAGTTTTTAAGCGCCTTTGAAAAAGACAGTAGTCATTACCAGTTAGCTAAAAATAAGGCAGCAGATGCACAACTGCTAGCACACGTACGTAATTCGGCCGATATAGATAGTAGCTTACAATTAATTTTAGCAACACGTGATGCTAATAATTTACGCCCACTGTTTACTCAGCTAGTTGCATTTAATGCGAGTAAACTAGGTGCCTCGGGAATTTATATTGAGTTAGGGAATTATGACGCGGCAGCTAAGTTTATTGCCACAGGCATTGAGTTACTTAGCTCTGAAGCATATTTAGCACAGAATATTAAAAACCACGTATTTGTTACTGGTGCTACAGGGTGTCAGCTTGCGTTAGAGCAACTACTCACCATTATAAATATTACACATGACGAAAAGTACCAAACTCAAGCGGCCAACACACTACAAACATGCCGCGAAATAGCATTAACAAAATACAGCCAAGTAGATGG
Organism: Pseudoalteromonas nigrifaciens; assembly: GCF_002221505.1. Taxonomy (NCBI): domain Bacteria; kingdom Pseudomonadati; phylum Pseudomonadota; class Gammaproteobacteria; order Alteromonadales; family Pseudoalteromonadaceae; genus Pseudoalteromonas; species Pseudoalteromonas nigrifaciens. The sequence goes on along the minus strand of NZ_CP011036.1, from coordinate 3,156,929 downwards.
TATTAACGTATTTAAAGAGGATGTTGTTGATGCCAATATCGATCTTATTCCTTATCACCAAGCTTTAGGTCAAACCGCCGAAGCCGCGCCATTAGTTAATAAAGTGCAGCAGTATATTGCAACTTACACTGAGCAAGCGCTAATACAAAAAATTACGGATATTGGTAAGTTGGGCAGTGCGCTTGGCTTAAATGGTCAGTTTGCTTTAGCAAACCAGTATTATGCGCAATATATACAGCTGGTAATACAGGGTGAAGAAAAGGTCGCTCTCGCTGAGCGTTTTGCTCTTAGTGAGAAATTTTTTGATGGCTCTAGCAAATCAAAAATTAACTTTAAGCAGTACTTAAATCAGCTGTTGTATGTAGCGGGCACAAAAGCAGAATATGCCTCATTAATTACTGCAGCTAAAAGTATGTGGGCAGAGCTTATTGATTGGAATTTGGCGCGCTTAGAAAATGCTTCATTGCAGTTACAAGTGCGTTATTTGCCTGTATTTGCAGATCAATACGCCCAGCTTACTATGTTTAAAAGTGCTTATAAATTAACAGAAAAAGAAGTTTTAGGTGTAGTAGAAAAAGACGCTATAGCAACAAATGTTATAGGCCGTTTGAGCCGTTTTGACGCCTTTATAGGCTCAGAGGTTGCCAGTGTTGACACTGATAACGATGGCAAGGCGAACTTTTTTACCGCCCATGCAAGCGCACAAATGATTGCTAATTCAGGGATAGAATTAGACTTAGATAGCGACAACGACGGTGTCAACGATGACAGTGATGCGTTTCCATTAAATCCGAATCGACATTAAATGCAATATTTAACATTTATAGCGCTAGCTTGTACTTCGCTCACGCATGTTGCAGCTGCAGCGCAAAGCACAGTGCTAGATGAAGCAAGTGCAGCAGAGAAAACACCGGCTAAAGTAATTGCTACAAGTCACTATCAACAATGTAAAAAAAATACTGATACTTGCAGCGAAAATATCGAAATTATAGAGGTAACAGGGCAGCGACCAAACCCTATTTCGGTAAGTAGCCAAGGGGTGTATACCCTTGACAGAAAAATGCTGCGAGACTATCGCTTTGGTAATGGTAACTTAAACGATGTTTTAGGGGTTTTACCTGGTGTGCAGTATGGTGAAACTGCTTATGCTGCGGATCAGGTTAGTAATATTAAGCCATCGGAAGTGTCGCTTGCAGGTGCACAAGGTAATGCTACAGGGTATTTAATTGATGGATTATCTAATAACTCAAACCTTAATAATGACAGCGCCAATTTTGACAAAAACTTAGCGCAAGATGTAAGTGGTCACACTCAAGCTGTTTTTTTAAATTTAGATTTAATTGACCATTTAGAAGTATACGACAGTAACATACCGGCAAAATACGGTAATTTTACTGGTGGACTAGTTAAAGCCGAAACCCGAAAAGCGGGCGATAAACTGCAATTTGGCATTAATTATCGGCAAACGAGTGACGATTGGGTTGAGTATCATAAGCTTTATGCCCCCGACTTTAGTGGCGATAACGAACTTAACAGTGCTATTTTTAATAAGCGTGATTTAAGTACCTACATTGCTACCCCACTAACCGATAAGCTGGGGTTTATTGGCCAATTTCAATATACGCAATCACAAGAGAGCCTACAGCAATTAGGGCAAACACGACTACAGCAGCAAACCAATTATAACGGTTTAGTAAAACTAGATTATGCAGCAACCGCTAACGATGACTTTTCATTTAGCTTTTTATTTGCTCCTTATAAAGGTGATTACTTTGATGTAAATGCTAAAAACAGTGATTACAACATTGAAGGGGGAGGCAATAACGCATCACTTACTTGGCAAGCAGATAGGAGTTGGGCTTATATTAAAACCCAGCTTGGTTATAGCGATAGTCGCAACAGTAAAAACACCAGTTCGATACGTTATGCTTGGCTAAATATACCGGGTACAGATTGGGGTAATATTGATGGCTCTATTACCAGTTTAGAAGGCGGCTTTGGCGATATAGAAAAGCGACAACAAACGGTCAGTTTAAAACAAGATTTCGAGCTTGCCAGTAAGACATGGCTGGGCGCTTATAGTAATTTATCGTTTGGTTATGAGTTAGCTCAGCAAAACTCAGTATTTGACCGCCTAGAAGATGCAATTGTATATAATGGCGCTATTGTGTCGCCGCAAATAGATTGTGCAGGTTATACACTTGACTGTATTGAAACGCGTTTATATCAATCAGTGGCAGATATAGAAGCAAAACTTGGACACGCACTTGATTTATCAAATCCCGATGACTTTTTAATTTATCAAAATAACTTCGCTACAACAGGGCAGTATTTTCAATATCGCCAAATTACACCTAAATCAACAGCTAGTGTAAAGCTTAATCAATTGTCGGCTTATGTAGAAAATGAATTTGAATGGCAAAATTACAGTTTAAATTTAGGAGTGCGTTACGATTATAACGATTTTCTTAAAAACCATAATTTTGCCCCACGACTACGTGGCAGCGTATCGGTATTTAATGATCAAGGTAAAATAGTGCTCGGTGCTAATCGGTATTATGCAGACGACTCAATTAGTTATAAGCTAAACCAAGCCATGCAGCCTAGCTATACCGAAGTGCGGGCTATTTATCAGCAACAGCCACAGCAATGGCAAGCGTAGTTAAGCAACCGCGGCTATCGTTATGTTTACTCTGATTTAAAAACGCCGTTTAGTGATGAGCTGTCGGCTGCTTATCGTCATCAATTACTAGGCGGAACGATGGAGTTAAAATGGCTGTATCGAGAGCAGCAAGATGCGGTTAACCGTGTAAAAGGCACTAACGATGTAGGCGAAGCCACTTTATTTGGTGCTAACTCGGGCAGTAGCCGGTATCAGCGTTATACCTTGTCTTGGATGGCAACTTACAATAATCAACATGTTGAATTTAATGTATCGCATGCAACTAATACCACCAGTCGCGAGCAATTTGATGGTGAACCGCGCTCTTTTAATGGCGATGGGGACGCTTTTTTAGATTTTTCGTATGATGATAATGAGTTGGTTTTTTTACGTTCTGATCATTACGATATTGCCGGAAGTACTAATAAAGCTAATTATTATTTAGTAACTCGACATGATATGGAGTTAGAAAAACAAGACTTTAACCGCCCTGTTATTGCCAATTTAAGTTGGGGTGGGCAGTGGGATAATTGGACGCTATCGGCCTACGCGCGTTACAACGGTGGGCAAGATGCCATTTACGCCACGAGCAAAACGCAATCAATTAAAGAAGCCAGTAATATTTGTGATGGATGTGCGCCAAATCGCCGTGAGTACCCTGTGTACCGTATTGAAAAACGCCCTGCATTTTGGCTGTTAAATACCAGTGTTAAATACACTGTGGCGGTAGCTAATAACTACCAAATAACTTTGAGCTTTGAGGCGGAAAACATCTTAAATAAACGTACCTATCAAATTAGCCCGTATAATACAGGCATTGAGTTAGGACGTCGGTTTTGGCTAGGGGCCAATATTAATTACTAAAACTTACTGAGTTATTCGCATTTATAATCAGGTGCTTACTATATAATAATCACTACGGTATTTAATTTAAAGCCGCGTTTATAACTCAACCTAAATACACTTTTATACTTAATATGATAAAAATTATGCGCCTACTATTTATTTTTACCTTATATTTTGTTTTCTCTGGCTGCAATTTAGTCAGCGCACAAGCTATCGATTTTACTCAGTTACGTGAGCAATATTTAAAGCCGCAAGCTCAGTGGCCTAAACCCAATTTAGATGCAGATATTACCCATGCTGAAATTACACTTTTACCAGAGGTAACATTTCCTAAAAACAATCCATTTAGTGCCGCAAAAATGCGTTTAGGCGAGCAGTTGTTTAACGACCCTAAACTATCTCGCTCTGGGCAAGTGGCTTGTGCGAGTTGTCACGATCGAGATTTAGGCTGGGCAGATGGCCGCAAACTTTCTTTTGGACATGATAGGTTAAATGGTAAGCGTAACGCACCAAGTATAGAAAATGCAGCATTTTGGCAGTCTTTATTTTGGGATGGACGCGCGCAAACTTTAGAGCAGCAGTCGTTAATGCCCGTTGAAGATCCCGTTGAAATGAACTTTACTATTGCAGAGCTAGAAGCGCGGATCAATCAAGATCAAGCTTATCAAAAAAAGTTTAACCAGGTATTTGGGCAAAGCGAAATAACCGCTACACGCATTGCCCAAGCTCTTGCTACCTACCAACGCACTATAGTGTCGCGCAATTCGGCCTTTGATTACTTTGTAAAGGCTGGTGAAACTCAAGATAAAAAATTAAAGCAACAGCTACAACAAAAACTCAGTGATCAAGCGTTGTGGGGGCTGCACTTATTTAGAACTAAAGCACGGTGTATTAATTGCCATTCTGGAGCGCTTTTTTCAGACAATAAATTTCATAATTTGGGGTTAACTTACTATAAACGAAAGCGTGAAGATCTTGGTCGTTATAATGTGACCAAAAACCCTGACGATATAGGCAAATTTAAAACTCCCAGCTTAAGAAATGTGATGAATAGTAAGCCGTGGATGCATAATGGTGTGTTTCCTTCTATTGCGGGTGTTTTAAATATTTATAATGCTGGTGGCTTTGTTTTTAATAAAGATCCTAACGATCCTTTGTCACCACAAACATCTAAAATACTGCTGCCTTTATCGTTAACGAGCAAAGAAAAAAAAGCTCTTGAGGCATTTTTACACTCTATTACTAGCGCTCCGGCTGCGGGTCCGCACAAAACGTTTATAGTACAAGAGCTAAATGAGGTATAACGTTTTAAGTTATTTAGAGAAGTTTATAAACATTATTTCTTAGCTATAAATGCAATACTAAACTTTTACTATTACCTTGTGCTTCTTGGGATCTTAGACAACACTTTAGCTAGTAATTTAACTAGCGAGTGCATTATGCAAAAGGGTAAGCTTAAGTTTATTAACCGCTTTAAGGCTCATCTTGTTGTGTTGCTAAATTTAATTATATTAGCGGCAACTCGCTGGGTTGCTCATTTAGCAACCCGAGTAGCGTCATTGAAATCAAGGTTTAATGTAAAGCATAAAGTAGAGGCAGAAACAGCGCCTACTAATACTTTAGGTAATGACCGCCTTTTAAGTGAGAGTAGTACGGCAGCAGCTTATAATATATTTGCCCTGATCGAGTGTCATTGTCATTTTGATCCCAGTACTGATCTAGAAGCTAGTTTTAAAATTCTACTTGCAAAAAACTTACCTGCGTTAAACTATATTTCAGTTAAATTATTAAGTGCGGGTAACTTAGCGGTAACCATAAAGCATATTCCAATCATTAAGTTAGAGCTGTACATTGAGTGCTTAAATTTTTGTGCACTAACAATATGTAAAAAGCATCAAAAACACTTAACGGCAAAAAATGTAAAAATAGGCCTGTGTAATTACAGAGCAAGTGCTAATCAAACACTGGTTTATCAACAAGCAAAATCTGCGTTAACTTTATCGCAGCAAAGCCCATTACAGCATTGTCATCGCTTGGGAATAAGCCATAGCCGAGTAAATATATTTTCGAATAACCAAATAATAAAAAGCATTAAAAAAAATAAGTTTGTAATTTATTTTCAGCCTTTATTTGAGCTCGATAGTGGGCGTATTTTGCAACATGAAGTGTTGATTAGAGTACGCGGTGGCGCTAATGAGTTACTGCTAGCTAATGCTGGCATTAATCAGCTAGATAATGATCAAGACGCATTTTTATTTGATCAAGCAATTATCATCAAAGTTAAAAAGCTATTACTAGCAGATACTTCAGCCGCAATTATTAGCATTAGCTTACATCCTAAAAATTGGTTTAACAAAGCGTTTTGGCAATGGCTAATAACGCAAGTAAGCGATTTTAAAATAGAGCATAAACTACAATTTGAAATAAATGCAGCAGACTTTTTTAAATATCAAATACGTTTACAAGGCGTATTAAAAATAATAACTAAGCTAAATTATCAGATTATTATTGATGGTATTAAAAGTAGCGACCATATTATTCAACTGGTTAATTATCCACAAGTTTTAGGAGTTAAATTAGCCTACGATTTAGTGCACTCAATAGAGGCAAGCACGCATCAACAAAGTTGTGTAAAAAACATTGTAAATGCGTGCCAGTTATTAAATATAGCGGTATTTGCTAGTGACGTAGAAACCAAACAAGAGCTACAAATGCTTACTATTTTAGGGGTAGATGCCGCGCAGGGGTTTTATTTTACGCAGTTGTTGCCTGATTTTACAAAAACCGTATTTCATTAATTTTAAATAAGTCCTCTGTATTTTAAACCATCTAATCCTTGTAACCCACCCGTATGAACCGCAATAATTTTACTGCCTGGCGCAAAGTAGTCCTGCGCAATTAATTGCCACAAAGCATGCATCATTTTACCAGTATAAATAGGCTCTAATGGCAGTTGGTGCTCAGTTTTCATGTATTGGCAAAACTGCCAAAGTTCGGCAGAAAACTTACCATAACCACCACCATGAAAATCACATAATAATTGCCAATTAGTTTGTGAAGCGGCTTTAGGGCTAAGCGCTTTAATTTCATCGCGTAAATAGTCAGCTTGTTTTAGTACCGCAATTCCCAGTACCGTTGTATTAACTGAACTGCCTTCAATAAGTCCCGCTAAGGTGCCACCGCTTCCTGTGGGGCAAACTAAGTAGTCGTGCTTAGGTAAGCTCAGGGCAAGCTCTTTACAACCCTCAAGCGCCAGTTTATTTGTCCCACCTTCAGGTAAAATATAGGCATTAGGGAAACGCGATTGCAACTGCGTTAAATAATCGCTTTGGCTACGTTGTTTGTACTCTATACGTGTGATTGGGTGTAGCTGCATACCACATTGCTGTGCGAACAAAAGTGTAGGATTGTTAGGGTCTAGTTCTGGGCCGCGAATAATCCCGTGCGTTTTTATATTAAAAAACTTGCCAGCCGCCGCACACGCATGAATATGATTAGAAAAAGCACCACCAAAAGTGAGTAATTCAGTTTTTTTAAGCGCCTGCATCTGGGCTAAATTGTATTTAAGCTTTCGCCATTTATTTCCACTTATGAGGGGGTGGAGTAGATCATCGCGCTTAACGCCTAAAAATATATTTTTGCGCTTTAATAAATCACTATCTATTTGTTGTATTTGATTGTTTTCATTTATTTTAAGTTTATTTAACATTATTTGTAATAATCACTTGGCAAAGTAATGAAAATGTACGGCAGTTAGTACATCGACTAATAATAATAGTAGCTATATGAAAAGAAAACTGTTTTCACTGTTTTCCTTGTTCAAGCGTAGTTTAGATAAAAATACAGTTGTAGGTGTAGCAACATATGCTAATACCGTTAATGCAGTCTGTTTAAAAAAACAGTATGGACACTGGAAAATACACAAATATCACAGTGTAGAGATCACTGAAAAACATGACTATACTGCTGCAATTACGCTATGTACGCAACAGGTTAGTAGTGATGTGTGCGCAGTGAACTTAGTTATTCCTCATTCTCTTTATCAAATTGTACAAATAGAAAAACCCGCACTAAGTGATGAAGAGATCATTCAATCGCTACCGTGGACAACGAAAGATCTAGTCGATATTGATCCTGAAAATATTGTTGCTGATTTTATTGATTATCCAATTACATTGCCGATGCAAAGTAAAAAAATGAACGTGTTTATTACCAGTAAGCTGCAGTTATTGCCGTTTATAGATAGTTTTAAGCAGGTAAAGCCTCTTTTACGCACTATGACATCAGAGGAAATGACTCTTGTAACTCTACTCGGCACGAGTAAAGACGCCCACATGCTCATTGTGCAGCATGCCAGCTTTGAGCCACGTATTTTAATTATTCGCGATGGGCAGCTATTACTTACTCGGCGTTTAAATGGCTTACTGGGTATGTCAGATAAAGATCAAAGCCAAGAGTTGGTAGAGGCATTTGGACTTGAAATTCAGCGTTCTATGGACTTTTTTGAGAGCCAGTTGAAGCAGCCACCTATTCGCAGTATTCAGCTACAGTGTGACGATTTGACGTCACTAACACTTAGAGCAGAGTTGGCTGAGTTTTTACAAGTTAAAGTGATTGATTTTAAACCAACCCTAGACCTAGCACAGCAATTAGAAACGCAATATTACTACGCATTGGGTGCGGCTTATCAATTAACTGAGCCGGAGTCTGTGATATGAAAACCCGGATTAACTTTTATCAAAAGTCCTTACGTGTAAGGCGTGATCCAGTATTACTGCAAAATATGCTAATACTGTGGGGTGGCGCGTTAATTATTATTGCTATTGTGTGGTCACTTTATGCCTACAAAGAACATGCAAACCATATACTTTTACAGCAAAGTAAAGTGCAGCTTAAGCAAGCTAAAACTCAGCTAGAAGTGGTAAAACAGCAACTTGCCGATAAACAAAATAAAACATTATTAATAAGTGAATTAAAAACACTACAGCAAGAAATACAGCATAAACAACAAGTGTTTAGCTACTTAGCGCAAACATCAGCACAATCTAAAACCGATTATGCCGAAGTAATGCGAGATTTAGCGCAATATCATGAATCGAATATTTGGCTTACCGAAATTCAGTTTATAGGCCAAAAAGTTACTTTACATGGGCAAACCTTACAGTCTAAGTATTTACCCATTTGGTTTAGTAATTTAAAGCAATCCACTTTTTTTGCTGATAAAGAGTTCTCAGTGCTGGAGCTAGCTACTGAAGATGGGGTTAGCGAGTTTAACGTTGCCACCGACCTGAGCGGTAAGGGAGTTAAGCCATGAGCCAAAATAAAGAGAGCAAAAAAACAAGTTGGCCTACTTGGGTTAAGTATCAAGCGCAGTTTGCGGCATTGCAAAAGCGTGAGAAGTACTTAACGCAGTTTGTTGGTTTGTTAATCATTATTTACTTAGGTGTGTTATTTTTTATTTTTCCACAGCAAGATGCAGTTAGTCGAATTGAGTCGCAGCAGCATTCAATATTGCAAGAGTTACAGCAAGCAAACGACCAACTTTCTATGTTAGAGCAGGCGCTTAGCCATAACTATACCCAAGTTTTACAACAGCAAATAGCGCAAGTAAAACAACGGCAGCAGCTCATTAATAAACAGCTTAATACCTTTAGCCAAGGGTTTATTGCTGCTAAAAAAGTGCCCGCGGTATTAAAAGACTTATTAATTAACAGCACCGAAGTGCAAGTTGTGAGTTTTAAAGTAAAGCCAGCTAAAGCAATTGATGTAGAAAAACTAGGGGAAAATGATACACAAACGCTATTTTTTGAACATCAAATGGTGCTTACCTTACACGGTAGTTACTTTAATTTAATGCAATATTTAGCTGCGTTAAAAAGTAATCAAAACAAATTATTAATTCAAGAGTTTAGCTATCAGGTACAGACGTATCCGCAAGCTGAGTTAACTTTGCAAATTGCTACGGTGAGCGCGAATGAAAAATTTATTGCGTTATAGTTTTTATATTTTAATGGTGTGCCTTGTCACACCTAGTGCTGCAGCGCAGCTACTGGATCCAACTAAGCCCGCAATGTTTATCAGTAATGGCGTAGTGGTTGCACAAAAAACGGAGTTTAAGCTGCAATCTATTATTAAAAATAGTACGGCATATAAAGCGATTATTTCAGGGCATCTATATAAAGCAGGCGATGCTATAGAGGGGTTTCGAGTGCTAAGTATCAACTCAAAACATGTTGTGTTAGCTAATGATGATAAGCAAATAAAATTAGAATTATATGACTATAAAATTAAAAAATAATTTATCTAGCCCATGGTTGGTGCTTTTATTATTACCGACGTTTTTAACTGCTTGCCATAGCTTTAAGCCGGGTAAAGAGCTTAAATCGCATATTGGACAAGAGTTTGCGGCCGATTCAGCTCAAGCTAAAACTATTGCGCCACTAGAGATGCCCAATGAATTAGCACAAAGCTTATTATCATCAATTAATAACGAGCAAAGTCTGAGTGATGACTTGGCTATAAAGCGTTTTGATGTGGCCGCTAATGACGTTGAGATGGGAGCATTTTTTGCAGGGCTAACCGACGGTACGCCTTTTAGCGTAGCAGTTCATCCTCAAGTAAGTGGCACTATTAGCCTTAATTTAAAAGGGGTTACATTTGATGAGGTGATTGCGGTTATTAAACGCATGTACCCGTTAGATATTGTAAACGAAGGGCGCATTGTGCAAGTGCTGCCCGCGATCATGCGCACCGAAACTATTCCTGTTAACTATTTAATGATGCAGCGCCATGGGCAGTCAACCGTGAGTGTCGTGGCCGGTGGTGTGAGCCAATTAGCACAAAATAGCGGTAGCTCCAGTGGTGGTTCAAGTAACAGTGGACAACAAAATAATGAGTTTGGTGGTGGCAGTCAAAATTTAGATTTAAACGGTTCACGTATTCAAACAATTAATAAAAATGATTTTTGGCAAGAGCTAGAAGTAGCGCTTAAGTCGCTCATTGGTGCTAACGATGGCCGCTATGTTATCACCAGTCCTCAAGCCAGTTTAGTTACCGTAAATGCTTTGCCAAGTGAAATTAGCCAGCTAAAAGAATTTTTACGCCAAAGCCAAGAAAACCTGCAACGCCAAGTAATTCTTGAGGCAAAAATTATAGAAATAACGCTAAAAGATGAGTACCAGCAAGGGGTTAACTGGGAGCGTATATCAAGCGGTTTAGGCAGCAGTATATCCTTTGCTACTACGGCAGGTAATTTTGGTAATAACCTTTCAGCATCGCTTGGCGGGGTATCGTCGTTAACCATTGAACGCGGCGATTTTAACGGCGTGATTAATTTATTGGAAACCCAAGGCGACGTACAAATGTTGTCAAATCCTAGGGTTACAGCCACTAATAATCAAAAAGCAGTGATAAAAGTAGGTCAGGACGAGTATTTTGTTACTAATGTGTCGAGCACCACAGTAACCGGAACCTCAACCACCACTTCGCCTGAAATTGACTTAACGCCATTTTTTTCGGGGATTGCTTTAGATGTTACGCCACAAATAGATAAGTATGGCTCGGTTATTTTGCATGTCCATCCGTCGGTAACCGAAACCCAAGAGCAGCTAAAGGTAATTACCTTAGATGACCAACGTTTTGAGTTGCCGCTTGCGCAAAGCAATATTAGAGAGTCAGACACTGTTATTCGCGCTCAAAGCGGTGAAATAGTGGTTATTGGTGGCTTAATGCAAACCTCAACGCAGGACGAAGAAACCAAAACACCTATTCTTGGCGATATTCCCATATTTGGTAATTTATTTAAAAACATACGTAAACGCCAAGAGAAAAAAGAACTTATTATTTTGATCCGCCCAACAGTGGTTATGCCCGACACTTGGAAAAAGCAGCAAGCCGAAAGCCGTCAGCTTTTAGACACTTGGTATAAGAACTAATTATGTATTTAAGCTTTTTTAACCTAAGTGAAATGCCTTTCACCTTAACCCCTAACACCGAGTTCTTTTGTGCGCTTGCGCCGCATCACGAGGCAATGCAAGTGCTTACAACTGCAATAGCAATGGGTGAGGGGTTTATTAAAGTGACCGGTGAGGTTGGTACAGGTAAAACCTTATTGTGTAGGAAGTTACTTAATCATATTGAGCATGACTACACAGTTGCTTATTTACCTAACTCATATTTAAGCCCAGAAGAGTTACGCTGGGCGCTGGCTATAGAGCTGGGAATGGACGTAGACAAAGCGTTAGATCAGCAAGCGCTAAGCCAGCTTATAAACCATCACTTATTGAGCTTACAAAGCGACAACAAGCGGGTGGTTTTACTAATAGACGAAGCGCAATGTTTGAGCTGGGAGACCTTAGAAGCGTTACGACTATTTACCAATTTAGAAACCGAAAGTGAAAAATTGATTCAGGTGGTGCTTTTTGGACAACCCGAGCTTGATGAAAAACTAGCCAATAATAAGGTAAGGCAATTACGCCAACGAATTAGCTTTTCGTATGCGTTAAGACCAATGACAGCAGCAGAGGTTATTTATTATATAAACCACCGGCTACAAGTGGCGGGTTTTAATCAGCCCCCTTTATTTAATAATCGGATGGGGTTAAAAATTGCACGTGCGAGTAGAGGCATTCCGCGTTTGGTTAATATTTTATGCCACAAAGCGTTATTGCAAGCTTATGGAGAGGGCTTAAATGCAATAACTACGCGCCATATTCAGCTGGCAATAAAAGATACCGAAGATTGTGCTAAATACAGAGTGGGTTATTACTGGAGCTATAGTGCTATTACGATAAGTGTTATCGCTATTGCTGCAATTTGGGTATGGAGGCAGTGGCTATGAGCGTTATTAATAATATGCTAAAAAATATTGAACAGCGCGAGGCCAAGCAAGTTACCCAGCAGCACGCGGTTGGTGTAAATGTTACCCCAGTGTACGACCTACAAAATTTAATATTTAAAGCGCTGGTGATTGCCACTGTAATAAGCATAGTTATTGCTGCTTATTTACTTTTACCGGCAGCGGCGAGCAATAAGCCAGCACAGGATGAATTATCGGTTACGCTAACCTCGGCATTACCACCAGAAGAAGTAAAAGCAGGGGCAACGGCTAAAAAAAGTGTAGCTAACACGATTATTGTGACTGACGAAATAGCGGGAAATAGTAATGTGCAGCCAGAAATTGCGACTGTTTTAAATACCCAACCTGGCGTTAAAGTAGCGAATGTTGTTGGTAAAGCAGCCCCGCAAAATATTGATGAGGCTGAGCAGTTATTAGTAAATAAATTAATAAATGATGCCGCCGCTGTTAATAACTCTCAGCCACAAGCGTTAAGTGAAAGTAAGGACGTAACTGCAGCTAATAAAAATTTACCTGCTGTGGCGGCTGTTGTGAGTAGTTTGCCAAATATTGAGCCAAGCCTTGAGCCAAACCTTAAAGTATCTAAAGCTAAGCCAGCTAACGTAATGATTAAAAGCTCATCTAAAACTAAATCTCAGCAAGTATTAATTGCTGAGCAATTGCTTGCGGCTAAGCAAGCAATACAGTTTGGTTTGTATAGTGAAGCAATAAGCGATCTGAATAATATTTTAGCGCAATCAAAGCAGCATATAGAAGCGAGAAACTTACTCGCGGCAACTTATTTTAAGCAGCAAGATATAAGCTCAGCGCAACAGGTTTTACAAGCGGGTATAAGTCAAAACCCTGATGTATTGCAATGGCGTATTATGCTTAGCAAAATTCTAATCATGCAGCAGCAGTACGACGATGTATTAAAACTACTCAGTGATGATTTTGAAACACAAGCAAACTTTGAATTTTGGGTGCTACAAGGTACGGCTGCACAAAGTGCCAACCAGCATAATAAAGCCCTTAATAGCTTTAAGCAGTTAACTAAATTACAGCCCAGTCAAGCTAAGTGGTGGCTAGCGTTAGCAACCTCTAAAGATGCATTAGGCGAGTACCCCGATGCTAAGCATTTATATAAAGTAGCACTTGATTTAGGGGGGTTAAATACAGCCATGACCCAGCATGCATTACAGCGTTTAGTAGCGCTGAAGGAGGCCGTATGAGACCTAGTTTAAAAATGCGTTTAGGGGATTTACTTGTTCATGAGCATATGATCACCGAAGCACAGTTAAGTGAAGCCTTAAATGTTCAAGCGGCTACGGGTCGTAAACTGGGCTCTACCCTAATCACACTTGAATTTATTAGTGAACCACAATTACTACGCTTTTTAGCGCAGCAGCTTAAAGTTCCTTTTTTAGATATTTCGCAGCGTAGAATATCACCGGATGTATCTAAGCTTTTATCAGAAGTGTACGCACGGCGCTACCGAGCGTTAGTTATTGAAGACAACGGCGACTCAGTTTTAGTTGGGATGAGCGATCCTGCTGACCTAAGAGGGTTAGATCAACTTGCTCCTATACTCGCCCCAAAGCGAATAGAATTAGCGGTTGTGCAAGAAAGCCAAATAATGGCGGCATTTGACAACGTATACCGTCGTACAGAAGAGATCACTAGTTTTGCAGAGCAATTACACGAAGAATACCAAGATGTAGAAGAATTCGATCTTAATTCACTCGGTGACGAAACATCCGATGCTACCGTGGTTAAGTTGCTGCAATCTATTTTTGAAGATGCGGTGCAAGTACGTGCCTCAGATATTCATATTGAGCCCGATGAAGGCTTATTACGTATTCGCCAGCGGGTTGATGGCGTACTGCAAGAGCATACCTTAAATCAGGTGAAAATAGCCTCAGCTTTAGTACTGCGTTTAAAGTTAATGTCGGGGTTAGATATTTCAGAAAAGCGCCTGCCACAAGACGGCCGCTTTAATATTAAAGTGCGTAGCCACAGTATAGATGTACGACTCTCGACCATGCCGATTCAACATGGCGAATCTGTAGTGATGCGCTTGCTCGATCAATCAGCCGGGTTATTATCGTTAGATGAAACCGGTATGCCGGCACATATTTTAAAACGGGTGCGCAGTATTATTAAACGCCCCCATGGTATGGTATTGGTAACAGGGCCAACTGGCTCGGGTAAAACCACCACTTTGTATGGAGCGTTAAGCGAGCTTAATCAACAAGAAAGTAAAATTATTACCGTAGAGGATCCGGTTGAATACCGAATTGGGCGTATAAACCAAGTACAGATAAATAATAAAATTGGCTTAAGTTTTGCGAGTATTTTACGTACCGCATTACGACAAGATCCCGACATTATTATGGTCGGCGAAATGCGTGACCAAGAAACCGTTGATATAGGCTTAAGAGCTGCATTAACCGGTCACTTAGTGTTATCTACCCAATAGCGCCAAGTGCTCCATCTAAATCTAATGAGCCAAAGCGAGTTAATTTAGGTGGTGGTGAAAGGCGCACCACCACGAAGTGGTGGCTTTAATCAAATCCTTCCTGCTGAGCTAAATATTGCTTCACGATTTCAAGTGGTGCACCTCCGCAACTAACCAGACAATAACTTCTGCTGTAAAAAACTGGCTTCCAGTAAAACTCACCCAAGTGTTCGGAAAACTCCTTTCGCACAAGTCTTGATGTAGCAGTTTTTAAACTGTTCACCATTTTACTTGGTTGCATCTTGGGATTAGCAGAAATTAAAAGGTGAAGGTGATCTGGCTCACCATTGCACTCCAAAAGCTCACAATCCCAAGATTTTAACAACCTTTTGTACTGAGATTCTAAGTACGCGGCAACCTCTGGCGTGATACAGCGATGACGATATTTAGTTACAAGAACTAAATGATAGTGAATATTATAAACGCTGTGATACAGCGTATTTAGGGCTTGTTTTTTCATAACCACTAAATATAATTAGTTGTTATGAAAAAAGCAATCCGTAAAGTTACATATAAAATGAAATCATCAGTTTCTCAAGAAGAATCGCTGATGGATTTGTTTGTCCACCATCACCAGTTGTACAACTGGGCTTTACGTGATCGCATCGAAACATATCGTGATTCTAATTACAGTCTTAACTTTCACGAACAGTGCAAAATCAACACTCTGTGGCGTAATAATCGTAAAGCGCATGGCATTTTCAATGCTAATGCTCAGAGTGAGCAAGTCACATTAAAACGTGTTGCACTGGCTTTTGACGGTTTTTTTAGACGGCTCAAAAAAGGTGATAAGAAAGCTGGATTCCCACGTTTTAAACCATTTCAACGCTTTAAAGGTTGGGGCTACAAGGCTCATGGTGATGGTTGGAAGCTCAACCTGAAAGAAAAAAAGCATGGTGCTGTTTATTTGGCTGATGTTGGTATCGTTAAGATCCGAGGTAAAGCTAGAAACACAGGAGGCAAGCCGAAAACTGCCGAAATCATCCGAAAGAATGGTGAGTGGTTCATTTCAGTTTCAATGGAGTATGACACCATTGAGAGAAACTGTGGCACTAAAGCTGTTGGCTTGGATTGGGGTGTTTCTCATTACTTTTCGACTATCGATCAGGATGGTAATTTTGAGCAAGTCGAAAACCCCCGTTACCTCAGAAACAGCAAAGAGCGATTAACCTCTTTACAACGTGACCTCGCGTTAGCGAAAAAAGGCACTCGCACCCAGCGAAAATTAAAGCATCAAATTGCCAAACTCCACCAGAAAATCGCCCGTCAAAGACTCGATTTTACTCATAAAGAAACTGCAAAATTAGTTGAAGTGGCGGCATTGATCGCCACCGAAAAACTCACCGTTAAGAACATGACTCGTAGTGCCAAAGGTACTGTCGAGAAAAACGGAAAAATGGTGAAACAAAAGGCTGGTCTGAATCGGGAAATTCTGAACACCGCGCCAGCCATGACTCTTAATTTACTGCGATACAAAGCGGAAGAAGCTAGTAGCGAATTTGTTGAAGTACCAACAAAGCAAGTTAAGCCAAGTCAAACCTGCCCAGACTGCGGAGCTAAGAAGAAGAAATCCTTAGCAGACCGCTGGCACTCATGCGAATGTGGTTGTGAGAAGCCCCGCGATGTAGCCAGTGCGCAAGTTAACTTAAACTGGGCGTTAGGTATTCAGGCTGGGAACCAGCCTAAAAAGGTAGCTTAGGCTTTCTTTTTGAAACTCCTTCAAAACGCGCAGCGTTTAGTGGGAGTTGTTCATTTTACATACTAACGATGCCATTACTAGTGCAATGCGCCTTATAGATATGGGAGCTCCTGCCTATTTAGTCGCAAGCTCGTTGCGTGCCATTATTGCTCAGCGACTTGTTAGGCGTGTATGCAGCGATTGTAAATCGCCGTATCAACCAGATCATCAAGAAAACAGTTGGTTAAAGTACCTTGGCGAAAATACAACAGATACACAGTTTTATAAAGGACAAGGCTGTACTGCGTGTAATCATAGTGGTTATAGGGGGCGAGTAGGCATTTTTGAACTACTGGAAATGGATGATGCAATGATGGATGCCTTGCGTATTAATGACACGCAAGGCTTTGCTAAAGCGGCTAAAAATAGCGCTAACTTTATTCCGCTCTCTGCTATGGCACTTAATTATGCAAAACAAGGTATCACTTCTTTAGATGAAGTATTTAAGGTTGCAGAATACATCCCCGAAATAGTCGGAGGTGATGATGCAGCTATATAGCTATAAAGCAAAAGATGCCAAAGGAGTGTTAGTTAAAGGTCAGCTTGAAGCGAGTAGCCAGGCAGGCGTTGCTGATAACTTAATGAAGCGTCAATTTATTCCTATTTCAATTGCGCTGGTTGAAACTAAAAATAACATTAAAGTTTTTGACAATTTATTTAATGAAAAAATAGGCCTAGAAGACATGATTATGTTTTCTCGGCAAATGTATTAATTGTTAAAAGCGGGTATTCCTATTATTAGAGCCATGGTTGGTTTGGCGGATACCACCCAAAATAAAGCCTTTAAACAGGTGTTAATGGAAGTAACTAAGCAGCTAGAGCAAGGTCGTGACCTATCAAGCGCAATGTCGATGCACAATAAAGTATTTAGTCGTTTAACTATTTCTATGGTGATGGTTGGCGAAGGTGCAGGGCGTTTAGAAGATGCGTTTTATCAACTTGCTATCTATTTTGAAAAAGAACAAGAAACCCGCAAGCGTATAAAAGCGGCAATGCGTTATCCCACGTTTGTAATTTGTGCGTTGGTGGGAGCCATGATCATTTTAAATATTTTTGTTATTCCGACCTTTGCCAGCATGTTCGCTAAATTTAATGCTGATCTGCCTTTAATGACGCAAATATTAATAGCAACAAGCAACTTTTTTGTGAATTACTGGTGGTTATTAATTTTAATGCTGGTGGGCGCAATAATTGGCTTTAAGCGTTATTTAAATACCGTAACAGGGCGTTATAAGTGGGATAAATATAAGCTAAAAATTCCCTTTGTTGGCGATATTCTACAGCGTACTTTATTAGCACGTTATAGCCAATGTTTGGCAATGGTGCTGCGCTCTGGTGTGCCTATGACCACGGGGTTATCGCTCACTGCGCACGCTGTAGATAATAGTTATATGGAAAAAGCCATTATTACCATGCGCCAAGATATAGAAAAAGGCGACAGTTTACTCAGGGTTTCAAGAGCCAGTGAGTTATTTTCTCAACTTGTACTGCAAATGGTTGCTGTGGGCGAAGAAACAGGTCGAGTTGATGAGTTACTCCAAGAAGCCGCAGATTATTATGAGCGTGAAGTTGATTATGACTTACGCAGCTTAACCGCCAAAATAGAGCCTATATTAACGGTGTTTGTGGCAATTATGGTGCTTATTTTAGCTTTAGGTATTTTTATGCCGATGTGGAATATGATGTCAGCGATTAAAGGTAATTAAAGTGAAGACAATAATTACTCGCTCAAAAGGCTTTAGTTTATTTGAGTTGATAATTGTTGTTGTGTTACTGGCTGTAATTTTAAGTTTTGCTATACCTAGGTATATAGATATTAAAAATCAGGCACATAGTGCAAATGTTGATGCAGTAGCTACAAGCTTTATGTCAGCGGTAGGTTTGGTGCGCGGGCAATGGGAATTGAATGGGCGACCCAAGGGGTTATTAAATAAAACGTTTGTTAATTATGGAGGAGTAATTGTTGGTGTCGATGGATTGATGGGGACACCAACAAGTGATGAAACAGAAAAATGGGATACTCGGGCACATGCTATTAATGCAATTAAATGTCGCCAGGTGTTAAATGTAATTTTACAAAATGCACCCAGCAGCACACTAAATACTGAGGAGTTAAGTTTAAAAGAGGTTAGTTTTTTAGTTAGATATAACGCAGCTAATACGCAATGTATCTATTATTCAACGCACACTCTTAGTTCTCAAAACATACCTATAAATGGTGCAATAGCATCAGCAACAGTGGGTTTTTCGTACTTACCTAAAACAGGCAAAGTACATATATTTAAAAATTAAGTAATTATTAAAAAAGAGGCTTACTTATGAAAACACAATCATTAAAAAATCAACCTTTGAATAAGCAAGCAGGTTTTACGCTTGTTGAGTTAATTATTGTTATTGTTATTTTAGGAATTTTAGCAGTAGTAGCAGCACCGCGCTTTTTAAACCTGCAAGGTGATGCGAACGCATCTACGCTAGAAGGACTACAGGGATCAATTCGCAGTGGCATGAATATAGTTAACGGTAAGTCGATTATTGCCAGTGAGCAAAAAGAAGCGACAGCAACTGTTGCAGTAGATACTGGAGATGTAGCAACTGTATACGGTTACCCTGCAGCGACACAGGCAGCGTTTGAAGCATTTTTAGATGTAAAATTTGCGGCTGATAACACTGCCGATTTTAATCTTGTTGAAATTACAGCTGACAATAAAGTGATTATTTTCCCAAATAGTTATGTGCAAGCTGATGATTGTCGCATTGAATACACTCAAGCAACAGCTGCAGTTACAACAACAGCACCAATTAAAACAGTTGTTACAGCGCCTGTAGTTACTTTAGTGACAGATGGCTGTTAATTACATAAATGATCAGCAGTGGTAAGCAGCAGCGCGGTTTTACCCTCGTTGAATTAATTATTACTTTAATTATTTTGGGAATACTGCCGGTAACGGCAGTTCCCAAATTTTTAGGTAGTTCAACCGAGGATGCGTACTCGTATCGAGACCGCACATTAAATGCACTGCGAACAGTGCAGTTACGTGCCATGCAAAATACAGCGACCACAAGCTGTCATAAGCTTTACGTTACCGCTAGGTTAATTGCAGGACCAACACCCGATACCTGCTCAGGAGGGGCTGATATAAACAACAGTGAGCACCTAGTAATACAAATTAATAGCCAAAGAAGTGATATTACCTTTAACGCATTAGACAGTAACGGTAATGTGTTTACCCAAGTTAACTTTGATCCCCTTGGCAGGGTTGATCAAAACTGCACAACGCAATGTCGAATAGATATAGGGTTAGCCGCGGTATGCATTAGCGGTGAAGGGCTTATTTATGCCTGCCCTTAAACATAAGGGCTTTACCTTAATAGAGTTAATTGTTGGTATTGTGATGTTTGCAATTGCGCTGAGTATTATTACTGCACTTATTGCGCCTCAAGCTCAAAAAAGTGCTGAGCCTATTGTGGCATTACGTGCTTCGGAGTTTGGGCAATCACTCATGAACGAAATTCAAAGTAAATCGTTTGATCAGTACAGTGAGCGAAGCGCTCCTTTTAGGCGTTGCGGCGAAATATCTTTGGGCGCAAAGGCTTGTACCGCAGCGGCAGACTTAGGCCCAGATAATTCAGAAACACGTACCAGTTATAACGATGTTGACGACTATATAGCACTTACGGGGCAACCAATAACCAATAGTTTAGGTGTTTTATTACCGCAATATAGTGGCTTTAGTTTGGTTGTTAAAGTGCAGTACGACAGTGATTTTAATGATGCCACTAGTAATGATGGCAGCACTTTTAAGCGCATTACTATAGAGGTTACTTCACCTCTGGGTGAGGTATACGGCTTTAGTGCTTATAAAGGGAATTATTAATGCATAGCATAACGCGACAATACGCATTTACCTTAATTGAGCTATTACTGGTAATGGTAATTTTAGGTATTTTAGCCGTTAGTGCATTTTCGTTTATTGGCGCAGGTGTAAGTATTTACGCTCAAGGCGTGGAGCGTCAAGAAGCAGTAGCGCAAGCGCGGTTTTTAATAACACGCATTAGTAAAGAGCTACGCCATGCAACACCTAATTCACTTAGGTTAAGCTGTGATAACGACAGTAAAGGGGCGTGTAATACTCATCAGTGCCTTGAATTTACCCCTTTTTATCAGCTACTCATTATACTAATTATTTACCGACTACAGCCCCGTTTAATATTACCGCAGTTGATTTTGAGCTTAATAACTTAACTAAACCGCAAGCGGGTAACTGGGCAGCAGTTTATCCATTAAATAGCGATGATATATATAACGAAAACAATCATAAACGCTTACAAGTTTTAGCATTTAATAACACGGCAGGAAATGCTATTGATCAGTGGCAATTTAGTAAAGCATTTGCAGCAGAATCACCCAGTAAGCGATTATATTTATTAGCTGAACCAGTTAGTTTTTGCGTAGAAGGGCGGTTTTTATATCGCTATACAAATTATGCTTTTAATAGCGCCCAGTCAGATGCGCCTAGCTTACAAGTAACCCCCGGTGTTAAGCGAGATTTATTGGGGATTTATATTGCAAATAACCTAGCAAGCAACTTGTTTTTTACCATAGAGCCGGTGGCCTTACAGCGAAATGCTGTACTTAATGTTAATGCACAAATGCGCTTTAATGAAGCCGAGGTAATGAACTTTAACCATGAGGTGCATGTGCCAAATGTACCTTAATAATTATCAGCAAATTACCCGCTCACCCACAAAGCAACAAGGTAATTTAATTGTTGTGTGTTTAGTGATTATTGTTGCCTTATTAGCACTTGGCTTAGCATTAGTTAAAGTGCTGAGCGGGGCCGCGCAGCAAAATACTATAGAATATTATGGCGCGCGAGCATATATGGCGGCACAAAGTGGTTTAGAAAGCGGTTTAACCGAATTATTTCCGCTTAATAGCGCTGCACAAAATTGTGCCTTAGTTACTACAAGCCGAACCTTTAAAACAAATTACTTATCGTTTTGTGATGTATCTATTAGCTGTACAGAGTACCTGGATTTACCCGATAGCAGTGCGCGCTCGGGAACGGTTAATATTTATTATTTACAAAGTAGTGCTACTTGTGCGCCAATTGATTGCCCATTGGGGGATGCATGTAGAAAAGATTACTGGCAAACGCAACGCACATTAAGTGTAGAGGCTAAAACGTTACCATGATAAAAAATACTCTCGTGCTTATATGCTTAGCAGCATTTTTATTTAGTAATAACAGCAATGCTGCAGCACCTAAAATTGAAGGGCGTTTTATTGAATTACAAAATACCTACACATCACCGGTATGGACAAAGGTTAATTTCCAGCAGCAATATATAACTCCTCCAGCTGTTTTTATGCTTTCAACTAACCAAGGTGGTAACCCAGCAATTATTCGAGTTAAAAATATCACCACTACCGGGTTTGAAGCGCTTCCTTTGGAGCCCTCCGGTGAGGATGGTGCGCATATTAATATGGGCGCACATTATTTAGCGGTGTAATACGGGGTTCATGAGTTCCCCGACGGCACCATTATGGAAGTAGGGAGCACCGATTTACAGCTAGAGGTACAATATGGTGCCAAATCTGGTTTTTCTCCATTTACTCCAAAGGGCTATAAGCCGCTTACTTTTTCCCATTCGTTTACCCAGCGGCCAAATTTATTTCATTCACTACAAACGCTTAATAGTTTAGATAGTAACCCTCCAGCACAAGCTTTGGTGCCCTTTTTAACTATTGCGGTAGAAACAGCCTCGTTATCTACCAGCGGAGTAAATATTGCGCTAGAAGCTTCTGAAACGGCATTCGGTATAATTAAAAGCGAAAAAGTAGCATATTTAGCGGTAGAGCCCGGGGCTAATCGCTTATTCACAGATGATAATGACGTGGAAGTTATTTGGGAGAGCTTTTTTACTGGTTTTGCTGTAGATGGTTGGAACGATGGATGTAATTATTTTAATTTTATTAATCGTTATTCGCAATCGCCTTTAGTTGTTGCAAGTAAAAACTCGCGTGTAGGGGACGATGGTGGCTGGTTGCGAAGTTGTAACTTAAGAGCTAACCGAGTCGGGTTGGTGGTCGATGAAGACCGAGATGGCGATAATGAGCGCTCTCACCCTAAAGAAGAAGTATCTATTTTAGCCATGACTAGTTCGTTTGTTTCTAGCGGCGAAATTTTAAGTTGTGACACCTTATTTCCAGGCGCGCTATCTACTTATAATGATGGTTTGGTGCAGTTAGTCCAAGGCGTTAAAGTAACGGACAATAACGCGCAATTTATTACGACTACTAATTTAACGTCTTTGGCACTAACTGATCCTGCGTTATGTAACGCTCAAGCTTGTTTAGCAAGTGGCAATAACTCTTTAACACCTAGCCAGGCAGCTCAAGTACCTACAGTGGCTAACGATGGAAGCTCTGTGGCACCAGTACCAGCCTCTTTAGCAGGAGATTATTTTTATGATGAGTTGCAGCTTGCTATGCTGGAGGATCAATACAGAGTAACGGCTCCTACGCGTATTTTTTTAAAAAACACGAGTTCGTTACTCTCAACCTCATTTTTAAATATAGGTAAAACCAATATAGTAGTAGATTCGGGAGCGTATCTTGCTATTTATGTTGATGGTGCAATTGCGATTGCCGCCAATGCCAATATAGCTGCTTATATTGTTGCTACCGGCGAGGTAAGAATAGCGCAAAATGTAACATACGAAGGCTCTATTACCTCAGGCACACAAATTATTACCGAGGGTAGCTCTACTTTCGATGCCATATCAGTACCAGATAATATTCCAGGCTTTTGTGGTATTTATAAACCTATATTGCTAGATCATTATCGAATATCAATGAGTGATAACCAAGGACTGACTTGCCAAGCTAAAGATATGGCTTTAACCGCCTGCGCAAATGATACTTGCGATGTTTTGTTTGATCAGCCATCAAGCTTAAATTTATCGCCAGATAATAGTGGTAAGCAGAGCTGGGTAACCGGTGAGAACATCAGCTTTACTGGTACTACTAATATACAGTTTGCAAAACGTACCACTGGCAGTGCCACAATTGGTTATAACACAGCAGATCCATCTGCGCCGTTACGTTGTTATATTGGCGGTAAAAATGTTGGTTTAAGTGGCTGTAAAGTGGTGTTTTCGGACGCGGGTTTTATTTTTAAAAATGAAAGCGATAACAATACAACAATTCCTACCCAACTATCAGGTAAACCTTCAAATACAGGATTTAATGCAAAAGCATTAGCAATTCAAGCTGTAAAAACGAATACCGCCACGGGGGCGTGTGAAGCAGCGTTTCCTGTGGGGGCAGAAGTTGCTTTAGATTTAGCCTATACCTGTAGCGCAGGAGTAAGTTGCTCTGATCCAGTGCAGCTTAGCAATAATAATAAAGTATACGCGATTGAACAAAGTTATAAATCAGTGCCATTACAGTTTGATGATGAGTCTAAAGCGCAAATAGTAATAAATTACCCCGATGCAGCACAGCTTAGCCTTAATGCTAAAACTAATTTAATACTGGATCCGATTACTAACTTGTCGGTTAATTTAACCGGTAGCTCTAACGAGTATGTAGTAAAACCTTTTGGCTTGGCTATGAGCTTACCCAATGATGGGTTTGCAACAGATGCCGCGGGTAGCTTGTTTAAATTAACCGGAGAGACATTTGATTTAAAAATGAATGCGGTGCAATGGCGTGAAGGTCAAGATAACAACAATGATGGCTACCCCGATAACTACAGTGAGATTACTAACAACCCTATTGCTAAACATTTTATTAATGAGCAACCTTTAGTAACAGCGCAATTAAAGCTGCCCATAGCAGGTATTTCTGGAACACTTGCAGTCGTCAATACTGTTGCATTTAAAGATACAGGTAGTTTAAGTGAGTCAATTTCACAATATAGTTATGACCAAGTAGGGATTATTGATTTAATTGCTGGGCTAAACGATGGCGATTACTTTGGTGCGGGTGATGTTAAAGGCGAGCTTTATAATGTAGGCCGTTTTGCGCCATCGCAATTTAAAATAATAGGAGTGCAAGCTGCGGCCCAGTGTACTGATTATGGGAGTAATTTAACCTACCTCGAACAGCCATTTGAACTTGGCTTTACAGTGCAAGCACAAAACCAAAATAATCAGCTAATGAGTAATTACAGGGCTGGGTTTGATAAGTCGGTAGTGCAAGTTGGTGCTGAAAATAATGAAGCGGGTAATTACGTGCCAGCAAGTAGCTTTGCCAGTCGCCTAGTTAATTTAGGTGAAAACAATTGGGGCGATACCAATGACGGGCAATGGCAGATGAATCAAAGCAATGTTACCTTAAAAAGGCTAGGAGTTGATCAACCCGATGGCCCATTTGCTATGGTTAATTTAATGGCCACACTTACAAATATTGAGCGCGCTACATTAATTGATGCAAACGACAGCCCTAATACACAGGTAACCTGTAGCACTAATTGCAACAGCGTACGACTAAACAGTGTGCCTATTGAGTTTAGGTTTGGCCGCTTAGTGTTAGGTAATAATGCAGGCTCAGATTTAGATCGATTACTCATCCCCATGGAGTCTCAATATTGGGATGGCAATGGGTTTGTAGTAAACAGCAATGACAACTGTAGTGTATTTCAACACCCTAAATTAAGCCAAGTATTGCCAGCTAGCCCAGTATTAACATATGAGTATGGTAATGGTGCAGCAGGGAAGTTAGAGGCGGGAGGATATCCAGTAAATAACGGTATTTATGCAAAGCCTAATGGCTCAGGAACATTCACTTTAGAATATAATACCTATGACTGGCTAAAATGGGATTGGCAAGGTGACCAATCTCAGCTGAATCCTTATGCTATTTTACAATTTGGCCACTTTCGAGGGAATGATCGGGTTATTTACTGGCGTGAAACACGTGAATAGTTGTAAACTTAGATAATAATTGAACAAAGCTTGTGTTTTGTGCTTCAAGTACATAGCATAAGGCTTTATTTTAGAAAAATAATAACGACCAAATAATTGCCGCTTTTTGGGACTGAATATATGCGAATTACTCCTTTATCTCTGTTAATTTCAGCTAGTTTGTTGGCTAGTAGTGCATTTGCACAAGACACAGCAACAGTAACTGGAATTGAATCTGAGATTAGTACAAAACAGATCGACTATGACAAATCTACAACAATACTTGATAAACATTTAAAAGAAGAAAGCCAACTGCAAACCCAGTTGCAACTTTTGCGTTCACGTTCAACCGAGTTAGATAAAGAAAAAAACCAAGCACTCGACGCGATGAATGAAATGTACCGTCGTTTAATTGATGATCCTAGCATTGATATAACCGCTGCTCAGGCGCGTTATCAAAAAGCTGTGGCCGATCACAAGCAAAATAAAGATGATATTTCTATGCAGTTGGCGGCAATTGCATCCCACCGTAAAGACATTGAGCAAATTCGTGTGGCTAAACACACGCTTTTAAACACTTTAGAGAGCTTAAAAGAGCAGTTAACTACCGCCAGAGTAGAGCGTTTACGTAACGAATTTACCCGCGAAGGCACGTTAGAGGTTAATCACACAATTAATTGTAAGCGTACCGAAACACTTGCAGCGTGTGAGCAACGCGGACAGCAAATGGGGTTACAAAAAGCGACTAAGCGTTTTGTTGACCAAATATTTGCTAACTTAACTGAAGAGCGTTTAGTTGAACCCAAACGTAATTTGGCCGGTGCTCAGGTACAAATTTTAAGTAGTCATGTGGTAAAAAGTGCATTTAGTGGCCAAGGCAATTATAACGTTAATTTAAGCGTTACTATGCGTGGTGAAGTTAACAGTAGCCGTTTATGTAACTTATTAAGCATTGATAACCGCTACTGCTCTGAGTACGGCACGCCCATGGCGGCAACATATCAGCCTACTTACAGCACAACTTTTTCAGATAGTCAGTTAACATTCAGTAAGCACGCGGATAATGGCAACGTTTCGGCGGCTCGTTTAAACGAGCAACCAGTGCGTGATTATGCAGTAAAGCCTATGGTAACAAACAGCTCGGTTATTGCTAATAACGATAAAAACCAAGCAGTAGAATTAACGCTACGCTCAAACGTATACGACGACGAAGTGTTTATTGATGGGGTTAGCTTTGGCTCAACCCGCTTAGTAACCCGCTTACCGCGAGGTGTGCACAATATTGAAGTGCGCAAGCTTGGTTATAAACCTTATCAGGTACGTGTTGATTTAAATAAAGCACAAACCGTGCATGCCAACTTAGTAAAAAAGCCAGAGTCGATTGCTGCACCGACATACACGCGTGAGCAACCTGAGCAAACAACTCGTAAAGTGAGTGACAACATCAGCGTATTAAACGCTAATGTAAAAACTTCAGTAGTTGTTATTCCGGCAGGTAAATTTAAAATGGGCGATATTAATGGCAATGGTTTAGCCAATGAGCGCCCAGTTGTTGAAAAAGTAATTGCCAACTCTTTTGCTATGCAAAGCAAAGAAGTGACAGTAGGTGAGTATGAGCAGTTTGCTGCTAATACAGGCTACAAAACCCAAGCCGAGCAAGGTAAAGGCTGCGCCTATTATTTAAATGGCGAACCCGTATGGGAAGCTAATTTAAATTGGCGTAATCCTGGGTTTGAGCAAACAAGTGATTTTCCGGCTGTTTGTTTAACTTATAGCGACGCTAAAGCGTATGCTGATTGGTTGTCAGGGCAAACAGGTCAACAGTTTCGTTTACCTAATGAGGTTGAGTGGGAATACGCTGCACGCGCAGGTAGTCAAACAGAATACCCTTGGGGTAACGATATTGGTAAAAATTTAGCGAATTGTGGCTGGTGTGGTAGTCAATGGTCAAACAAGAGTGCTGCACCGGTAGGATCATTTTCTCCTAATGCATTTGGTTTATACGATACCGTAGGCAATGTATGGGAATGGACTAACAAAAACTCGGGTGAGTCGGATGTTGCGGTTAGAGGTGGAGCGTGGAATTTTGCGCCTAGCCTTGCACGTGCCTCAACGCGATTAATATTAGCGCCCGACTTTAGAGCTAACTACATAGGTTTTCGCTTAGTTCGCGAACGATAAATAGGAAGCTTTGCTTCCTTTTTTAACTAAATTACAAAGGCAGCTGTGCTTAATATCGCTCATTATATTAGCGTATTAAAGTGAAAGCAGCTTAAATAAGAACGTATTTCAAAGGTCATCCAGCCTCATGTTTAAAAAACTCCGTGGTATTTTTTCAAACGATCTATCGATCGACTTGGGTACAGACAATACCCTCATTTATGTAAAAGAAGAAGGCATAGTACTTAACGAACCATCAGTGGTTGCTATTCGTCAAGAGCGTGCTGGTGGGCCTAAAAGCGTTGCTTCAGTAGGTACTGAAGCAAAGCAGATGTTAGGCCGTACGCCTGGTAACATTAAAGCTATTCGACCAATGAAAGACGGCGTAATTGCCGATTTTTATGTTACCGAAAAAATGTTACAGCATTTTATTAAGCAAGTGCATAACAATAACTTTATGCGTCCAAGTCCACGTGTACTTATATGTGTGCCTTGTGGTGCAACCCAAGTAGAAAAACGTGCAATACGTGAATCTGCAATGGGAGCGGGTGCTCGCGAAGTGTATTTAATTGAAGAGCCAATGGCTGCGGCAATTGGTGCAGGTTTACCGGTATCAGAAGCCACAGGTTCTATGGTTGTTGATATTGGTGGCGGTACTACCGAAGTGGCTATTATTTCGTTAAACGGCGTAGTTTACTCCTCGTCGGTACGTATTGGTGGCGATAAGTTTGACGAGGCAATTATTAATTATGTGCGTCGTAACTTTGGTAGCCTAATAGGCGAAGCTACTGCTGAAAATATTAAGCATCAAATTGGTTCTGCTTTTAAAACCGATGAACCAATCGAAATTGAAGTGCGTGGCCGTAATTTAGCCGAAGGCGTACCGCGCTCATTTATATTAAACTCGCACGAAATTCTTGAAGCGCTACAAGAGCCATTAATGGGAATTGTTAGTGCTGTAATGGTTGCCCTTGAGCAATCACCGCCAGAGCTAGCGTCAGATATTTCAGCGCACGGTATGGTGTTAACCGGTGGTGGTGCATTACTAAAAGATTTAGATCGTTTATTAATGGAAGAGACTGGTATTCCAGTTGTGGTTGCTGATGATCCGCTTACATGTGTTGCCCGTGGTGGTGGTAAAGCGCTTGAAATGATAGACGTGCACGGCGGTGATGTATTTAGTTACGACTAATGAAATCAATGTTTGCACAAACCGTTTCCTTGCAACTGCGACTCTTTGTCGCAGTGCTTTTGAGTGTCATACTGATTATTGGCGATAAGTACACCGAAGGTGGAACAAACGTTCGTACTAGTTTAAATACACTGGTTAGCCCATTAATTTATGTGGCTAATTTACCCTACGAAGTATTTAGCTTTGGTGCAAAAAGCTTACATACCCGCGATCAATTACTTACCGAAAATGAAGCGCTGAAAAAAAAGCAAATGCTGCAAAGCGAGCAGCTACAGCAGTACCAGTTTTTGAGCAGAGAGAATCAAAAATTGCGCGCCTTATTAGGCTCATCGGCTAAACCGTCAAATCGTAAAATTATTGCGCAAGTACTGTCAGTTCATTCAAACCCGTATAGCCATCAAGTTGTTATAAACCGAGGAACCACCAATGGACTTAGCGAAAGCCAAGCCGTAATTGATGATATGGGTGTAGTAGGGCAGCTTACCAAAGTAGGCTCAACCACCTCACGCGTGTTATTAATGACCGACACTACCCACGCTACGCCGGTACGTATTTTACGTAACGATGTGCGTACAGTGGTTGAAGGCATAGGTAAAATTAATGTTGTTAAACTCTCTCATGTACCGCATAGCCTAGATGTACGTATTGGCGATGTATTAGTGACCTCAGGTCTTGGAGGCATCTTTCCGGAGGGCTACCCAGTTGCCGTAGTTACTGAAATAAATCGCGATGAAGGCCAGCCGTTTGCACAAGTTTATGCAGAACCCATAGCGCAGCTAGATCGTATTAGATTATTAGTAGTGCTGTGGCGAAATCAACAGGAGCAGGTTAGCGATGATTAATCGTTATTCGTTGTTAATTGCACTGAGCATTTTTTTTGCGTTAGTAATGGCTTTGATGCCGTTACCGTTTTCGTTTGAGCCCTTTCGTCCTGACTGGGTGCTATTGGTATTAATGTATTGGTCACTTGCTGTGCCACATCGTTTAAATATAGGCACCGCATGGATTGTAGGCTTATTAATAGATTTAGCTTCTGGTTCGCCGCTAGGGGTTAATTCACTTACTTATTCAATCTGTATTTTTGTTACCGCCAGTAATTTTCAAAAAATCCGTAACTTTTCGCTATGGCAACAAAGCTTATTAATTGGCTTATTTTTAACTCTCTATCACTTAATGCAGTTTTGGCTAAATCACTTTTTATTGGGTGTGTACTTTAGCCCGCAATACTTATGGCCTGTGCTTACAGGTATGTTGAGTTGGGTATGGGTGTTTTTATTACTGCGTAAATACCGTAGACATTTTAGGATCAGATAATGACCAACGCCGTATACTTGGCATCTGCCTCGCCTCGCCGTAAAGAGCTTTTAACGCAACTAGGAATCGAATTTACACAGTTTAGTGTTGATGCCGACGAGAGCCAACTCCCTAATGAACTACCTTATGATTATGTAGAGCGCTTAGCGCGTTTAAAGGCGCAGTCGGGTGTAGCACTTGGTTATACCGATCGTCCAGTGCTAGGCAGCGATACCGTAGTGGTTATTGACAATCAATCGCTAGGTAAGCCTTGTGATGAAAATGACTTTACCCATACATTAAAGCGCTTGTCGGGCAATACTCACCAGGTATTAACCGCGGTTGCTTTTGCAACAACAGATAAGGTGCTTAGCTGCGTAGTAAGTACTAATGTTACTTTTAAAACCCTCAGCGATGATGAAATACATACCTACTGGCAAAGTGGCGAGCCACAAGATAAAGCAGGAGGATATGGTATTCAAGGCTTAGGCGGTCGATTTGTTACTCATATTTCGGGTAGCTATTTTGCTGTAGTAGGCTTACCTTTATACGAGACCGAACAATTATTACAAACATTCTTAAGAGGCTAGCATGAGTATAGAATTACTAATTAATGTCACGCCAAGTGAAAGCCGTGTTGCCCTAATAGAAAACGGTGTTCTACAAGAAATACAATTAGAGCGAATTGGCAATTTAGGGATTGTTGGTAATATTTACTTAGGAAAAATTAGCCGTGTTTTACCCGGCATGCAAGCCGCCTTTGTTGATATAGGCCTTGAAAAAGCTGCATTCTTACACGCCTCAGATATTGTAAATAGCGCCTCTATTGTTGAAGGTGTTGACGATACCCCGATAAAAAAAGTACAAGATATTCGTGAGTTAGTTCGCCAAGGGCAATATATTATGGTGCAAGTGGTAAAGGATCCACTGGGCACTAAAGGCGCGCGTTTAACTACCGACATTACCATACCTTCGCGCTATTTAGTGTTTATGCCCGACGCCACCCACGTTGGCGTAAGCCAGCGTATAGAAACAGAAGAAGAGCGTGGCAGATTAAAGAAAATCGTTGCTGAATACAGCGATGAAAACGGCAGCTTTATTGTGCGAACCGCCGCAGAAGGCGCAAGCGAAGCCGAATTAAGGCACGATGCTGCATTTTTACAAAAATTGTGGCAAAAAGTGGTGTCACGCCGTAAAAAAACCAGTAAAGCCAGTATCTTACATGAAGACTTAACCCTTGCTTTTAGAACGCTACGTGACTATGTGGGCGAAGACATGGAACGCATTAGGGTTGACTCTAAACTAACCTACCAAGAGCTTAAATTATTTACCGAAGAGTTTGTGCCAATTTTGTCGCAAGTGCTTGAATATTATCCGGGTGAGCGCCCCATTTTTGATTTGTTTGATGTTGAAAACGAAATACAAAAAGCGCTGCATCGTAAAGTAACCCTTAAATCGGGTGGCTATTTAATTATCGATCAAACCGAAGCGATGACCACGGTTGATGTTAATACTGGTGCATTTGTTGGTCATCGTAATTTAGAAGAAACCATTTTTAATACCAATGTTGAAGCAACTTCTGCTATTGCGCGCCAGCTTAGGCTGCGTAATTTAGGCGGTATTATTATTATCGATTTTATCGATATGGTAAGTGAAGATCATAAACGCCGCGTAATGCATTCGCTCGAATCGGCGTTAGCAAAAGATCGTGCTAAAGCTAATATTAATGGCTTGTCGGCATTAGGTTTAGTAGAAATGACCCGTAAGCGCACCCGCGAAAGCTTAGAGCATATATTATGTGATGTTTGTCCTGCGTGTTCTGGTCGTGGTTCACAAAAAACAGTAGAAACAGTGTGCTACGAATTACTGCGCGAAATAGTGAGGGTTAATCGTGCTTACGATGCAGATAAGTTTGTGGTTTATGCCGCGCCAGCGGTATGTGAAGCATTACTAAACGATGAATATCATAACTTAGCCGAATTAGAACTATTTATTGGCAAACAGGTCAATATTCAAGTTGAGAGTTTATACAGCCAAGAGCAGTTTGATGTGGTAATGATGTAATGAAAGCAAAAGCGGTCTGTTTTTTTTGTTTTAGAAAGTTATGGCAAACGTGTGCCATAATTTTAGTGTTACTGGCCGTGACTGTTTCTATTTTAAAATATACCCTACCTTATGCAAACGACTATAAAGATAATATAGAAAACTACCTACATACCAAGTTTGATATTAGTTTATCAATCGGCTCTATTTCAGCAAGTTGGCAAGGTAGCGGGCCTGCTTTAGTGCTCGAAAACCTATCATTTAAAGACAACCAAACTGCACCTATTGCACTCACTATAGCTAAAACCAGTTTAGAGCTTAACTTGTGGGAAAGCTTAAAAACGCTGCAATTAAAGTCAAACTACTTTGTAATAAATGGCTTTCATACCAGTATTAAAGTAGCTAATTTATTTGCCAAAAATGAAGGCGAAGTGTCGTTTGAGCAAAAAGAGCTAATAGAAGAGCTATTTTTGGGTGACACAGGCCACTTCGCAATAGAAAACTCCAGCATTAACTTTATTTTAGAAGACGGTACTGAGCGTAAGTTACTGTTAGAGAATATTGCTTGGCAAAATCAAAATAAGCAACATTTAGGTAGCGGTAGCTTAGCATTACCGGGTATTTCGGTGGGAAGTTTTGATGCGCGAATTGCACTCAAAGGCGATACTATTGAAAAAATGGCAGGCGACATGTATGTGCAAGCTAATGAGGTAGATGTATCTAACTGGTTAGCGCAATATATTAATACCGAAAAACAGCAACTGCACAGCAACATAAACTTACAAGCTTGGTTAGAGCTTAATCAAGGTTTAGTGAGTGATGTTAAAGTACAGTGGTTACCTAGTTTTGCACGTTGGGAGTTGGCTGGAGAGAAACAACAGCTGAGCCTAAGCGAAGGGGGATTTCATTTATTTCCTGAACAAAAAAGCTGGCGGTTGAAAAGCACGGGTTTAGCGTTTAATAGTAATGATAAAAGCTGGCCGAGTTTAGAGTTTGAGGCACTGCTGGGTAAGCAAAATAAAATTTGGTTACAGCAAGTTGATATAGCGCTACTTAGCGATTTAGCCGAGCTGACTAACTTTAATAACCTAACGCCATTTTTACAGCGCCAACCTAGTGGGCAAATAAAGCAAGCTTACTTAGACTATACCAATAGTGAGCAATGGCAGCTGTGGTTTGAAGCCGATAATATTGGCTGGCAAGAGCAGCACGCAATACCTGCCGCACAAGAACTGCGAGTTAGTGCTCTGGTTAATCAGCAATACGGGCGAATTACCCTGTTTGGTGAAAATAACAGCCTAATTACCGGTGATAGTTTTAGCCAAAATATAGATTATGAGCAATTAAATATAGAGCTCAATTTAGCCAAGCGCAGTAATGCTTGGCACATTAGTAGTGACAATATTTGGTTTAATAATGATGAAGTTACCTTTGCTGCAGAAATGCAGCTTAGCTTAGGCGACGAACCGCGTTTAGATTTATACGCCGAAGCATTTGCACCCGACGCGAGTATTGCTGGGCATTATTTTCCTTTAAAAGCGATGAGCCCTGAATTAGTTAGCTATTTAAATGGCGCTATAAAAGGCGGTGAAGTGTCAAAAGCACAAGTGCTTTTTGCAGGCCCGCTAACAGGCTTTCCATTTAGTGACGGCTCTGGGCAGTTTGATGTGTTAGCACAAATAGATAACGCCACTTATCAGTTTGATCCCGACTGGCCTGCAGTTACTAACGCCAGCGCCCAGTTACATTTTGCCAACGAGCGCATGGATATTTATAGCCAGCAAGGCAAGTTAGTAAATTTAGCTGTGGGCAGTAGTGTACGCGTTAGCATTAGCGATTTAATGCATGCCGATGAGCTAGTAGTTAAAATAGATAAGCAAGCTGAGCTTGAAAAAATGCACGACTTTTTTGCGGCCACGCCACTTGCCAGCCCGCTTGCTGAAATTTTTAAAATTGTGCAAGGTAAAGGCGAAGCTAGTGCAGATATAGAGCTGTTAATTGGTTCTAAATTTGCTAATGGTGCAAGTGTGAGCGGCAAAGTAAATTTAATAGACTTACCTGTTTATATTGCAACACCAGGCATTGAACTGGATAACTTAAACGGCGAGCTGCATTTTAAAAACAATGAAATAACCCTCACTAATGCCACTGCAACATGGTTGGGCATGCCACTCAATATTAACTATGACAGCAAAAGTATTGAGCAAGATTATCGCGCCAATATAAACATAAAAGCGCAGCTAGATGCCGAGACTCTTATTGCGAGCGGCCAAGGGTTATTAAAAAACTACCTTAGCGGGAAAAGTGCAGCCGATATTGGTTTAGTGCTTAACTTTACCGAACAAGGGTTTGATTATCGTGCGCAAGTAACCTCGTCATTAATTGGTTTAAGCAGTACTTTACCGGGTGACTATGCTAAAAGCAGCGAGCAACCATGGCCACTCAATGCAGTTATTCAAGGCGATAATATATCTAACTTAATTACCGCTAATATAAAGCAGCTATTTTATTTTAACGCCATTTTAGATAACGCCAACACCCACTTTAATAATGCTCATTTTGTTATCGGTAAAAATGATTTAGGGCTTAATAAAAAAGATTTAGCGGTTAGTATTAATTTACCACAAACCGATTTGCTTCCGTGGCTAGAGTTAATTGAGCAAATTATAAATGTATCTAAGCAAGGCTCAGAGCAAGCATCAGCTAGTGTTATGCCACCACTGCATGAAGTACTTGCTAATATAGAAAAACTTAATATTAGTGACGTGCAATTTAATGACTTTGAAATGCGCTTAGCACCTACCCAAAACGATTTATACCTAAAGTTAAATGCTAAAGAGTTGCGTGCAGGGGTGCTAATTCCTATCTCGCAAGCCAGCCAGCCGATTCGAATTAATAGCGATTATTTAAGGGTTAACTTTATTGAACCTGCAAACGTTAAGCCAGTTGCAAGCACAGAAACAGCCGATGACGTAAGCTGGCTTACTCAGCTACCCGCAATAGAATTTGAATGTGGCGACTGTAAGGTGAGTCAGTATCAGTTAGGTAAAGTAAGCGCGTCTTTATTGGGGGATGGTAAGCGGCTTGTTATTTCTGAGTTAGTGGTTGATAAGAACGATCATATTTTACGCACCCATGGGCAGTGGCAAAATGGCCAAACGCAACTCAGCGGTGAGCTTAAAAGTGAGGATATAGGCGCATTATTTAATGAGTTTGACTTAACCACCGCAATTAAAGATTCAAACGCAACCATTAACTATAATCTTGCATGGCAAGCAGCCCCGTATAACCTTGATGTAGCAAGTCTTTCGGGCAATATTGATTGGCGTTTAGGCGAAGGACATTTAACCGAGGTTAGTGATGGTGGCGCGCGGGTGTTCTCGTTACTGAGCCTAGATTCACTAGTGCGTAAATTAAAACTCGATTTTAGAGATGTGTTTTCCAAAGGTTTTTTTTATAACAGCATGCAAGGCACAATGCAGCTTGATAAAGGCATTGCCTACACTCAAGATACTAAAATGGATGGCGTACCAGCCGACTTAACCATTAAAGGTTATGCTAATTTAAATACCCTAGAAATAGACTACGACCTAGCGGTTGCGCCGCAAGTAACCTCCAGCATACCTATAATAGTAGCTTGGATGGTTAACCCCGTTACCGGCCTTGCTGCGCTTGCTATAGATAAAGTGATTCACTCGGCGCGCGTTATTTCCGAAATAAACTTTAAAGTAACCGGTAAAATGAACGACCCGCAAGTACAAGAACTTGACCGTAAAAGTCGTGAAGTAACGCTACCACAAGCGGCGCAAAATCAGCCTCAAGCAGCAACAAAGCTTAAACTAAAAGACGCTGAGGTGAGCGTTACCCAATGAGAAATAGTCAATGAGAAATAGCTAATGAGTGCTACCTTATGAGTGAAGCAATTCCGAGAATTATTGCTCTGCAAATGTGCTCTGGGGTTAATCCTGAGCAAAACATACAAACGCTAGTTAATCAGTTACAACAATTACCCACTACAAGGCCACTATTAGTGTGCTTGCCTGAAGCCTTTTTAGTGTTTTGTAAATCGGGTAACGATACCTTAAAAGTGGCTAAGCATGCAGAGCGTTATAAGCAGCAGTTAAGCGAGCTGTGCCAATTGCATAATATTTGGTTAAGCGCCGGTACTATGCCAGAACCTTATAACGACAATAAATATTACGCCGCGTCGCACTTATTTAATGCCCAAGGTGAGCTCGTTGCCAGCTACAATAAAATGCATTTATTTGATGTAATAGTTGATGATTCAACAGCCAGCTATCGAGAATCAGACTTTACTCAAGCAGGAAATGAAGTTGTTGTTGTCGACTCTCCCTTTGGTAAAATAGGCTTAACAGTATGTTATGATCTGCGTTTTAGTACTTTATATACTCAACTTGTACGCCAAGGTGCAGAAGTTATATTAGTCCCTAGCGCCTTTACGGTAGTGACCGGACAAGCCCATTGGCAACCTTTATTGGCGGCTCGTGCAATAGAAACACAATGTTATGTGATTGCTGCAGCGCAATATGGAGCACATGAAAATGGCCGCCAAACCTATGGCCACAGTATAGTTCTGTCTCCTTGGGGAGATACATTAAGTGAGTTGCCCACGGGTACAGGTTTTATAAGCGCCACGTTAGATTTAAAGCAATTACACAAAATTCGACGAGATATGCCAGTGCAATCTCATCAACGATTTAGAGAGCATTTATTATGAATACGGTTGAACAGCATTTATTACACGACAGCCAGCTAAATCGAGAAGAACTCGAAAAAACGCTCGCCTACATTCATCAACATAAGGTGGATTACGCTGATTTATACTTTCAATCAAGTCACCATGAATCATGGGTACTTGAAGACGGCTTAGTAAAAGAAGGTTCATACAATGTTGAACGAGGCGTAGGTGTACGCGCAGTAAGCGGCGAAAAAACCGGTTTTTCGTACTCAGATGCAATCACCCTTGAAGCACTTAATAAAGCCGCAACTGCAGCGCGTAGTATTGCCGAGGCCGGTGAAAATAAATCAATTCAAGTATTTAGCGATGTAACTGCAAAGCAGCAGTTTGCCCCGCATCAGCCAATTTCAAGTATGAGCGATACCGATAAAGTAAATTTGTTACGAGAGCTTGAAAACTATATTCGTGAACTAGCACCCGACGCAGAGCAAGTAATAAGTTCAATGTCGGCCGTGTACGAAGAAGTACTTATTGCCGCTAGCGACGGTACTTTTGCCACCGATATTCGCCCACTTATTCGTTTAAATTGTTCAGTACTACTTGAAAAAAATGGTCGTCGTGAACGCGGTGGAGCCGGTGGTGGTGCGCGTTTAGATTATGGTTATTTTAAAGAGTTAGTAGAGGGTAAACCACGTTGGATGGAGTTTGCAGAAGAGGCAGTACGCCAAGCAAAGGTAAACCTAGAAGCCATTGATGCGCCAGCAGGAACCATGGAAGTGGTGCTAGGAAATGGCTGGCCAGGTGTATTATTACACGAAGCCGTAGGCCACGGCCTAGAGGGCGATTTTAACCGTAAAGGCGCATCGGCGTTTAGCGGCAAAGTAGGGCAAAAAGTAGCGTCTGAGCTATGTACTGTGGTTGATGATGGCACTATGGCTGATCGTCGTGGCTCACTTAACGTAGACGACGAAGGCACACCTGCGGCCTATAACGTACTTATCGAAAACGGTATTTTAAAAGGCTACATGCAAGATAAAATGAACGCGCGCCTAATGGGCGTTAGCCCAACGGGTAACGCACGTCGTGAATCGTACGCACATTTACCTATGCCACGCATGACCAACACTTACATGTTAGGCGGTGAGCACAGCCAAGCAGATATTATCAGTAGTGTTAAAAAAGGCGTGTTTGCGCCTAATTTTGGTGGCGGACAAGTTGATATAACGTCAGGTAAATTTGTATTTAGCGCATCAGAAGCCTATTTAATCGAAAACGGTAAAATTACCCAACCAATTAAAGGCGCAACCTTAATAGGTAACGGCCCAGAAGTAATGCAGCAAATATCTATGGTAGGTAACGACCTTGCGCTTGATAAAGGCGTTGGCGTGTGCGGTAAAGACGGCCAAAGCGTCCCTGTTGGGGTGGGTCAACCTAGTTTGAAAATAGACAAGTTAACAGTAGGCGGAACAGCTTAATTACTGCTATTTGATTTAATAAAAGATAAAAGCAGCGCAGTGTTTGGACATAAGTAAAGGGTGTTGGCTTGCGATCACTAAGTGTGTGCTTTAAATAAGCTGGTATATAAACCTAAACATGGTTTGTATTTTGAGCTGAACCCTATTCACGGCTGCGCTTATCGTAGCCGTGTTTTTAATTACATGGTAGAATTTGCGCAATTTTTTGCAGCAAACAAAGTAGCACAGCAATGATCTTAGATGATATTCGCGTTGTTTTAGTTAACACATCACACTCAGGTAATATTGGCTCGGCGGCTCGCGCCATGAAAACCATGGGCTTATCAAAGCTTTATTTAGTCGACCCAGCGTGTGAAATCGACAGCCATGCCAGTGCATTAGCCGCTGGAGCAAGTGATGTTTTAGGTAATGCTGTGATTGTTGATACTGTTGCTGATGCAATTGCCGATTGCGCGTTAACTATTGGCACGAGTGCGCGCTCTCGCACACTATCTTGGCCTATGGTTGAACCACGTGAATGTGGTGAAAAGCTAGTAAGCGAAGCAGTTAATGGCCCGGTTGCTTTGGTGTTTGGTCGTGAAAATAGCGGCTTGAGCAACGATGAATTACAGCTTTGCAATTATCATGTATGTATTCCGGCAAATCCAGAGTACAGCTCGCTTAATTTAGCTATGGCAGTGCAAACATTATGCTACGAAACGCGAATGGCGTTTTTAAATCAGCAACCTAAAATAGCCGAAGAAGATGACACCGTTTACCCTAGCTCAAAACAAACTGAGTTATTTTACGGGCATCTTGAAGAGACACTGTTTAATACTGGGTTTATCATTAAGCAGCACCCAGGCATGGTTATGACCAAGTTACGTCGTATGTTTAATCGTGCTCGCCCTGAAGATGCTGAAATGAACATTTTACGTGGTATTTTAACCTCTATAAATAAGTCGATACCTAAATAATAATGGTTATAGCAATTAGTTATAACAAGCTACGATTAAATAACGCGCTAATACTTGACTAAATTACTCAGGTAATTACAATAGGACGTAATACTTGAGTAAAACACTCAGGTATTACGTGTTTAGCTAAGAACTGGTTTTAAGTTTTAATACTTGACTAATTTACTCTGGTAATTAAAATTTGCACTCTTTTGTGCGGAGGGCGTTATGAAGTTAACATCAAAAGGCAGGTATGCCGTTACAGCTATGCTGGATGTTGCACTGCACACAGGTGTAGGTCCTGTTGCCCTTGCTGATATTTCACAGCGACAAGAAATTTCTTTGTCTTACCTTGAACAGTTGTTTGCCCGTTTACGTAAAAACGGTTTGGTAAGCTCTGTTCGCGGCCCTGGCGGTGGTTATTTATTGGGGCGTAAAGCGGACGCTATTTCTGTTGGTGATGTGATAAATGCAGTAGATGAGTCAGTTGATGCAACACGTTGCCAAAAAAGTGATATAGGTTGCCAAAGTGGTATGCGCTGTTTAACTCACAATTTGTGGTCAGAATTAAGCGCACGAATAGAAGAATTTTTAGATAATATTACCCTTGCTGAATTGGTAGAGAAATCTGATGTGAAAGAAATCGCATTACGCCAAGATAACAGTGTTAATGATGCAATTAAGCAGTTGGAAAATATTCAAGTAAGCTGTCAACTTTAAGGTTGACCTGCAGCGGAGAGAGAAATGAAGTTACCGATTTATTTAGATTACGCAGCAACCACGCCTGTTGACGAACGTGTTGCCAAAGAAATGATGCAATGCCTGACAATGGACGGTAATTTTGGAAATCCTGCGTCACGTTCACATAGGTTTGGTTGGCAAGCTGAAGAAGTGGTCGATCAAGCGCGTACCGATGTTGCTGATTTAATTAATGCAGACCCACGTGAAATTGTTTTCACTTCGGGTGCAACTGAATCAAATAACCTAGCAATAAAAGGCGCTGCACAGTTTTACAAAAAGAAAGGTAAGCATATTATTACCGCTAAAACTGAGCACAAAGCTGTAATCGACACGTGTCGTGAGCTTGAGCGTCAAGGTTTTGAAGTAACCTATATGGACGTTGAAGAAAACGGCCTACTTGATTTACAAAAACTTGCCGACACTATGCGCGACGACACCGTACTTGTAAGCATCATGCATGTTAATAACGAGCTAGGTGTAATTCAAGATATCGCTACTATTGGCGAAATGTGTCGCGAACGTAAAATTATGTTCCACGTAGATGCAGCGCAAAGCGCAGGTAAAGTATTAATTGACGTACAACAGCTTAAAGTTGATTTTATGTCGTTCTCAGGCCACAAAGTATATGGTCCTAAAGGTGTTGGTGCACTTTACGTTCGTCGTAAACCGCGCGCTCGCCTAGAAGCACAAATGCATGGTGGCGGTCACGAACGTGGTATGCGCTCTGGCACACTTGCTACGCATCAGTTAGTGGGTATGGGGACAGCGTTTAGAGTTGCTAAGCAAGATTTCGAAAAAGACCATGCACATATAAGCGCCCTACGTAAGCGCTTAATTGACGGTATTATGAGTGATATGGAAGAAGTGTACTTTAACGGTACACAAGACCAATCAGTACCAGGCATTGTAAATATCAGCTTTAACTTTGTTGAAGGTGAGTCGTTACTAATGGCAGTAAAAGACATTGCAGTATCGTCAGGTTCAGCCTGTACGTCAGCAAGCTTAGAGCCTTCTTATGTTTTACGTGCACTTGGCCGTAACGACGAATTAGCACATAGCTCAATTCGTTTTAGTATTGGTCGTTTTACCACCGAAGAAGAGATTGATTACACCGTTGAATTAATGAAAAACTCTATCGGTCGCCTACGTGAAATGTCTCCACTTTGGGAGATGCATCAAGAAGGTATTGATTTAGATTCAGTTGAATGGGCTCACCACTAATAATAGTGCGAGTACATACCTAGCAGGTAGTGAGGATAGAATTATGGCTTACAGTGATAAAGTAATCGACCACGTAGAAAACCCACGTAACGTAGGTGTTTTAGACAAAAATGATCCGTCAGTGGCAACGGGTATGGTAGGCGCACCAGCATGTGGTGACGTAATGAAGTTACAAATTAAAGTATCTGCCGATGGTATTATCGAAGATGCAAAATTTAAAACGTATGGTTGTGGTAGTGCAATTGCTTCATCTTCACTGGTAACAGAGTGGGTTAAAGGCAAAACACTAGAGCAAGCAGCGACTATTAAAAATACTGATATAAGTGCAGAGCTAGAGTTACCACCAGTGAAAATTCACTGTTCAATTTTAGCCGAAGATGCAATTCAAGCAGCAATTGCAAATTATAAAAGTAAACAAGCGAAGTAAGAGAGTTCCATGGCAGTGACATTGACAGATGCGGCAGCAAACCGCGTACAATCATTTTTAGCAAATCGCGGTAAAGGTTTAGGCCTGCGCGTTGGCATTAAAACGACGGGCTGTTCAGGTCTTGCCTATGTACTTGAGTTTGTTGACGAGCTAAACGACGACGACGAAACATTTGTAGCAAAAGGCGTTACCTTAATTGTTGATGCTAAAAGCTTAGTTTACATTGACGGCACGCAGCTCGATTACACTAAAGAAGGCTTGAATGAAGGGTTTAAATTTACTAACCCTAATCAAGCTGACGAGTGTGGTTGTGGCGAAAGCTTTACCGTTTAAATTTAAACGTGTTTTGAATACCTAAGTTACTTGGGTATAAAACAAGCCCTGCCAATAAACGTAGGGCTTTGTTATTTTTGAAATTAATTTCTGAATATTATTGGTTGAAGTTATGCGCTATTTTGAGTTATTTGCAATACCAGTTGACTACAATATTGATTTAGTAATAGTTAACAAGCACTACTTAGAGCTACAGCGTGCAGTGCACCCCGATCGCCATGCCAACGCCAGCAGTCGCGATAAATTAATGGCCGTGCAAAGCGCCGCAGAAATTAACGACGCACTACAAATATTAAAGCACCCAGTAAAGCGTGCCGAATATATGTTAAGTGAGTTGGGTGTCGATATTCGTGCTGAGCAACAAACCTTGCAAGATCCGGCATTTTTAATGCAGCAAATGGAACTTCGCGAAGAGTTAGAAGAGCTAACGTCAGCGAGCGATCCTGACACTGCAATCGCTAATTTTGAAAAGCAAATCAAGCAACTTAACGAACAATACAGTGCACAACTTGCACAGCAATTAGCAAGTAACGACGAGCAGCAATACCAAGCTGCTGCAGATAATGTTCGTAAACTAAAATTTGTTTATAAACTACGTGACGAACTAGAGCGTATTGAAGACAGTTTATTTGATGACTAATCACCTAACTTGCTAATTTATAAAGCAAGGTAAAGCGAGTTTAAAAAATATTATGGCATTATTGCAAATTGCTGAGCCGGGGCAGAGCGCGGCACCACATGAACATAAACTAGCCATAGGTATTGACCTAGGTACAACTAACTCATTGGTAGCCACGGTACAAAGTGGCGAAGCACGCACCTTAACAGATGACTTAGGTGAAGCAATGCTTCCTTCGGTAGTGCGCTATCAGGCGGGTGGGATCACTGTAGGCAGCGAAGCTGTAAAATCAGCAACGCAAGATCCCGTTAATACGCTAATTTCAGTTAAGCGCTTTTTAGGTAAAACCCAAGCAGAAATAGAACAAAGCTATGGGCAACTACCGTATCAATTTTGTCAGCACGATGGTGCACTTGCCATAGAAACAGCTGCTGGAAAAATCAGCCCAGTTAAAGCATCTAGCCATATTTTAGCTGCATTAAAAGCCCGTGCAGAACAAAGCTTTGGTAATCAAGAAATATTAGGTGCAGTTATTACTGTACCGGCATACTTTGATGACGCTCAGCGCCAAAGTACAAAAGATGCCGCTGAACTTGCAGGTATTAACGTACTGCGATTATTAAACGAGCCAACGGCAGCCGCTGTTGCTTATGGTTTAGACTCGGGTCAAGAAGGTATTATTGCTGTTTACGATTTAGGCGGTGGCACCTTCGATATATCAATTTTGCGCTTGCACCAAGGTGTATTTGAAGTATTAGCTACCGGTGGCGATTCAAGCCTAGGCGGCGATGACTTTGACTCACTGATTGTTGATTACTTAAAGCAGCAAACGGGTGTAACCACTTTATCTCCAGCGGTGCTGCGCTTATTTATTAATAAAGCTAAAGCCTGTAAAGAAGCATTAAGCCAATACTCAACTGTTAATGTTGGGCTTGAGTTTGATGATGAGAAACACATGGTTGAAGTGACCCGCGAAAAACTTGACGAGCTTGCGATACCACTCGTTAAAAAAACGCTTCGTTCTTGTCGCCGTGCTGTAAAAGATGCTGGTATTGAGAACGAAGAAGTGCTGCAAGTAATTATGGTGGGTGGCTCTACTCGCATGCCATTAGTTCGCAGCCAAGTTAGTGAGTTTTTTAATAAAGAAGCATTAACGTCAATTGATCCCGATCGCGTTGTAGCGTTAGGCGCTGCGTTGCAAGCAGACGTGTTAATAGGTAATAAACCTGATTCAGATATGTTGTTACTTGATGTATTACCACTATCGCTAGGTCTTGAAACTATGGGTGGCTTGGTGGAAAAAATTATTCCACGTAATACCACTATTCCAGTAGCACGTGCCCAAGAGTTTACTACTTTTAAAGATGGCCAAACAGCCATGTCGTTGCACGTACTACAAGGTGAGCGCGAATTGGTAGACGATTGTCGCTCTCTTGCTAAGTTTAGTTTAAAAGGTATTCCGCCAATGACTGCGGGTGCTGCACATATTCGGGTTACGTTTAAAGTAGACGCCGATGGTTTACTTAGCGTATCGGCAATGGAAAAATCGACAGGCGTACAAGCAGATATTCAAGTTAAACCGTCATTTGGTTTATCAGACGACCAAGTATCTAATATGCTAAAAGAGTCAATGAGCAACGCTAAAGGCGATATGCAAGCGCGTATGCTCAAAGAGCAACAAGTAGAAGCACTACGTGTAATTGAAGCACTAGAGGCATCACTTGCGAGTGACAGTGGTTTACTTGACGAAGCGCAACTAGCATATTTACGAGCTGAAATTGCAGAGTTGGTAAAAGTGCGTGAGAATGCGCAGCAACCAAACGAGATTAAAACCGCGATTGAAAAAATGGATAACGCCAGCAGCGATTTTGCCGCACGCAGAATGGATGCATCAATTAAAAAAGTTCTTACTGGGCAGTCAGTAGACAATATTTAAGAGAGATTAGAATGCCACAAATTATTTTTCTTCCCCATCCAGAATTGTGTCCAGATGGCGCTGCAATTGAAGCACCT
Source organism: Pseudoalteromonas nigrifaciens (assembly GCF_002221505.1). NCBI lineage: Bacteria > Pseudomonadati > Pseudomonadota > Gammaproteobacteria > Alteromonadales > Pseudoalteromonadaceae > Pseudoalteromonas > Pseudoalteromonas nigrifaciens. Next base: position 3,112,265 of record NZ_CP011036.1, on the reverse strand, counting down.
AGTGGTCAAACGGTTCTTGATGTTGCCCTTAAAAATGGCATTAGCATTGCTCACGCATGTGAAAAGTCATGTGCGTGTACCACGTGCCATTTAGTGATCCGCGAAGGCTTTGATTCGCTAGAAGAAAGCGACGAGTTAGAAGACGATATGCTTGATAAAGCATGGGGCTTAGAGCCAGAGTCGCGCTTAGGTTGCCAAGCAATTATTAGAGATGAAGACCTAGTGGTTGAAATACCTAAGTATAACGTTAATATAGTTAATGAAGAGCACTAGCTTTTAACGATTAATATAATAAAAGCCGCTGTTTAATACAGCGGCTTTTTTGTTTGCAAACCGTAGGCAAGAGTTTATCTCGCGCACACAAAGCGCGGCATAAAACCCCGACTTGTATCTACATAGTGTTACCCGTAGGCGGGAGTTTACCTCGCGCAGATTTATCTAAAAAGTTAGCCTTGGCTCTATGTCACGCATTAAAAGCTAACACCTTAAACGTAATTTGGAGGTTTATTTTGAGTAATCTTATTTTTTCTGACTCGTTTATTAATGGTGAATTTTATAAAACAGACACACACTTTAGTGTTGATGATCCTGCTACCGAAAAAAGCATTGTTGATGTAAGCGATATTGATGAGCAGGGTGTAAATAATGCAATAGTTGCTGCTCAAAGCGCATTTGTTAAATTAAAAGCAACCAATGCTACGCAGCGAAGCGAAACCTTGATGCGCTGGTATGAGCTAGTTATAAAACACAAGCAAACGCTTGCAGAGTTAATGACCAAAGAGCAAGGTAAACCACTTAAAGAAGCATTGGGCGAAATTGATTACGGCGCAGGCTTTATAAAATGGTTTGCCGAGGAAGCTAAGCGCAGCTATGGCGATGTTATACCTGCTACCGACAATAGCCATAGATTAACCAGCTTTAAGCAGGCTGTAGGAGTTGTTGCAGGGATCACGCCATGGAATTTTCCTGTTGCTATGATTACGCGTAAAGTTGCCCCCGCCTATGCAGCCGGTTGTAGTTTTATATTAAAACCTTCAGAGCACACCCCATTATGCGCTATTGCACTTGCTTATTTAGCCGATCAAGCAGGGTTTGAAAAAGGGGCATTTAACGTCTTAGTATCGCAAAATGCTAAAAAAGTAGGAAAAATACTAACCGACTCTGAGATAGTGCGTAAGTTTACTTTTACCGGATCAACGGGGGTAGGCAAGCAGTTATTAGCGCAATGCGCAGGTACTATTAAGCGCACTTCTATGGAGCTTGGAGGAAACGCACCTTTCATTATTTTTGATAATGCAGACCTCGATGCAGCTATTGAGGGGTTAATGGCTGCTAAGTTTAGAAATAGTGGGCAAGCTTGTGTTGCTGCAAACCGTATCTTTATTCAGCGTAATATTATTGATGCGGTACTAAATAAACTAACCCCTAAGGTGGCTGCTTTAAAAGTCGGTAATGGCTTTACAGCAGATGTTGATATCGGCCCGCTTATTTACCCTAAGGCAAAAGAAAAAGTACAGCAGCTAGTACAAGACGCACTAGATAAAGGGGCAGTATTGATTGGTGATAACAGTGATTTAGGTGGCAGCTTTCAAAACCCGTTGATTGTAAATAACGTCACTACCGACATGGATATTTACCATGAAGAAGTATTTGGCCCAGTATTAACAATTATTCCTTTTGATGATGAAAGCGAAGTACTTACCCTAGCAAACGACGTACCTTACGGCTTAGCCGCTTATTTTTACAGCCAAAATATTAAGCAGGTTTATCGCATTAGCGAAGGTCTTGAGTTTGGCATGATTGGTGTAAACGAAGGCGTTATTTCTAACCCTGTAGCGCCATTTGGTGGTGTTAAGCAATCGGGCCTTGGCCGTGAAGGGGGGCACCAAGGGTTAAATGAGTACCTAGAAGAAAAATACGTGTGTATTAAAATTTAAACCGTTTATATGCTCTTGGCGGCTTGCAGTAAAACAACTTCAAGGCGCTGTACAAATACATTGAGCAATTTATTTTAGGCAAAGAAAAGCGCGCTCTATCTCTAGGCGCGCTTGCGGAATCTTCTAATTTTCTGCATCCTGCAATTGAACTTAATCAACTCCAAATTCTTACAAATCCTTGTTATTACAATATTACTTTTTAGTTCTATGTAATGTAGGCGCTCCTGCCTGTATCCTTTATTTCCTCAACATCCTGTAAAACAACGTAAATCCTTTGTTGCTATCCTTTACGCATCATCCAGATGCTATCCTTTAAGACATTCCATTGTGCTGCTCTCCTAGAGCCTGTCCTAAAATCCGTTTTGTATTAGTAACCTAAATCATTGGTTGGTCGAGTAAGTTGTCCGTTTCCATTTACTCGTTAAGCATCACTGCTTGGTTGTTAAGTTAATTATAGGCGGTACGATATTTTAAAGAAGTATAGGTTGCTAATTAATTGCTATAGTCGTAATAGTTAAAATAATTTACTTTAATTAAAACAATTGGTTACTTTGTTTGTTATGGTTTTCCATGTTGTGTTTTCATCATTGGCTGTCACGTTTGTAGGATATGTCTTACGTTGGTTTTCTATTTTAGCGATTTTAACAGGATCAGATTATATAAAGTGTGCACTTTTGGGTAAGGCACGGTAGAATTATTGATAATAGTTATTATTCAGGTGGGAAATATGAAAAAAGTATTCGCAATTGTAGTTGGTTTGGCTGTGTCGGCACCCGTTTTTGCAACTGAGTCCGTTAATATTTATTCTTTTCGACAGCCTTTTTTAATAAAACCAATTTTAGATGACTTTACCAAACAAACTGGTATTAAAACAAATGTAGTGTTTGCTAATAAAGGCTTAATAGAGCGCGTTAAGCGCGAAGGTAAACACAGCAAAGCCGATTTAGTATTAACGTCTAATTTTAGCGCCTTAATCCAACTTGAAGATTTAGATTTAACGCAAACTATTAGTAGCGAAGCAATTAATAACAATGTGCCTGCGGCATTTCGTGATGGCGACGGCCAGTGGGTGGCACTTACTAAGCGAGTACGTAATGTTTACTCGTCAAAAGAGCGTGTGGGCGCGCTACCTGAGCTGACTTATGAAGATTTGGCAGATCCAAAATATAAAGGGCAAATATGTACTCGCTCTGGTAAACATCCGTATAATTTGGGTTTAGTTGCATCAATGATTGCACACCATGGTGAAGCAGATACCAAAGTATGGCTTGAGGGGGTTAAAGCAAATTTAGCGCGTAAACCACAAGGTAACGATAGAGCGCAAGTAAAAGCAGTAAAAGAAGGTTTGTGCGATCTTGCATTTGGCAATAGTTACTATTTAGGTAAAATGCTGCAAGATGAAACCCAAAAAGAATGGGCACAAGCGGTAAATATTAACTTTCCGAACCAAATCAATCGCGGCTCGCATATAAATGTGTCGGGTGCAGTTATTACAAAATACGCTAAAAACCCTGAAAATGCCTTGAAACTCCTAGAGTATATGACCGACAATAAAGCGCAAAACATGTACGCTTCAATTAATATGGAATATCCGGTTAAGCTAGGCGTAGAATTATCAAGTTTAGTTGCATCTTGGGGAAGCTTTAAAGAAGATAGCTTACCACTTGATGAAATTAGTAAATATCGTCCGTTAGCGTTAAGGCTAATTGATGAGGTGAAATTCGATCTTTAAATGACTTATAAATTTCAGCTGTCTAAATGGCAGCTTTTTGCATGGTCGACAGGATTATTACTGTCGACCCCATTGTTTTTTCTGCTATTTGAATCTCTACAAGGTAACTCAGAGGTGTTTTCGCATCTTTGGGATACAGTGCTGTGGGATTACATTTCTAATACCGTATTACTTATTTTAGGTGTGTGTGTACTAAGCTGTGCTATTGCCTTACCACTTGGCTGGCTAACCGCTTATTGCCAGTTCCCGGGTAAAAAACAGTTTGAATGGGCGTTAATGCTGCCACTGGCTATGCCTACCTATATTATTGCCTATGTTTATACCGACTTGCTTGATTACGCAGGCCCAGTACAAAATACTCTCAGAGACTGGTTTGGGTGGCAATCGCCGGATGATTACTGGTTTTTTGATATACGCACTTTGCCCGGCGCTATTGTAATGCTTGCACTGGTGCTTTATCCCTATTTATATTTAATTTTTAAAACAGCCTTGCGTGAGCAGTCTTTTAAGTTAGTACAGGCTAGCCAGTTAATGGGGCTGTCGTCGTGGCAGAGTTTTTTTAGGGTGAGCTTAGTGTTATCGCGCGGCGCAATTGTAGCTGCGCTAGCGCTAATTAGTATGGAAACCATGGCTGACTTTGCCACAGTAAGCTACTTTGCTGTAAGCACCTTAACCACTGCCGTATACGATACTTGGTTTGGTTATTACTCGTTAACCGCTGCAGCTAAAATATCGGGCGTGATGTTATTACTATTGTTTTTAGCCTTAATGACGGAGCGCTTTAGTCGCCGTAATCAAGCGGTGTTTGAGCGTCAGTCGGGTATAAATAGTGAAGCGCTTTATATATTAAAAGGCAAGTCGGCTTGGCTGGCAACGCTATTTTGCAGTGTGATTTTAATTGTTGCCTTTGTTATACCTATCGCTGTGTTAATAAAGTACGCCATTGTTTATTTTGATCAAGCATGGAGTAGTGAGTTTTTTAGCTATGCGTGGCAAAGTTTAAAGGTAGCTATAGTAGTAAGCGTAGTAACGCTGTTACTTAGTGTATTAGTGGTGTTTTATCAACGTATAGCCAAGCAAAATTATCCACTTATTCCGGGGCGATTAGCTAGCACCGGCTACGCTTTACCAGGAACAGTACTGGCTATTGCGGTGCTATTACCGCTTACGCTGTTAGAAAATACTGTAAACCGTGTGCTTGAGCCATACGACTTAAATATAGGCTTGTTACTCACTGGCAGTGTATTTACCATTATTTTTGCTTATGTAGTGCGTTTTTACGCAGTAGCACATGGCGCGATTGAGTCGAGCTTTTTACGCATTAGCCCCTCTCTCGACATGGCTAGCCAATCTATGGGCAAAAGCCAAGGCCATACGTTACGTTTGGTGCATTTACCCCTACTTAGACGCGGGTTGCTTACTGCGGCTTTGCTGGTGTTTATTGAATGCATGAAAGAGCTACCTACGGCTTTGTTACTTAGGCCGTTTAATTTTGAAAGCTTAGCTACGCATGTGTTTCAGTATGTGAGTGATGAGCAATTAGAGCTGGCTTCTATATCGGCATTATTTATTGTGCTGGTTGGATTTATCCCTCTGTATTTTATTAACCGTTCTATGGAGCAACGTAGTTAAATGAGTAGTTTGATTTTACAAGGCGTGAGCTATCAATATAACGGTACTAAGGTTATTCACGAGCTAAATTTAACCATAGGTAAAAACGAAATAGTGTGTTTGTTAGGTGCCAGTGGTTGTGGTAAAACCACCACCTTAAAAGCAATTGCAGGGCTAATAGAAACGCAACAAGGAAGCGTGTTTATCGATGGTAAGCTGGTGAGTAACGCCAATACATTTATCTCGCCAGAGCATCGTAATATTGGCATGATGTTTCAAGATTATGCGTTATTCCCGCATTTAACCGTGGCACATAATATTGCTTTTGGCTTAAGTAAAATGAGTAAAGAGCAAAAGCAACAGCGCGTTGATGAAATGCTTAAGCTGGTGCATTTAGTTGGCTGCGCCGACAGGTATCCGCATCAGTTATCGGGTGGGCAACAACAGCGCGTGGCGATTGCGCGTGCACTTGCTTACAAACCAAGTTTACTATTACTTGATGAGCCGTTTTCGAATATAGACACTCAAGTACGCTTTGAATTAATTGCCGATATTCGCCGCATAATTAAAACTCAACAAGTGTCGGCAGTATTTGTTACCCACTCAAAGGAAGAGGCTTTTGCATTTGCAGACACGCTGGCTATTATGCACCAGGGTAAAATAGCTCAGCAGGGCACCCCAGAACAGCTTTTTGCTAAACCAAGCTCAAAGGAGGTTGCAGAGTTTCTGGGTCAGGGCATATACTTAAGCGCAGAAGTGTTAACAGCAACTGAATATAAAACCGCTTTTGGCCTAGTTGAGTCGGTTATTGCGCACCAGCACCAGGCTAATATAGGAAAAATATATGTGCGTCCTCATCAAATAGAGCTAATGAGCGACAATAAAAAAGATAGCCATAGTGAACGCGCCACCATATTAAGCAGTCGTTTTATTGGTTCGGCTTATGTTTACACTGTAGTTATTGCACAACAAGAAATAGAAGTTGCAGCGCAATATGGCCAGTCATTTGTTCAAAATGAGCAGGTTATAATAAAAATAAAACCCCACACGGTGAATTTTTTCGAATCATAAATTAATTTGTTATTCGCTGTGTTTATCTATTTATAAGCTAAGGAATAACAATGGCACAAGCGCAATCAGGGATTTGTGCTGAAGCAAACTTACACGGTTTGCATTTATTTTTTAATGTGTTTGATGGCCAAGATGAGTCATTACGTACAAAGCTCAAGCAAGTAAGCGCTATTGAGGAAGAGTTTAGCGATCAGTTTTCTGAATCTATGCTTTCTTGTATGGTGGCTATTGGTGCACAGTATTGGCCGCATATTTTGCCAGAGTATATCCCCAGTGAACTACAAAGCTTTCCTAATATAAATCATAATGAACACGCAATGAGCGTGCAGCCGTGTGATTTGTTTGTGCAAATACGTTCAGACCGCGAAGACGTCAATCATTTATTTGCACTGCAAATTTTAAAGTTATTTGCACCAGACGTAGAGCTGGTGGAACAAATTCGTAATTTTAGATTTTTAGATGGTCGCGATTTCAATGGTTTTATTTATGGTGGCAAAATGCCGCATGGCCGACAAAAGCGGGCAACGGCGTTAATAAATAAACCAGGTAGCTTTGAGGATCAAGGCAGTTATATTCATGTGCAACGTTATAAGCACGATCTAAGTGTATGGCAGCATCTATCGCTAGATGAGCAAGAGCAAATAATAGGTCGCACTCGCTTAGACAACACTCTTATAGCCCCAGCGCTTGAAACCAGCCATGCACAACGCAGTGAATTAAAAGATGAGCAAGGCCAGCCAATATTACTTAATCAAGGCATGCCTTATGGCGATGTTTACGAGCAAGGAATGCTGTCAATTACTTGCTCGGCCAGTGGAACCGCATTTGAACAGGTATTAAAAAGTCGTTTAGGTGAGGGGGAGTGCTATGATCATTGGCTTGATTTTACTCAAGCCGATATGGGGTCTGCGTTTTTTGCACCGTCAGTTGGGTTTTTAAAACAGTTATAACGCATGTTTTAAATACTAAACCGTATCAAATAAAATACGTACCCGCTCTAGGGTTAAGTCTATTTCAGATATTTTAGCTGGGGCAATAAAAATAGTGTCGTCGCCAGCTATAGTACCTAACACGCCATCGGCTTTACCTAATGAGTCAAGTAAACGCGCAATAAGCTGAGCCGCGCCTGGACTGGTACGGATAATAATCATCATTTCGTTATGCATTATATCAATAACAAGCTGGCGCAACGGGCTTTTTGCTGTGGGTACGCCCATTTCTGCTGGCAAGCAATACACCATTTCTTGTTTGGCATTGCGCGTTCGTACCGCGCCAAACTTACTAAGCATGCGCGACACTTTACTTTGGCTTATATTGTCAAAACCTTGCTCTTTTAACGAATCTACTATATCGCCTTGAGAACCAAAGTTTTCTTCTTTTAAAAGCGCTTTAAATGCTTTTACTAACGCTTCCTGTTTGTCTTGTGGTTGCATAGTTTTTATTTGCTTTTTATTATCCATGCCGCAAATTCTACACAAAAACGAATAATTATGCAGCAGTTGTTTATTTAACTTGCCAGTTTACTGTATTCAGGCCAAATGTTTTTACAACTATGGTCTAAAATATTACGAAAATAGGCAGGATAAATTTGTTTTTAGTCGCTAATTTCTTTATCTTAGAGCCATAAATATTTCCTACCTCAAATCACGGAGAATTCCAATGAAAGTTGCTGTATTAGGTGCTGCAGGCGGTATCGGTCAAGCGTTGTCTTTATTATTAAAAACAGGCTTACCAGCTGGTTCTGAATTATCACTATATGATGTTGCACCAGTAGTTCCAGGTGTTGCGGTTGATCTATCTCATATCCCTACAGCGGTTAAAGTAGCTGGCTTTGGCGCTGATGCGTTAAATGAAGCGCTTAAAGATGCTGATATCGTACTTATTCCTGCTGGCATGCCACGTAAGCCAGGTATGGATCGTGCAGATTTATTTAATGTAAATGCTGGCATCATCAAAACGTTAGCAGAAGGCATAGTTGCAAGTTGTCCTAAAGCGTTAGTAGGTATTATTACTAACCCAGTAAACGGCACTGTACCAATTGTTGCTGAAGTATTTAAAAAAGCTGGTACTTACGACGCTAAACGCGTATTCGGTATTACTACGCTTGACGTTATTCGTTCAGAAGCATTTGTTGCTGAACTTAAAGGCGTAGACGTAGCAACTGTTAAAGTTCCTGTAATTGGTGGCCACTCAGGTACTACTATTTTACCTCTACTTTCTCAAGTTGAAGGCGTGAGCTTTACAGATGAAGAAGTTGCAGCACTTACTCCACGTATCCAAAATGCGGGTACTGAAGTTGTAAATGCTAAAGCGGGTGGCGGTTCAGCTACTTTATCAATGGGTGCAGCAGCAGCTCGTTTTTGTATGTCTTTAGTTAAAGGCCTACAAGGTGAAGACGTTGTAGATTACGCGTACGTTGCTGTTGAAAATGGCGATGCGGAGTACTTTGCACACCCAGTACGTTTAGGTAAAAACGGCGTAGAAGAAATTCTTTCTTACGGCGAACTAAGCGCATTTGAAACAAAAGCAAAAAATGACATGCTTGAAACACTGAAAAAAGACATCAAAGAAGGTGTTGATTTCATGGCGTAATAGCCAAAATCAAGTGACAAAAAAGCCTGCGTTTGCAGGCTTTTTTATTGCTCGGAATTTAGCTAACCTGCACCCAGGTTAGCTACACATAAAGGCAGTAAAGTTAGTGATCGCGATCAACTGCAATACGGGCAAGGCTCACAAGTGCTTGTTTATATTCAGACTCAGCTAAAAAGTCTAAGCAAGCAATGGCTTTGTCGGCTTCAAGTTCGGCCTTTTGCATCGTAAATTCAAGCGCATTGGTTTGTTTAAGTGCCGCTAAAATTTCTTCAAGATGATCCATGCCATTACTGTGCTCTATAGCGTCACGGATCAGCTGTGTTTGCTGCTCATTACCATGTTGCATTGCATAAATAAGCGGCAGAGTTGGTTTCCCTTCGGCTAAATCATCACCAATATTTTTACCTAATTGATCTGCATCTGCGTTGTAATCAAGTACGTCATCAACGAGCTGAAACGCAGTACCTAAATGCATGCCGTATAGGTTAAGCGCATCAAGCGTGGCTTGGTTTTGCTCAGTAATAATGGCCGCAAGGCCTGTCGCGGCTTCAAATAGCTTAGCGGTTTTAGAGTAAATAACCTGCATATAACTCGCTTCAGTGGTGTCGGGGTCATTACAGTTCATTAACTGTAATACTTCACCTTCAGCAATAATGTTAGTTGCATCTGCAAGCACTTGCATTACCTGCATTTTACCAAGGCCAACCATAAGCTGAAATGAACGAGTGTAAATAAAGTCGCCCACTAATACGCTGGCAGCATTACCAAACTCAGCATTTGCTGTAGGCGTGCCTCGGCGTAAGTTAGATTCATCAACAACATCATCATGTAATAGTGTTGCGGTATGAATAAACTCAACAATAGTTGCAAGTGTAATATGATCTTTACCCTGATAACCCAATGCTCTGGCCGCTAGTATTGCCAACATTGGGCGCACGCGCTTGCCGCCACTGTTTACAATATACAAGCCAAGTTGGTTAACTAACGCCACATCTGAGCGCATTTGCGCATGTATAAGTTGATTGACGTCATTCATATCGTTTTCGATTAACGCCTGGATAGCTTTTATATCCATTGATCTCCGAGCCAATTTTTATGTGTGAACGGCGCAGATTGTACAACAAAAAAAGCACTAGCTCGATATTTTGTGACGATTCCCTGAAAAAACACGGTTAACATCGCTAATTAGCACTTAAATACGAGAGATAGCTGATTAATTAGCGTACAAAGTGTGCTGTAATTTATGTTTATTTATTATCCGTTGTAGTGTGTGTTTAGCTAAGGCAAATTATTTTCACTAATCGTGAAAAAGCGCTTGGCAAAAGGGCTATTTAATATAAAATAGGGGAAATATTGAATTGCTCTCAATGCAGCTACTTTTTATTCATTTTAATTACAAAATAGGCTTGCTAGTTATTACGCCGTAGCGTAAACTTCGCGCCCTATCGAAGAATATTTTAGTTGCGTCGATTTGAGGGCGCACAGACGGAGTTAATTATGTACGCGGTTTTCCAAAGTGGTGGTAAACAGCATCGTGTGACTGAAGGTCAAACGATTCGTCTTGAAAAATTAGACGTTGAAACTGGTGCAGCAGTAGAATTTGATTCAGTACTTTTAGTTGCTGATGGTGAGAAAATCGAGATTGGTGTACCGTTCGTAAACGGTGGTAAGATAACAGCTGAGGTTGTTTCACATGGTCGCGGTGAGAAGATTAAGGTTGTTAAATTTAGACGCCGTAAGCATTCTCGTAAGCAAATGGGCCATCGTCAATGGTTCACAGAAGTTAAAATCACTGGCATTAGCGCTTAATTAGAGGTACTTAGAAATGGCACATAAAAAAGCAGCTGGTAGTACTCGTAACGGTCGCGATTCAGAAAGCAAACGCCTAGGTGTTAAGCGTTTTGGTGGCGAATCAGTTCTAGCGGGTAGCATCATTGTTCGTCAGCGTGGAACTCGTTTCCACCCTGGTACAAACGTAGGTATCGGTAAAGACCACACTATCTTCGCAAAAGCAGATGGTAAAGTTCAGTTTGAACAAAAAGGTCCTTTAAACCGTAAATACGTAACTATCGTAACTGAGTAATCAGTAAGATAGTTAAAAAACCCCGCCTTTGCGGGGTTTTTTGTTTTCATTATTTTACAATATATACCCAAGCCTGCAATTATACCTATGGGTTTAAGTAGCGGGCTCTTTAACGAAGTTATAGAGCGATCTAATTCGTAAAATGGTTCAAATATTTATGCCAATTGGTATTAAGTTGGCTTGGGTATATAATAGTGTTATTAACAAGCCAATCCCTAAAGTGAGTAATCATGAAGTTTGTAGATGAAGTAGAAATTCGCGTAGAAGCTGGAGACGGTGGCGCCGGTATCGTGTCTTTCCGTCGTGAAAAATATATCCCAGAAGGTGGGCCTGACGGTGGTGACGGTGGTGACGGTGGTAGTGTTTATCTACAAGCGGATGAAAACTTAAATACCTTAATTGATTACCAATTTGAACGCTTCCATAGAGCAGATCGCGGTACTAATGGCCGCAGCCGTAACTGTACTGGTAAAAAGTCTGACGATTTAATTATTATGGTGCCTGTAGGTACACGTATTATGGACGTTGATACGCAAGAGGGATTAGGGGATTTAACCCAACATGGCCAAAAGATTTTGGTGGCAAAAGGCGGTTTCCATGGCTTAGGAAATGCGCGTTTTAAATCAAGTACAAACCGTGCTCCGCGTCAAAAAACCTTAGGGACAGAAGGCGAAGTACGCAACCTTAAACTAGAGTTATTGTTACTAGCAGATGTAGGCTTATTAGGTTTGCCAAATGCAGGTAAGTCTACCTTTATCCGTAGTGTATCGGCAGCAAAACCAAAAGTAGCAGATTACCCATTTACGACGCTTATTCCAAATTTAGGTGTGGTCCGTCCTGAAGCTAATAAATCATTTGTTATCGCTGATATACCAGGCTTAATTGAAGGCGCATCGGATGGTGCTGGTTTAGGTATTCAATTTTTGAAACACCTAGAGCGCTGTAGAATATTACTGCATATTATTGATGTAATGCCAGTTGATGGCTCAAATCCAGTTGATAATGCATTTGCGATTGTTAATGAGTTACATCAGTACAGTCCTAAATTAGCAGAAAAACCGCGCTGGTTGGTATTTAATAAAATAGATTTATTACCAGCTGACGAAGCAAAAGCTTTATGTGAAAAAATTGCACAAGAGCTAGGCGAAACTGAAAATATTTACAGTATTTCTGCTATTAATAAATCAAATACTCAACCACTAATTCATGACGTAATGACATTGCTTGAAAGCATGCCAAAAGAGAAATTCGTTGAAACTACAGACGAAGAGGTTGAGTTTAAGTGGGACACCTATCATCAAAAAGCCGCTAAAAAGAGCGACGATGATGATGATTGGGATGAGTGGAATGAAGATGATTACGACGTAGAAGTTGTGTACGAGCGTTAATTATAATTAATTACATATAAAAGGAGCTTATGCTCCTTTTTCTTTGTTTAATAATAAATACTGGATAATTAGTGTGATAATTTCAATGATTGCTGCAATGGCAAATAACCGTGTAATTGGCCTTAATAATACAATGCCTTGGCATTTACCTGGAGACTTACAGCATTTTAAAAAAGTAACCACAGGTAAACCTGTGATTATGGGGCGCAAAACATTTGAGTCTATTGGACGGCCTTTACCTGGGCGTCGTAATATTATTATTACCCGTAATAGCCAGTATCAAGCAACTGGAATAGAAATTGTTACAACGCCAGAGGCCGCGTTAAATTTAGTTGCTGATGTGGAAGAGGTGATGATCATTGGTGGTGGAAATATTTATCAACAATTTTTAGAAAGTGCACAAAGACTTTATTTAACCTTTATAGACTTAGATGTTGAAGGTGACACTCAGTTTCCTGATTACGAAAAAGTGGCAACCTGGCAGGTTAAAGATGAAATACAAATGGCTGCGGATGAAAAAAATCAATATAGTCATAAGTTTGTAACTTTATATAAAAACCCTTAACATTATTGCGAAATACTGAGCATATTGGTACAATATTAACTAATCCAATAGGAATAAAGTATTATAAAAAGGGTTTTCCATGATTAAGTTATCAAAGCTAGTTGTTATTACTGCGCTTGCAGCCGGTTCGTTTGTATATACTGCCCCTGCACAAGCAGATGATCAGTTAGCGATTTCTATCTGTGAGTATATTGCAGCGGATGATAAAAATCGTTTACGTAGTAAGCTTAAAAGCTCACGAGTGAAAGTTCGTAATATATACGACGCAGTATTTTGTAACGGCAATAATTTATTGCGTCATGCAGTGGCAAGTAATGCATTAGACAGCGGTGAATATATAGTAAAAAACTTATCTAAAAGCTCGCTAGAAGATGGTGCTGATATATCATGGGCTGAATCGAACGGTCATTCAGGATCGCCCTTAATTACTATAATTAAAGAGCGCGCAGGTCTTTAATTTTACAATAAATACGATTAAACCACGTTTTATACGTGGTTTTTTTATGCCTATATTTTTATAAATAATTTTAAATAACACAGCACTATTTTAGTATTGTAATCCCCCCCTTTTAACACAAACGCCAACCTTATTAAAAACATAACCCTTTTTACTTATTAACTTACTTATTGTGTTGAAATGAACTTATAGCCGACTCTATAGGTGCTGAAGTTAAAGGAATCTAGGAATAGCCACAAAAAATAACTCATTGTTTTTATTTGGGTTAACATTCTTGTTGTTGCTTTGACAGCTCATGAATTTAATACGATTAGTCGTATTTGCCATTAAACTGTCATAAATAGTCAATATTCTACGCGCATATGATTTTAGGGATTTATTTATGCGCGCCTCTACATTTACCCGCTTACTGGCTGTTTTGTTAACTCTCGCGAGTGTTTTATTAGCTATGACTCTACTTTGGGCCAGTCAAACTTTACTAAAACTAGAGCAGCAAGACAGTGCATATAGACAGCTTAAAAATACGATTATGGTTGATCTAGCGAGCTATCTAAGTAATTACTTAGCACAAGGCGATAGCCAATACTTAACACAAGCCTCAAGTTTAATCTCGCAAGTAGAGCAAAAACAGTTAACGCTATTACCAGCAGCTCTTAAATCACAACTTACTGAGCAGTTAATTACTCTAAATAATGATATAAACGGTAAATATAGAGCCTTGGGTAAGCTCTCTGGTAACGAAACGGCTTTACTTGATAATGCGCTAAGGCAAATGGCTGGTTCGGCATCCTCGTTAATTAATTATGCGCGCTCAGCTTCGGATAATAGTAACAACACGCTTAGTTATTATAAATTGGCCAATGAGTATTATAGTGAAGTGATTAACTTATCATTATTTAGTTATCAACTGGTGCTAGATTATCAGCAGAGTGTAGAGCAGAGCTTGCAACAAAGCGTGAAAAATTTAAATGTATTAGCAGCAAAAATAGAGCAGCTACCAAACTTAGGTGTGATGGATAAAGTAGATGAGTATAGTTTATTTATTGACGAGCAAAGTGAAGATTTAGCCACTGATATTAAATCAGAATTAAGTAGTTGGCCAAATCGCTATCCTCGGGATTTAACCAGTACATTAACTCAGGCACAACAACGACAGACGGGGGCCGATGAATTGCGCACGCAGCTTAGTAATTTATCTAAAACAGTGATAAATGCAGAGCAAGCACTAAAAACACAACAAGATAATTTAAAGCAGCAAGTATTTTGGGTGTTTTGTGTTGCTATTAGTGGACTCGTTATACTTGCTGGCGGTGTTTATATTGTTCAGCGTAATCTGGTACTTAATCCTCTTCGACGGTTGCGCGACGGGTTTGCATTTTTAATTGAAACGAATGAGTTTAAAAATATTGTCAGTAATAACCCAAAAACTGAAGTTGGGGAAATAGCCCAATACTTTAATCAGCTAATTGAACGCCAGCGCATAGAAGCACAAGAGCGAGCGCAAATGCTAAAAGTAGTGAATGCTTTTATGCAGCAAATGAGTAAACACTTACAGACGATTGAGCAACAAACTACTACGAGTTATGGGCAAGTGGAACAAAATCAGTATTTACTAACCGATATTCAGCAGATTGGAGAGCAAGTTAATGATATTAATACACAAGTAGCTGATAACGCACAAAGTACCTTTAGTGCCATGGAACAAAGCTTAGGATTTGCGCAAAGTATGTTAAGTGCGAGTGCCGATACACAGGCACGGGTTGAACGCAGTATACAAAGCTTACAAGAGCTACTTAATGGTGTTGAAGGCGTAAGTAAAATTATAGAAGTAATACGTAATATTGCAGATCAAACCAACTTACTTGCGCTAAATGCAGCAATAGAATCAGCTAGGGCAGGTGAGCATGGTCGCGGCTTTGCAGTAGTGGCAGATGAAGTTAGGCAATTGGCACTGCAAACGCAAGGCTCGCTGAGCGAGATAAATGGGCAGCTCACCATACTGAGTGAAAACTCACGGCTAGTTGCTACGCAAATAACAGCATTAACCCAAGGTGCTCAATCGCAAACGCAAAATGCCCAAGAACTTAAGTTAAATTCGGAAGCGGTGGCAAGTAATGCAAAAAATGCTAATAAAGTAGCGTTTGAGGCGATGAAGCTTGCTAAGCAGCAAAGCAATTTATTAGATAACTTTAGTCAGTCAATGGCTGAAATGAAGGGGCAAGTAAGTGAGTCGAGCTCGTTGGTGGATGATATACGACATCAGCTACAACAACAAATTCATTCGATTAAAGGGGGCCTGGGGTTGTAATAAATTAGCTTTAGCGCTCATCTTATATCATGCTCTAAATTCTATGTGCTAAGCTGTATGCTGGTTTTATTTTATAAAATGAAGGATTTATAATGATTGTACAAGGTCAAACTATTCCCTCGGTTACGCTAAGCCAGTTAACCGACGATGGTATGCAAACACTGACTAACAGTGAATTATTTGCAGATAAAAAAGTTGTATTGTTTGCAGTCCCCGGTGCGTTTACACCTACCTGTTCAAATGCACACTTACCTGAGTTTATTACTCTGGCAGATAAAATAAAAGCAAAGGGCGTTGATGCAATTTATTGTGTATCGGTAAACGATGCGTTTGTTATGAAAGCATGGGGGGCATCACAAAATGCACAAGAAATAGCCATGCTGGCAGACGGCGATGCGAGCTTTACCAAAGCATTAGGCCTTGATATGAATACGGCAGGGTTTGGCGGTGTGCGTTCAAAGCGTTACGCAATGATCGTGGAAAATAGTGTAGTAACCGGTTTATTTGTAGAGCAAGAAAAAGAATTTGTGGTTAGTCGTGCTGCTGCTGTTTTAGAAAAGCTATAGAATAAATTAGCGATTTGAAAATACAAAAGCCGATGTTGATGCAACATCGGCTTTTTGCAATTATTGCTTATTAAGGCTGATATTGCCCGCTAATTGTTAAGCCCGAGAAGGTTTTATACGCGTTAACACTTAAGTGCCACGTACCCGCTTGTGGGCTTGAGAAAGTACAGGTTTCGGCATTACCATTTTTATATGGACGACAATCGTAACTCGATGTCGTGGGCTGACTGCCAAACTTAACAAACAAATCAGCATCGCCTGTGCCACCGCTTGTTGTTACTGTAAATGTAGCCATACCTGCTGGCACGTCTAGTGTGTAATGCTTCCATTGACCTGCATTAGCACTCACATCGCTTACAGTGCCACCACCAGCTTGAGGTGTGCCTGAGCCCCCGCCCGAAGCTGCTGTAATATTACCAGTTAAGCTGATCCCAGAATAGGCAGAATAACCTCGTAGCATCACATGATACGTACCTGATGTAGGGTTATCGATTGAGCACTCTTCGTTGTTACCACTTTTGTAAGGGCGGCAATCGTATGTAGAGGTTGTTGGCTTACTGCCAGAGCGCACGTATAAATCGGCATCACCAGTGCCTCCACTCATAGTGAAAGTGACATTAGTTGCGCCACTGGGCACTGTCATTGTATAAAATGTTTCTGAGTTAGTTGCGCCGCTTAAACCGGTTTGAGTTTCGCCATCAAGAAGTTCATTACCACTTGGTGGTGGTGCAGTGCCACCACTTGCAGCAGCTACGGCAGCTGCTGCATCAACAATACCGGTACCACAGCTAGTACATGTGGCTGGGAACGAGCGGGTGGTTGTTTTTAAAATATTTTCGATTTCATCGGGAGTAGCATTCGGCTTTGCTTGTTTTATCAGTGCCGCTACGCCAGCAACATGGGGGGCTGCCATTGATGTACCCTGCGAAAAACCGTAGCTATCACTAGAAGGGGTTGACGAACCGGCGTTATAAGTGGATAAAACACCTTCAGAATCGTTAGCAAAACTTTGCGCACCACCCGGTGCGGCAACATCAATATTACTACCGTAATTAGAGTAATAAGCACGACCGCCATTACGGCCAACCGAGGCTACATTTACCACGCCATTACAGTTGCCTGGGTTATAGTTTGCTGAGTTATCGTTATCGTTACCGGCAGCAATTACCACTACTGTGCCGTTATTACGTGCGGTGTTAATAGCACTTTGTGTTGTAGAGCTACATGAGCCACTGCCCCCTAAGCTCATATTTATTACATCTGCAGGATTGGCATTTGCCGGTAGCCCAGATACATTGCCACCAGAAGCCCAAATAATACCATCAGCAATATCAGAGGTTAAACCGCCGCACTTACCTAGTACACGTACAGGCACTACTTTGGCGCCGTAAGCAACCCCAGCAACACCCTCACCATTATTAGTAACTGCAGCAACAGTACCCGCTACATGTGTACCGTGCCAGCTAGAGTTTTGTGCACCGTTAGTACCACATTCATTGGCAGCAACCGCATCGCCCGGATCGCGGGCATCGCTATCGCGACCATTGCCATCATTAGCCACCGATAAATTCGAGATCATATCGTAACCGGGTAAAATATTAGCGTTTAAATCAACATGAGGGCGATAGCCTGTATCGAGTACTGCAACAACAACACCGCTACCAGTGGCTGTATCCCATGCGGTAGGTAAGTTTAAGCCGCCAGCTTGTTCATAATAATGCCATTGGTCGTCAAATCGTGGATCATTAGGCGTTGCAAACGGTTGCAGCATTTGATCGACTTCAATGTACTCAACGTTGCCAGATTCAAGCATTTCTTGCATAAATTGCTGTGCTTCTTGTGCATTTAGCTTTTTACTTGCACGCATTACATGGTGATTATTAAGTGCCATGGCACGAATATACTTCGCTTTTACTTTGCCTTTTTTAGAGGTGTAATTTTTAACAAAGCTCTGCGCTTTATTTTGCATATTTGATTGGCTTACATCTGTGTCTGTAGCTGCAAAGCTAGCTAAATCATTAGTGTTATTTTTATATTTAATAATGAATTGTGTTTCAAAACCAGTTTGATTTTGTAATTTAGCTGTTGTTTCTGCCATTGATGGTGCAATTGCTTGTGCAGGAGTTGCAATACTCGATGTTGCAGCAAATAGTGAGCTGATAGTAAAGGCTATTGCACACTTTTTAAATGATTTACCTGTTGTCATGATTATCCTTAGTTTTTATTTGTTATTTCGTAGCACAAATCCACGAAGTGGGTACAAAGGTAAATGATCTGTTAAATTAATTGAAAGATTAATTACTTATTAGCTTCTTTCATTTGGTTATAACCTTGTTATTAGCGGGTTTGTAGTTACTTTGTACTTTTTATATTTATAAATATAAGCATAAGTAACTAGTTTTAAATTTGAGTATTAATACTTTTATTTTTATTTGTTGTGCAATTGAAAATAATCAATTCGATGTCCAGCCGGTGCATAAATTTTGTTATAATCAAAAAAAATTAATGAGATAAATAAATGACCCAAGTAGATGTGATAGTAATAGGTGCGGGAGCAGCAGGCTTAATGTGTGCAGCGCAAGCAGGATATCGTGGCCGTAGTGTTACAGTACTTGATATGGGCAAAAAGCCAGGTCGAAAAATACTCATTAGTGGCGGTGGGCGCTGTAACTTCACCAACGAAAATGCCAGCCCTAGTAATTATTTGTGTGGCAACCCTCATTTTGTTAAATCATGTTTAAGTCGTTATACCCAACATGACTTTATTGAACTGGTAGATCGTCATGGTTTAGCCTATCACCACAAAACACTAGGTCAGCTTTTTTGTGATAATAACGCTCAAGACATTGTTGATATTTTACTTACTGAGTGTGAGTGGGCGGGTGTATCTATAAAGTTGCGTAACGAAGTAATCAGCGTTTCAAAAACTGAAACTGGTTATAGCGTAGTAACCGAGCATGAAACATTTTATTGTGAGTCGTTAGTGATTGCCTCCGGTGGGTTAACTATGCCTAAGCTTGGCGCAACACCCATTGGCTATAAAATTGCTGAGCAGTTTGGCTTAAAAGTATTACCGACCATGGCGGCACTTGTACCATTTACTTTGCATCAGCACGATAAAGAACGTTTTGAAGCGCTTTCAGGTATAAGTATTTTATGCGATGTTACTAGTGAAGATGGCACTGCATTTAAAGAAAATATTTTATTTACCCATAGAGGGTTATCGGGCCCTGCTATATTACAAATAAGCTCATTTTGGCGCGCCGGACAGGCGGTAACTATTAATTTATTACCCGAAACAGATTTAAGACAACAGCTAGCCGATTGGCGTGAAACGCAATCTCAAAAGTCGTTAAAAAATAGCTTAGCCACTATTTTACCTAAACGTTTTATTGAAGTTCTTCATGAGGGGAAAGCAATTCCTGATTGTAATATTAACCAGCTAACACATAGCCAAATTGACGAGTTAGTTAACTATATACATGCATGGCAAATTAAACCAAATGGCACAGAAGGTTACAGAACAGCGGAAGTAACGCTAGGCGGTGTAGATACCGATGAACTTAGCTCAAAAACCTTCGAAGCAAAAAAAGTACAAGGCTTATATTTTATTGGCGAAGTAACCGATGTAACCGGTTGGCTAGGGGGCTATAATTTTCAGTATGCGTGGAGCTGCGGTTTTGCTGCTGGGCAGTATGCTTAATATTGTGTAGAGACAATAAAGTTTGCCCGTAAGCAATAAAGTTTGCCCGTAAGGGGGTTTTCAGACAATAAAGTTTGCCCGTAGTGAGGTTTGCCACTATGCTTTATCTATGTAAAGGTATTGGTAATACTCATGTCACGTGGAAGAAAGTTAGAATCTGTACAAGATTTTCAGCGAGCCCTTAAGAATAAGTATGGGATAGGAGAAGGTTTTAATTATAAGCCATGGCTGCGAATTCAGGATGTTAAATCTCACGGCATAAGATCATTAATTTTTGGACGAAAGTCTCAGCGTGAACATCATATGATGTCCTCAATTGAGGCTGAGCTCTTCTATTTGGCAGAGTTTTCTGACAGCGTTGTTGATATAAGAGAGCAATTTCCTATCTTACCACTCAATTATACGCAAAAAGTGGCAAATATGCTGGGTGTTGAGCATCCGACCCACCCTAATACCAAAGAACCTATAATTATGACTACGGATCAATTACTCACTATTGATTCTACTCAAGGTATTTCATATCACGCCATTTCAGTTAAGCCAGAAAGTGAATCGAATAAGCAACGAGTACTTGAAAAAATTGATATTGAACGAGTTTGTTGGGAACTGCTTGGAGTTAAGTTTAGCTACTTCACTGGTAACGAATTGACCAAAACTCAAAGTCGTAATCTTGAATGGGTATCAGCTCCTTTTCGTGAAAATCCAACACGTTTTTCTGACGAACAAATAAGTCGTGCTTTAAATATTATAAATGTAGGGCAGGTTTTTTTTGAAGATCTTTGTAATAAACTTATTTCCATGAATATAGTTAAATATGATGATTCACAGTTACTTATTCGTTATTTAATTGCAGATAAATACATTGATGTAGATTTATCATCTAATATTCCTGAAGTTGGAATTTTAGATGTCAAATCTATCGCTTCTATGCAAAAAGGGGTCATGAATGGAACTTCCTAGAAATAGTGTATGGGGGCTGAAAGGCTCCGACTTAGCCGAAGATGGTCTGTACCGAATTTTAGAAATTATGCTTGATGTTACATCGATCATTCTATTTCCTTTGAATACTAAATCGGTCACCACTCGCCCTTTTGCTGTCTCAATTGAAGCATTTACTGAAAATGTAAAAAGTCGAAATGCTAGTAAAGCAGGTTTTAATCTTCCCAGTTTTCTTTTAGTTGCAGAAGAAAATATCGCAAAAGAACATATTACTCGTAGAGATAAAAACTATTCTCTAATTGAAGGAATTATTTCTGACCGAGGTTTTATTTTTGATTATGCAACTAAAAAACGTGTTTCACACCTTGCTAAACACGCGAAAAAAGTAGGAGTAGATCGAAAGGCATTATCTCGACTTTTAATGCAATATTGGCGTTACGGCCAAGATAAAATGGCTCTTTTACCAGCATATAATAATAGTGGTGGTTTTGGGACAGATAAGAAACCAACAGATAAACCATTGGGATCACCTAAACAGCCAAGAACCGTCGCTGTGGAAAGATCAGTTAAATTTATAGTCACTGATATAGATAAAAATAAATTTAGGAAAGCACTTAAAAAATACTATCTAAAGCAAACAGGCTTGACGTTGTCAAAAACTTATAAAAATATGCTAATAGATAGTTATGCTGATGAAGTACGTCTTGCTAATGCATATGGTAAACCGCCAGTAGTTCCTACTCTTAAACAGTTTAGCTACTGGTCAAAGAAAATATTTTCGAAAGATGAGTTTATTAAAAGTAGAACCTCGGAAAATGATCACCTAAGGAATAAAAGAGGCTTATTAGGTAGCGTTATTCAGGATAGTTATTTGCCCGGTGCTCACTTTGAAATCGATGCAACAGTTGCTGATGTTCATATCGTTTCTGAGCTTGGCTCTCAATATGTATTAGGCCGACCAATAATTTACATTGTCGTTGACAGAGCCAGTCGAATGATAGTTGGCATGCATGTTTCACTCTTCCATGCTTCATGGCGTGCAGCTAGGCAAGCATTATCAAACTGTTTTATGCCTAAATCTCGTTACTGCGAAGAGTTTGGTATTGATATAGATGATTCAGAGTGGCCTTGCTCGCATATCCCAAAGGAACTTGTTTGTGATAATGGTGAAATGATTGGCCTACAGCCTAAAAAAGCGTTAAACCCGATGACTAAGCTTTCTTTCACCCCCCCTTATAGACCTGACTGTAAGGGGGTGGTTGAAAAACGCTTTGATATTTTAAATAAAGAAGTTATTCATGAATTTTTAGGTACCACTCGAGGTGCTAACGTTATCAGGGGGAGTAGAGATCCTCGAAAGGATGCTATTTACACTTTAAAAGAAGTGACTGTTCAAATCATTAAAGCTGTTTTAGAGCATAATAAATCCATATTTGCTGACTTAGCTTTTTCTAGTCCGTTACTAGTTGAAAGTGACTTATCTCCAAATCCCATCAATTATTGGAAGATACATCTCGCGAGGCATAAACATGAACTTCAAGCCGCTCTACCTCAAGATGTTATATCTCGCTTACTTCCCCCTGCACAAGTCAGTATGACGCGCAATGGAATACACTTTAATGGTTTGTATTATTCGAACAAAGAAATTGAAGAACGAAATTTAGCATCTATTGCTAGATCATCAGGTCAGTGGAAATTAGAAGCGCGAATTGATGAAAATACAACTAATCACATTTATGTAAAACTAGATAAAAATAAAAGTTTTGAGCTCTGTTATCTATCGCCACGTAGTCGCATGTTTAAAGATAAATCGATGTATGAGTCTGAATTTATACAAGACTGGTTAGACTCAAAAAAAGAATTGACCCCTATAAGTGTTACATCTATAGATGATCACCAAAATCGTCATCATGTGACCAAAAACGCTAAAAAAAGAAGCTACAATGCTGAAAAGATAACGTTCTCCGAAAAAACGAAGAATGTCCGCCAAAGACGTGAGGATGAGTTGCAAGCAACAACGAACATACTCCAGCCAAAAATACAGAGCAATAAAAATATCGATATTACACCATCAGAAAACAGATCTGATAAGATCGTTTCTTTACCGGTTGGTAGAAAAAGAAGAACAAAAGGAGAGTCATCATGACAATAACTCAAGCTATATACCATGATGCAATATTACCTGAACACAAAGGTAATCCCTTAATTGAAGCCCTTCCTCCTAAAATTGCTTGGCAAGTTGTTATGACTGTATTTTGTAATTATCCAGATTATGCTGAAGAAGTTTCTGAACACCCAAACCCATTAGTAAGAGAAGAATACCTAAATAGAATAGAAGAACTCAGACAACCTTTGACTGACTATGAATCTTGCTTCAGAGCAATAGAAAGAGCTATTAAAAAAGGATACTCAGCAAAAAATCCACTTAGCCCTACTACCGCACAATATTTACATTATTTAGTTGATGAAAGGCCTGAAATTGAACCTAGAACTGGATTTTTCCAGCCTAAAGGTGAGGGTTTAACGCTAATTGGTGAAAGGGGTGTAGGTAAATCGTCAATGCTTGAGCAAGTTCTTAATTATTTCCCTAATGTTATAGAGCATGATTCATACAAAGGTTGTTCATTAACAGCATTAAAACAGGTTGTTTGGATAAAAGTTGATTGCCCAAGTAATTCTAGTGTAAGAGATTTATGTGAAGAAATTTTATCAGTATTAGATCTTTCATTAGATAAAGAAAAAACTAAGCCAGCAGGAACAATAGGTGCACTTGTTCGTCAATTAGAGCAGTGTATTAAATCTAGCTTTCTCGGCATGCTAATTATTGAATCGCCCCGAGTTCATCGGAGACCAGTTTGTTTAAGTCAGGCCACTTTACCTGACTCGTTTAAATTATCATAGTAGTCTGTTTCATATTGAGCTGGTGAAATATACCCAATTGAAGATAATAAGCGTTGATTATTAAACCAATTGACCCACTCTAACGTTGCGTATTCAACAGCATCAACATTCTTCCACGGGCCATTTCTGCGAATAATCTCTGTTTTAAATAATCCATTTATTGTTTCAGCCAATGCATTGTCATAAGAGTCACCCACACTGCCTACAGACGCTTGAATTCCAGCTTCAGCAAGTCGCTCAGTGTATCGTATAGACAAATATTGGCTGCCTCTGTCGCTGTGGTGAATTAACCCTTCGGGGTTGCCACGATGCCAAATAGCTTGCTCTAACGCATCAAGAATAAGCTCTGTGTGCATTGTCGTTGATACACGCCAACCTACAATGTATCGTGAAAAAACATCTATCACGAAAGCGACATAAACAAACCCACTCCATGTGGCAACATAGGTGATGTCAGCTACCCAAAGTTGATTTGGCTGCTCAGCAGTAAATTGACGATTAACTAAATCAAGTGGCTTATCTTGTTGCTCGTCAGGTATCGTTGTCTTATGTGCTTTACCCCGACGAACACCTTGAATTCCCATAACTCGCATCAATCGTTCGACTGTACAGCGGGCGACTTGATGGTCGTCAAGCTGTAGCTGCTTCCATATTTTTCTTGCACCATAAACTGACATATTATCCTCCCACACTTCGCGAATGAGTATTATCAGCTCAGCATCACGCTTTTTGCGGTTAGACAGTCGCTCAGGCTCTCTTTGTATCTGTTTATGAGAATAATACGTTGATGGTGCAATCGGCAATTCCTTGCAAATTGACTCGACACCGTAATGCTCTCTGCAAGCATCAATAAAATCCACTATTACTTCTGTTTGCGGTCGAGCTCCGCTTGGGCGAAAAAAGCGGCAGCTTGCCTCAGGATATCATTCGTTCGCTTGAGCTCTTTATTCTCGCGCTCTAAGATGGCAAGGCGTTCTTCAGTTGATGGCGTATTAGAAGAGGGTTTAGACGGTTGAGCTTGAGATTTCTTGACCCATGCTCTAAGTGTTTCTGGGGTACATCCCAGTTTATCTGAAATCGATACTAGCGCAGCCCAAAGAGAAGGGTATTCATGCTGTTGTGTGGTAACAAGCCTAATTGCACGTTCACGAAATTCTGATGTATAGCGATTTGATTTTTTCATAGTTCCAGTTTCTCAAGTTATTGAGTCTCTGGCAAACACGGGGCGATTCATACAGGCAGCTCATTTTAGCTTATAACCAGAGCTGGCTTTATAGCAAGAGTATTAGTTATCAGTATAGATAGGGGAAAAAAGATTGGAAACGAAAATTGAGCAGGTCAATAAACTTTTAATAGCTAGGTTTTAAACAACGGGTCAGAATAAGGTTGAAAAGCCTATGTGTCGCGATGTATCTGGTTCAGTATAATACGGCTGTATTCAAATAAAGCTTCGGGATGTAAACCCCTAGCAGCTTCTTCTATTAAGTCTATTGACTTCATGCATCGCGATCACCTAATACTATCTAAGCCGATCACCTAATACCATCCATCAAGATCACTCAATACCATCGATGCCGATCACTTTTCGGTCAAAATGGTATTGAGTGATCGGCTTGAATGGCAATCGTTCAATTTGTACACGTTTTTGTCTAGCCAGTAGGTGTTTTTAACCGTTATTCTTTTCATTTTTGATGATGAGAATGACCATGCCAACGGCACCTATTGTCGGAGGACATTAAAGTATGAAACTCGACAATAAATACCGAAACCATGGCAATAAAGTTTGAAACTTTTCGATGCTATTTATCGCAGTCTGCCTTTTGTTCTAACAAGCTTTTGCCCCAAAACGTGTTAAAGCAATTATTCTATAGGTCGGCTTTGAGCGATAACCGGACACTGAAAAAGTTAAATTTATTCCTGTGTTTTAAGTAGAAATCTAATTTTGTCCAATAACATTATTAAACGCCGTTTTGGGGCAAAATAACATGCTTAATTCCTAGCTGTTTTAATTACTTGTTTACAAAGGTAATTATTGGTGAAATTATCAGGGTATGTAATATACGCCGTTTCGGTGTGTTATAAACCACCAAAATGGTGTTCAATAAGCTGTTAGCTGTTTTGCTATGTTCTAGGCTTTTTTCAAATAAAAACATCGACTTTCTTTTTGTCGGTTAACAATAAAGCAGCCTTTTCTTGATATAAATCAAAAGTATCGTCTGATATAAATTTATCAAACGTATTAATTATTTCTTTCATGTAAGAGGCTCTTACTTGATAAGTCTGACGTTCAGGATATTCTTTAGCAAGTCCATCTAATTTCTCTGAACTATTAGAAAAATACTCCATAACATTAATTTTTTTATCAGGATCTACATCCCCTCCACCATAAGAAAGGATCCTAAGTTTAGACTCTAAACTATTCATATCTTCTCTTTTTTTGGATATTATGGGGTTTCCTGACTTACCTAATCTAACTGGTTCATCACTATCGTATTTTTGTGTGTATTCTCGTTCCATTTCATTCACATTTTTAACAATACTATGAAGTTCTTTTATACTCATATTAGAAAAGTTGAGCTCTTCTTTTTTAAATACTTTTTCATATGCACTTCCCTCAATTAATGATGAATCAAAAGCATTATTGTCTTTTTTTTCTTTAACTTTAGGATCAAGGTGAGTTGTGTTTATATTAATTTTTAAGCCACTTTCGCTTGTTTTAGTAGAAAAGCTTTTTATTTTTTCATCATCACTGTTTGTAAAAATAGATATTTTACTTTCAAATAGAGTAGGTAGTAGATTGGTGCTGATTTTCATAAAAATCCTTTTTCATATGTCGTTTTCTTTTATCGACATAATTTTATAAAACTTAAGCTTTTATTTTAGATTGTTTTCTATTAACGACTCATAGGGCTGAGTCGTTAATAGAAAGTTTAACTAGCCACCAGATCTTACTTCATAAGTAATTCCACCATAAGTAGATCCAGTTGTTGTTTTATTTTCAACTTCCCAATAATAAGTGCCTGCATTAAAGATAGAAGTGGAAACTGCTACGCTATATCCGCCAGCAACTCTATCTCCATTGCTATCAACCAAAGTCACTTTGAAATCATGTCCGTCATAGTTTCTTAAAATTGCAAAACCGTATCTACGGCAATTACCACCATCATAAGTAAAGCTTGCAATAGTTCGAGTCTGCTCCAATTTAAGACTAGTGTATCTAGTGTAAATTGTAGGGCTACAACGTTCATATTCACTGGTTGTTTGCTCATTTTTAGCTGCTTCTTCAAAATCAAGAATAGAATTCAATGATGCAACTTGATCATGTTGCTCTTGTACTTGAATCGAAGATGACTCTGTAACCGAAGTATCAGCACTGATTGCATTGAAAGAAAAACTTGCAGCAGCAACAACAAACATTGTTGCAGGGAGTAAATGTGAATATTTCATAACTTAAAATCCTTTATTGAGTTAGTTTACAAAAAGCTATACTTTATGATAACTATATTTGACTATTATCAAAAGTACTCTCATAATGTTTTTATCAAAACATCTTAAAGTATACGATAAAAAAATGTCAAAAATTGGATACGCGAGAGTAAGCTCAACAGGTCAAAGTTTAGAAGTGCAACTTGATAAGTTAAATCAAGTTGGCTGCGATAAAATTTATCATGAAAAGCAAAGTGGTAAAACAGCGGCTCGACCAGAGTTTCAAAAGTGCATGAATTATCTTCGGGAAGGGGACACTTTTGTTATCACCAGATTAGACCGTCTTGCGCGTTCCGTTATTCACTTATCACAAGTTGCGGAGCGCTTTCAGGCAGAAAATATTGATCTAGTAGTAATTGACCAAGCAATTGATACATCTACTCCCACTGGAAGGTTAATGTTTAACATGTTAGCAGCCATTGCCGAATTTGAAACTGATTTACGCTCTGAGCGGCAACTAGAGGGTATTGCTAAAGCTAAAGAGCACGGCGTTAAATTTGGTCGACCAACAAAAAGAACCGATGAAATAGATTTAGAAATTTATAATAAAAGGAAAGAAGGTGTACCCATTGGTCAATTGGCAAAAGATTATGACTTGGGTTCGGCTACGATTTATAGAATATTGAATGATGTATTTGAAAAAGTATCAACTGAAGCAACAAAATTATCGCTAGGCTAGATCTCATTCATTCGAGATTTAAATGAATACTTAATTATCCCCTTATTTAATCGGCAATAGTTTGCCGTTATTAAACCATACTATTTCCCATTTGCCGCTTCTGTTGGCTAAAATCACTGACATTTCTACCTCGATGTGTACTTTCGTGCTTATACCACTTTCATTAATTAAGTGATCTATTTTAGGCGGAGGAAAATCATTAAACACAAGGCTTTTTTACATAACTAGCTGTTCTAATAATTAAATAAATAACGCAGTAGTTAGTGGTTTTAACCCATATAAATGATCACTTAGTTTGTGAGATTAGTATTAATACTTCTAAAAAACCTGTTGCAAATAACAGGTTTCGATTTGTTGGCCTGCTACTTGCTCTGATATAAGCATTGTCGTTGCAATATTTAATAAGGGAGCAAATATGCAAATTACTAATACACCGTATGTTAATCATGCTGAGTCAGCCCAACATAGCGCGTTAAGCACAAGAATAAATGATGGACAGGCTACTAACACAACCAAGAAAACCGAAACAGACACCGTTTCAATCAGCTCTGCCGGTCGCAATGCTGAAGCTAAATGGCAAGAAATTGCAAATAAATACGATATGACCAATATTTCTGGAAATGAAGTAATGGGAATGGCTAAAGAGCTTTATGACAATAAGTTAATTTCTAGCGGTCAAATGCTTGATATGTATACACCACCAAGTATTGATTTTAATTTAGATGAAAAAGTTAATTATGTAGCTCACGTGACTAAGGAATTGGAAAGCCTAAAATTACATAGTGACGGGTCAGCTCAAATGAGAAATGCAATTGAAGCTAAGTCTAGAGTGTTTGATATTGTAAAACTTATTGGTTAAATACCCATGTTCGTGTGTCATTGTGAACATGGGTTGTGCTCTAATTCTTGTGTGTTAATTATTGAACGAAAACAGAATCACTCCAAAAACCAAATGGTGATGCTATCGAATTTGCTGAAACATTAACAGTACCACTTATATTTGATGCGCCAAAAAAATCGAATTGATGGAGGAATCCAGTAACTGTTTGGCCTGCACTACAAGTACTTAGGTTTGCTCCACATCTAGGAGTGCTAGATGTGGCAGATACACTAGAACCTGCAAACGTTGCGTTGTTTGTATTACCGTAACCGAACTGAAATACATAAACTCTAACTTGGCCACCGCCATGATTTTGAGTGGTTGAGAACTGATTAGCTGATACAGGGTCTATAGAGGGCGTTCAGAATTCTGTGTCAGCCTAAGTTGCTAAATATCTAGCACACCATCTAACCTACCTTCGAAGTGGATGGCCAATTGCGACAATGTCAGATTCCAATTATGGATTGGCATTGTCCATTTCTTCGAGGCATTCAATATGCCTGCATACAATAATTTCATCAAGCTGTTTTCATTAGGGAATGCTCCCTTAGTCTTGGTGAGTCGCCTAAACTGACGATGTACAGCTTCAATTGCATTTGTGGTATAAATAGCTTTTCGCACGTAATCTGGATACTTGAAGTAAACCGACAGATTGCCCCACTTACGACGCCAAGACTCGATAACGATAGGGTATAACTTGCCCCATTTGGCATCTAATTCGGCGAGAGCGGCTTCTGCTGCATCTTTAGTGGCTGCCTTATAAACGGGTTTCAAGTCAGCCATAAACTCTTTTTGGTGCTTTGAAGCAACATACTTCATCGAATTACGAATTTGATGAATAACGCACTCCTGCACTTCGGCGTCAGGATAGATTGTTGCTATTGCTTCAGGGAAGCCTTTTAGTCCATCAACACAGGCAATTAAAATATCGGATACACCACGATTATGTAAATCTGTTAATACTGATAACCAATAGTTAGCCCCTTCACTTTCAGAGATATATAAACCAAGTAACTCTTTGCGGCCCTCGATATTGACACCTAGTACGGTATAAATAGCCTTACTCACGTAGCGCCCATTTTCTTTAATCTTATAATGAATGGCATCAAGCCAGATAAACGGGTAAAGCGTGTCTAAGCTGCGCGCTTGCCATGCTTTAAGCTCTGGTATCAGTTGGTCTGTTACGGCAGTGATGGTGGCCTCTGATACCTCAACGCCATACATATCCTGTATGTGGCCTCGAATATCTCGATAGCTCATACCTAAAGCAAACATAGATAGGATTTTCTCATCAATTTCAGGCGTTAACTTGGTTTGGTTCTTTTTAACAAGCTGAGGTTCAAACGAACCTGAACGGTCTCTGGGCGTTTCAAGTTCAAATTGACCTATGGATGACTTAACTGTTTTTTTGGTTGAACCATTTTTACGGTTAACTTGGGTCTCAGATTCTAAATGCTGCTCTAATTCAGCTTTAAGAGCCGCTTCGGTGAGTTGTTTAATTAATGGTGTTAGAACACCGTCTTCGCCAGTAAGGCCTTTACCAGCTTGAAGTTCAGCTAATGCTTTGTTGAAGTCGAAAGATTGAGTCATGTGTCACTCCTGTTTTCTTAATAATACTGAAATGACACAGATTTCTAAACACTACCTCAGGATTTAATTTCTAGCGAACCTTCATAATTTAAAAGGGCCTCTAAATGAGGCCCTTTCGCAATAAATTACTCTCGTTCTGCATTTCTTCTAAGTTGAGATGAGATATTATCGTTTAACTCAAGCCAACTAAAGTCCTTATTCCAAGCCTGTTTAAAGCTTTCTCCTCCTTGTGAATTATCCAGAATTTCTTTTAAATCAAATATTTTTGAGAAATTATCTTCGTTTACGTCGTAACTTGACCACCCCCTAACTCCCAAGTCAATGTGCTCTAGAAAGCTCGATTTAAACTCGTTAGCTGCGGCCACAAAATCCCCGTTGTCATTTAATTTTTCAGATATCAGACTTTTCTCTTTATCATTAATAGAACCTGTAACTTCTAGCTCACCTGATTGA
Organism: Pseudoalteromonas nigrifaciens; assembly: GCF_002221505.1. NCBI lineage: Bacteria > Pseudomonadati > Pseudomonadota > Gammaproteobacteria > Alteromonadales > Pseudoalteromonadaceae > Pseudoalteromonas > Pseudoalteromonas nigrifaciens. The sequence continues at coordinate 3,081,324 of NZ_CP011036.1, read as the reverse complement.
CTGATTGATATCCCCCAGTCTTTATTCGCTAATGATGGTTGTTCGGCCGCTATTTCAGCCACAATATTGTCATACTGAGTAAACATTTTTTCAACAGAGTTGGAAACTTCACCACCCGGCATATAAAGATTCACAGTAGCGATTCGAATATTATTTAACGCTTTTTCTTCTGCTTCCCTTGTTGATACAACATTATTTGTTGATATATTCATTGGCTTATCATAGGTCGCTTTAGGCTCTTTAGGCTGATCATTATGATATATGTCCTTAGCTAGTCGCTCCATTTCACTATTTATTTGTTCTTTACCATTTACAGGTTTATTAATTTTCACTTCTGAACCGTTCGATATAAACTGCGATGCTAGATTAGTATCATTTGAATTAACTTTCATATCATTTTCCTTGTTCGTTATTTATTACTAGTTATCGGCAGGTTATTATCTTACTTTAGTTGTTTCTAATAAGAAAAATTAACTTAATATACATAGATAATAAGCATTACTTAAATCTTAGACTCGGCATATCTTTGTAGAGGTAATGTGGGCGTAGTTTTGAATCGCCCCGTGTTTGCCAGAGACTCAATAACTTGAGAAACTGGAACTATGAAAAAATCAAATCGCTATACATCAGAATTTCGTGAACGTGCAATTAGGCTTGTTACCACACAACAGCATGAATACCCTTCTCTTTGGGCTGCGCTAGTATCGATTTCAGATAAACTGGGATGTACCCCAGAAACACTTAGAGCATGGGTCAAGAAATCTCAAGCTCAACCGTCTAAACCCTCTTCTAATACGCAATCAACTGAAGAACGCCTTGCCGTCTTAGAGCGCGAGAATAAAGAGCTCAAGCGAACGAATGATATCCTGAGGCAAGCTGCCGCTTTTTTCGCCCAAGCGGAGCTCGACCGCAAACAGAAGTAATAGTGGATTTTATTGATGCTTGCAGAGAGCATTACGGTGTCGAGTCAATTTGCAAGGAATTGCCGATTGCACCATCAACGTATTATTCTCATAAACAGATACAAAGAGAGCCTGAGCGACTGTCTAACCGCAAAAAGCGTGATGCTGAGCTGATAATACTCATTCGCGAAGTGTGGGAGGATAATATGTCAGTTTATGGTGCAAGAAAAATATGGAAGCAGCTACAGCTTGACGACCATCAAGTCGCCCGCTGTACAGTCGAACGATTGATGCGAGTTATGGGAATTCAAGGTGTTCGTCGGGGTAAAGCACATAAGACAACGATACCTGACGAGCAACAAGATAAGCCACTTGATTTAGTTAATCGTCAATTTACTGCTGAGCAGCCAAATCAACTTTGGGTAGCTGACATCACCTATGTTGCCACATGGAGTGGGTTTGTTTATGTCGCTTTCGTGATAGATGTTTTTTCACGATACATTGTAGGTTGGCGTGTATCAACGACAATGCACACAGAGCTTATTCTTGATGCGTTAGAGCAAGCTATTTGGCATCGTGGCAACCCCGAAGGGTTAATTCACCACAGCGACAGAGGCAGCCAATATTTGTCTATACGATACACTGAGCGACTTGCTGAAGCTGGAATTCAAGCGTCTGTAGGCAGTGTGGGTGACTCTTATGACAATGCATTGGCTGAAACAATAAATGGATTATTTAAAACAGAGATTATTCGCAGAAATGGCCCGTGGAAGAATGTTGATGCTGTTGAATACGCAACGTTAGAGTGGGTCAATTGGTTTAATAATCAACGCTTATTATCTTCAATTGGGTATATTTCACCAGCTCAATATGAAACAGACTACTATGATAATTTAAACGAGTCAGGTAAAGTGGCCTGACTTAAACAAACTGGTCTCCGATGAACTCGGGGCGATTCATTTGTATACATTCGACAGCGTGCCTATTATCTCATTTTGTCATACACAGTTTTCATCTAAAATAACCTGTTGCGCCTTTAAAAATAGGCGTATACGCTTTGTTTACACCCGTATACATCAGAGGTATTTTAGAATGGCTATTCTAAGCATCCGAATTGACGATAAATTAAAAGAGTCTTTAAGTAGTGAGGCGCAAAAGGAAGGTATTTCTTTATCTGAATATGTGAAGAAATCACTGGAAATTAAGAGCGTTGATACTCATATACTAGCAACAGAGAAAAACTTAAAAAGCTCTGTTGATAGTATTAAAGATTTAGCGCTCGTCTCTCAGGAGACTGTACACGAAGTTGAACTAAATATTCAGCGGCTAAATGAATCGCTTAAAAATGCAAATCACTTAAAAGAAATCAAAAAATTGAAATGGATATTGATTTCTATATCCCTCATCTTTGTATCAATCTCGATCCCAATATTTCACTTTAATATTGCTTATTTCAAAACCTTCTTTTATTAGGCTTTATCCTGAATAATTTAAGGCCTATGAGCCAAGCCTATTAGTAAATATTCCAGTTACCGGAAAGCCTTTGCCGTCCAACACCTCTGTATTAAGCTTTTCACTTTACGATGAATTACCTTCAACAACTTAATTTAAATAAACTTTTTAAAGGCGTTTTCAAAAGACTATAAGTGTATAATTATGGCGCAGGTTTTGCAGTTAATATCACTCATACGATCATACTAAGGAAAAGAACCTATGCGAGTTGATGCAAACGTACATTATTTTAATGGGAACCAGCGTACCAAGCCTTCAACAGAGGCCTCAACGTCATTTTCGGCTGCATTAACAGCAGCACAAACAGACAATGATAAGACTGACAGCAGCACAAAACAGGCGGATTTCACTAGTATGACCCGGCAAGAAATGCGGGACTGGGCCAACACTCAAATCCGCAATGGAGAAATGTCTCTCGATGACGGCAGGCCTTTCATGGCTATGACTATGAAAATACCCGTAAATGGAGGCGAACTGGCAGGTGCACACAGTGATGAAACACGATATAACTTCATTCAAAAAACGCGTGATGGCATCCAAGGCGCACTGTCACGCAATGACGAGACTACTTTGAAGATGTTAGAATCAGCTATGTCTATCATGCAAGACAAAAGTACTGGTGTTAACATTCGTATTTAGAAATATAAAAAGGCCAGAATGTCTGGCCTACATCATTAATAAATCAAAGAATACTGATCTGGACTGACATAGTATTCCATGGCGAATTAGTCGAAGTATTTTGGTATTTGAATAATCCGTTTTGATGACCATCGACATTGTATTCATTGAGGAAACCCACGACAGTTTGCCCAGCGGTACAAGGCCATGTGTAATTACTACCAGTCACACAAACAGGCGTACTTGAGTACATTGTGGAACTCGGAAGTAACCCACCGTTCATCCAAGCAATATGATTATAACCATAACCAATTTCTAAAACAGCAGTACGCAGCTGCTCTCCCCCATGATCACATGCAGTTGTTGTCATACCAACAGTGGACTCCCACCCACAATCAGTTGAACCAACAGCATATACCCACATTGAAGATAGCGGCGGAGCTGATGCTCGAGCCATTAATTCAGACTCCATGCGGATGTTTTTGATTTCGGCAGGAGCTGGAGCATTCTGACTAGTGAGTACAGGAAGGGAGGTAATTACTTGTTGACTGCGCGGAACTTCCTCAGCATAACTCATATTACTTACACCAGTTGCTATGACTACAGATAGCAGGCAATTAATTAAATTTATTTTCATAGTCCTTGAATTTCCCTTTTAATATCAATTGAAAGGTATTTATAGTTCACGCCTTTAGCATTGTCAAAAAATGAAAACATAATGATAAATAATTAATTTTTATATTTGTTAACTGATAGCAGAAAATCAAACACAAGACCTTCATCCAACAACTGAGTTTCACCGGTGAAACTTTAATTTTAGCGGCTAAAATAATGGGGTATCACACTTTGACCTGCAATACCCCCTACCTAACAATTAACCTATTAAACTTATAACCAATTGGGCTACAGAAATTAGGGAAATTAAATTAATAGAAAACCTTCCTTCTACTTTCACTTTATAATGAATATCTATTTTCATTCGCGTGCTCATTAATATTGATAGTGCCCCAACCGCAGTGTAATCTTAAATTGCCGTAAAAGATTGGCGGTTAGAACGTGGCATCCATGCCATTTTACTATCGTTGATTTTCAACCAGGCCTCGTGCCTGGTTACCTTCATTTTTTATGTTTCTTTGATACTAACAAAATTTTTTAACTATCTGCGGCGCTGAAAAAATTAACCTGTCGCCTTAGTTCCGCTTAATCATAATTTAACGCATAGCACTTTTACGAATAAGCAAAAGGTGAGTATTTATTAAAATAATTGCCGGTGTATCTACCATTTCACATTAAAAACAGGTGCGGCGGCACTCTAGGTTACACTGTCGTATTAACCTAGAGGCCTTGCCATGTAAGCGCTAATAACGAATTGCACACGGGAAAGTTACACGCGTGATGTGAACGGTACTTTTGAACGGACTCGATAAAGTTATTGAATAAACAGGTCTGATAAACACAGCCGTACGTATTGCTATCTGTGCGTTGCTAATTTAGAAAAGTCCCTGACACGTTTCTGTCCAAAAGTGAGTTTCAATCTTTGTTGTCACAATTTATCTTTGGGTATGTAGTGGCATAGTTAATTTGGCCACCCATTAAGAAAGAAATGTTATGCTAATAAGCATACAAATTTGGGTGTAAAAATGACGAAATTAAAACGCGCAACGTATTCTGCGGCAATCAAATTAGAAACAGCTCAGCTTGTAGTTGACCAAGGTTACACACAAGAAGATGCGGCTAAGGCGATGGGGGTTGGTAAATCAACAGTAAGTAAGTGGGTAACTCAATTAAAGCAAGAACGGAATGGCCAGACACCCACAGCGTCACCAATGACACCCGAACAAATTGAAATTCGTGAGCTTAAAAAGCAAATTCAACGCATTGAATTAGAAAAGGATATATTAAAAAAGGCTACCGCTCTCTTGATGTCCGACTCCCTGAACAATTCTCGTTAATTGAGAAGTTAAATCAACGAGAGCGTTACCCAATTAGCGTGTTGTGTAGCGTATTCAATGTGCATCGCAGCAGCTATAAATATTGGGCCATACGGGATACAACGCCTACACCAGAGCAAATAAGGCTAGAAGCGGAAGTTAAAGCCATACATGCAATGAGCAGCGGTTCAGCTGGAGCACGAACAATCGCGGCAATCGCAACGAATAACGGTTTTGAATTAAGCCGTTATCGCGCCGCTAAGCTGATGGTGAAACTAAAACTCGAGAGCTGCCAAGTACCACAACATCAATATAAACGTGGTGGTAATGAGCATCTTGAAATCCCAAATTTGTTAGATAGGCAGTTTGATGTTGTTGAGCCGAATACGGTGTGGTGCGGTGATGTGACGTATATTTGGACAGGCAATCGCTGGGCCTATTTAGCGGTCGTTGTTGATTTATTTGCACGTAAAGTCGTTGGTTGGGCAATGTCGTTGTCGCCAGATACTAACTTAACGCTAAAAGCGCTTGAACTCGCGTATGAGAGCAGAGGCAGGCCAAGCGGATTGATGTTTCATTCAGACCAAGGTAGTCATTATACAAGTTTGAAATATCGCCAACGTTTATGGCGCTATAAAATCAAACAAAGTATGAGTAGGCGCGGAAACTGTTGGGATAATGCGCCAATGGAACGATTTTTTAGAAGCTTTAAGACGGAATGGATGCCAAAAGTTGGATATGAAAACTTTAGAGACGCTAAATATAGTGTGAGTGATTATATCAACGGATATTACAACAACGTTAGGCCACATCATTATAATGCTGGTTTAGCGCCAAATGAATCTGAGGTTAGATACCAAGATTCTAAAACTGTGGCCAAAATTAGTTGACCACTACACTCTAAACAAGGCACTGAACAGCAGCTAAAACCCTTGCTTGAAATTTATGGTCATAAATTAAGAAGAAACTCTTTTCGTGTTTATTGGAATATCGTTCCAGAGAAAAATTCAAAAAATTTCTATAAAGTTGAAGGGAAGGTGATATTAAGCCAAGCATTTTTTGATGCTAGACGAGTTAAATCTCAGTTACTAAAAAAGATTCCTCAGCTTAAGATTGTTATCCATCATCAGGGTAACAACAAGTTCAGAGTTGTGTATCAAAGTAGCCTAATGTTTCAAAATACAAATGCCGAATTAGAATCAACAGTTGAAGACGCTATTTGGGGCTCGGTTGTTTCTGAGCAATTTAGCCTATCAGAGCTGCTAGATGCTATTGATACATTTTCAGAAACTACTCTAGCTAAGTACCCTAGCGATGCGAATACATTGCCATTTATAGTAAGGCAAGCTTTGTTAAATCATGGGTTTGGTATTGACGGAGTTGTTGAATACCCTGCTATTTGGTAAATTAGTGAGACCCCCATAGGAAACTGGCACCTTAACGCCAAAATATGTGGATAAACCACATCAGTTTGAAGCACCTGTATTGGTAAGCCCTGTGACTAGCCAGTTTGCTACCGCAGCGCTATTCAAACATTTTTAGGAGCACATTGTTATTGCTTTTATTAAGCTAGGTCAAAGGTACTGCTGATTAGCCGAAACATACCATGTGATTACGGGATAGGGTGGGTAGGAAAGCCAGCCGTCACTTTTGTGGCCGCTGGCTTTTCGACATTCTGATGTTGAAAAAATTACTCATTCTTACGCCAGCTATTAGCGTTGTTAACTTGTTTTTTGCTTGCAGAAACTAAAGCCTCACCTTCTCTTACGGGCAAACTTTATTGTCATTTTTTCTGTTACGGGCAAACTTTATTGTCGCTGCACAAATATTTTAGGAACAATAAGTTAGCAGTTACAAGGTTAATTTAGTTTATTGGGTTTAACCGCTGATACTTTAGAGCTAACTTTTAAATAGCAGCGGATTTACTTAATGTGTTTTCATAGTGAGTTTTGGTTAAGTTGTCGCTAGCAACACAGACCTGATCTCGCCCTTGTAATTTTGCTTTATAAAGCGCTTTATCGGCGCGCTCTAAAAGATGCAAAGCAGTGTCGTCAACATGCGCTTTAGCTATACCAATACTGATAGTTAACGCTCTATTATCGATTAAATGAGTGGCAATAAACGCTCTGAGCTCTTCAGCTTCGTTAATTGCGTTATCTAGGCTGCTATCTCGAAGAATAATAGTAAACTCTTCTCCGCCCCAGCGTGCAATTAATGCACTATTTGTAAGCTTGTTTTGTAAAATATTGGCAAACTCACTAAGCACGTTATCACCCGCTAAATGGCCATAAGTATCGTTTACTTTTTTAAAGTGATCTATGTCGCAAATCATCACTATATTTGATTTTCGCTCATTATTATTTTCACTCAGTAATTGCGACAATTCAAAATCAAATTTTTGCCTGTTATATAGCCCGGTGAGCTTATCGGTTTCGGCTAGCTGTTTTATTTCGGCATTGCGCTTCGAAAGATGAGAGTAAGCCGAAAAACGCGTTTTTTCATAAAACCTAAATAATAAAACATGCGCAATAGACACTTCAATAAAATTAAATAATGCAGATAAACCTATGGTAATTGATAGTTGTTGCTGTAAGTAAACTAGATAGGCACAAATACCAAAAGCAATGCTACTTAATATACTTCCCCAATTCCGCCCAACTAAAAAAAAGGTAAAAGGCGGAATAAGTGTTGCCCAAAATAATGAATGAGCATGACCCTTTGCCGATACTATAAAGAGCATTATTAAGCCAACTATCATTAATGCAACAACCCAAGCAGCTTTACTAACCTGAGCTGTTTTATTAAACCATATACAAATACTTAATGACGCTATAAGTCCTAAGGCATCAATAAGTGCAATATCGTAACTCGAAAAATAAAAAACATTTAGTAAGGTTAAAATTAAAAAGTAGCAGCAGCAGATTAATAAAGAATGTGCAATTAAGCCTGTTCGCCAGTAATCCTTATGATCTCTAGGGTATTGCGGAAATTCTTTATACCAAAAATGTAGCATCAAATAACGACTTAATAATTATTAATTAATTCAGTATTGTCTATTTATTATAAAGTGGGTAGTAATAAATTATAAAACCCCGATAGACTTAAATCTATCGGGGTTTTTATCATTTATTTTTACTCTTGTATAAATGCTTCGCCTTCTTTCATCCACTTTGCGGCGGGTTTGCCTTTTAAGTAATGATCAAAGTACTGCATCATACGAATTGAAAAATCGACTTGATTAGGAAACTTTTTCAAGTGATGAGGTTCGCCTTCATACTGTAAAAAAGTGGCATCTTTACCCGCACGGCGCAGGGCTAAGTAATACTGTACCCCTTCGTGCCAAGGTACAGCGTCGTCTTTATCGCCAAACATAATTAAAATAGGAGTGTTTACTTTATCGGCAAAAAATACCGGTGAGTTTTCTATGTATAATTCTGGCGCTTCAAAAAGGTTTTTACCAATGCGGCTTTGTCCTGTTTCGTACTGAAACTGACGCGCTAAGCCCGATTTTAAACGAATGCCACTATAGGCGCTGGTCATGTTAGACACGGGAGCACCCGATACAACCGCTTTAAACATATCGGTTTGAGTGATCATAAAGGCACTTTGGTAGCCTGCCCACGAATGACCTTGTAAACCAATTTTATTTTTATCAGCAATGCCTAAATCAATGAGCTTTTGCGTGGCGTTGATCATGGTTTGCGTTGATGATTTACCTGGGTGGCCTATTTCAAAACGAATGTCGGGTAAAAATACCGCGTAACCGTTTGAGGTAAACATAGGAAAATTAGGGCGGTGGTTTAATTCCATTTTAGGAAAGTCGTACATGCGTTGGCTCATATAACGGTAAAAATACACCATTACTGGTACTTTTTCGCCTTTTTTGTAACTCGCAGGTTTAATTAGTACGCCTTGTAAGTCTTCGCCATCAAAGCCTTTGTAGCTTATGAGTTCTGGCTTTTCGCCCCAGGCAAAGTTACTTATTTGTGGGTTAAGTGTAGTCACTTGTTGCGGAGCACTGAAACTAAAGTCAGTTTGATAAAAGTCTGGAAACTGATGGTACGCTTGCTCAGTAAATAGGTATTTATCGGCATTTTTTGCTTTTTTAACTAAATCAAAACGTTTATTACCACTGAGCACTTTAGTTACTGTGTTGGTGGTTAAATCAAGCTTGGCTATTTCACTTTGCTTAGTTTGTAAGTTAATAGCCGATATAAGCAATGTTTCGTCTTTTTTAAAGCCAACTTGGCTTTTATCAAGTTTAATAACGCGATATTGAGTATTGGTTTGTTTACCATTAGTTAAACGTTTTGCCTGCTGGCTATTTACATCAAACGCCCAAATATCGTACTTACTGTAAGCAAGTAGTTGGCTGCTATCTTGATTCCAACCGGCAAAACCATAACCTGGTTGGGCTGAAGGGTAGTCGTGCTTGTCATCAGCAAAAGTAGCTTGAATTGCACGTGTAAGCGTAGTGACTTTATTATTTTTTAAATCTTTTAGCTGTATATGGTTATCGCTAAAGTAGGCGGCAAACTCGCCATTAGGTGCCAAACTTGGTTTAAACGGGTAGTTACTAACAATGGGAGTGTGTTTACCTGTATTAATATTTACAGCAAAGTAGTCAGCAAAAAAGCCGCCATACATTATTTTCTCAAGGTATGGGATATCAGTATAACCAAGCAGTGATGTATCGCGCTGCGGATTAAGCGCAACCTCTGGCATGCTCACAGTACTTAGCTGGATAACTTTTTGCGAATTTATGTGGTACACCGCGCTGTAATGGCGGTTTTTGTTTTTTTCGTTCCACTGCTGCTGTTCACGCGGTTTTATTTGCGCGTCGTTGTTATGCCATACTTTTAAGCCTTTATGCTCTCGTATAGTGTCAAAGTCGTATAGTGAGGCTTCGTCGCTATACTCTTTAGCTTTTACTTTAGCGGCTAGTTTAGGGCGATTTTCAAAATATAAACGCTCGCCATTTTTAGACCATATTAACGCGGCGGTTTTACCTATTCCCCAATCTTTGTTGGGGGAGTTAATCGTTGTTAGCTGCTCATTTTGCCAAAGTTGTAAGCTGTAGTTACGACGGCGCATGTCGTCGTTAACATAGTTACCTAACGTAAATGCTACGCTTGCCTCAGTTGGGTGCCAGGCTATTTTACTGGCCACAACACCAGGCTCATCTATGAGTATGCTGCTTACAAAGTCATTTAAATTAAGCAGTGCTATTTGATTGTTGTTACCATCGCTGTAACTCTGGCTAACTAATAGTTGCTGGTTAGTTGCGCTAATACTGTAGTTAAATACATCTGTAATTGTGTGGCTGCGTTTATTGCTTAAATTTACAATAACCAGTGGATAGGTTTTATCATCTTTGTCTGGTGTGATGGCGCTATCGTTTTTATTAGCATGAGTGCTGGCACTTTCATCCTCGGCTTTTTCATCATCGCCTTTAGCTGCTTTTTGATTTAAGCGATAGGCAAGCCAAGTTCCATCGTTTGATAACTTATAGTCTTTCACATTACTAAAACTTTGTTGCTCGCCTGTTTGGGTATTTACTAGTACCAGGTTGTTTTTTAGAGCATCTTTTTTCTTCGTGGTTTCTTGTTCTAGTAGCGTGGGTACTTGGGTAAATGCAACCCAGTTAGCAGCTTGATTAATAACTGGTTTAGTACCACGCGGTACTTCTGCAATTAAGCTATTACCGCTTAGCGAGTAAACTTGGCCAGTGGCATCACCACGATACGGGGTTGCACTGAGCGATAAAATACGGCCATCTTCAGATAGCTGCGTTGCTTTGGCTGATTTAAAATCAAACACATCGTTAAATTGTAGCGACTCTTTAGCGTAAACTGTGGTGCTAGCTACGCTGACAATAAGCGCAGAGCTTAAAAGGGTGAGCTTTGTTTTCATTATAGGTTCTCGTTTTTTAGCGTTATTTTATTGTAACGAGTTTTGTCTATAATTCGAGTATATACGACAAGTGGTAGCAAAGCAGAGTTGAAAGGCTGAAGGTGAAAATTTAAAAACCTTGCAAGCGTGGCTCACAAGGTTACGTGTGTTGAATTTGGAGTTTATAACCAGATTTTTTGTAGCTCCGGCCATTGTTTTTCAAATTGTGCGCTTGGCTTAGTACTAAAATTACTGCGTACAAACTGATTCATTTTACCTTCAACATAGGCAAGTAAAAAGTTGGCTAGGGTTAGCTCGTCACTTTGAAAGTTTTTACCTTCACGCAGTTTTCTCTCGCGCAGTACTTGTTTAAATTGGGTCTCAAGTTTTTCAAAGAAACTTTGCACTCGTTCACGTAACCGCTCTTGCTCACCTTGCAATGCGTCGCCGGTTAAAATACGGGTAATACCAGGGTTCTTTTCAGCAAACGTTAGTAGTAAATGCAAAATATTATAAACGCGGGCTTGGCTTTCTTTTTCGTTTTCTAAAATAAGATTTATACGAGATAAAAGCGTGTCTTCAATAAATTCTATTAAGCCCTCAAACATACGTGCTTTACTAGGAAAATGACGATACAACGCTGCTTCCGATACACCAACCTCAGCGGCTAGCTTTGCTGTGGTAATACGCTGGCCGGGACTGGTTTCTAACATTTGTGCAAGTGCTTGCAGTATTTGCTCTTTGCGATTACTTCTTTTTGTCGCAGGCATGAACATTCCTTTTTTATTAGTTATCTTTTAGCAGGAGCTAGTCATTTTGATTCAAATGTTTAAGGCGCGTTTATATTTAGAATTAAACAAATTTAAACTCTTAAAAGTAAACGCGTGTTTAGCATGTTAATGTTTTATTCAGTTTGTTTCCAGCTCTTTTATATTCTCTGAGCGAGCTGTTGGATCACTGTTAGCGCAATTGCTGTTTTGCTATTTGTTGGTAATTCAAGCTGTTCATTATGCCAGTACAGGGTTAGCGCATTATTGTCAGCGTTAAACCCAAGATCACTTTGTGATACATCGTTAGCGCAAATCATATCCAGGTTTTTATTTTTTAGTTTGCCTTTTGCGTAGTTTGCTACATTTTGTGTTTCTGCGGCAAAACCAACAGTGTAAGGGCGGTTTTGCTGTAAATTAGCTACGTGTGCAATTACATCCGGGTTTTTAACTAAAGTAAGGGTAAGCTCGTCGCCTTGCTTTTTCATTTTTTGTGCTGCAACGGTTGCTGCGCGGTAGTCGGCAACAGCTGCGCAGCCAATAAACGCATCTGAGCGCGGTGCGTAGTTGAGTGATTCGTTTAATAGCTGCTCGGCGCTTTCTATGTTGATCAAATTTACGCCAGTAGGGGCTTTTATAGTCACCGGGCCTGAAATTAAATTAACTTTAGCGCCAAGTAATAAAGCGGCCTCAGCAAGTGCGTAGCCCATTTTTCCTGAGCTGTGATTAGATATAAAACGTACCGGGTCAATGGCTTCTCGGGTCGGGCCTGCAGTTATGGTAATGGTTTTACCTGCAAGTAACTGAGGTTGCTCTTTTGCAATACATAAAGCAACTAGCTCATGAGGCTCTAGCATGCGCCCAGCGCCTACATCGCCACAAGCTTGCTCACCCTTTCCTGGGCCCCAAATAAGCACGTTACGTGCTTTAAGTGTGGCTAAATTAGCTTGTGTAGCAGGGTGAGCATACATTTGCTGATTCATAGCCGGTGCGATAGCGACTTTAGCCGGAGTTGCAAGTAATAAGGTAGTGAGTAAGTCATCAGCAATGCCCGCCGCCATTTTAGCAATAATGTTGCTGGTGGCTGGGGCAACTAAAATTAAATCGGCCCACTTGGCAAACTCAATATGGCCCATAGCAGCTTCTGCTGAAGGGTCGAGTAAGGAGTCTGCAACCATTTCACCGCTCACAGCTTGCATAGTTAAGGGGGTTATAAAATGTTTTGCTGATTCAGTCATAACTACTTTAACACTACAACCATGCTCTTTTAAGCGTCTAACCAGTTCTGCGCATTTATAGGCCGCTATACCGCCGCTAATTCCCAGCACTATTTTTTTATTAGTTAAATTAATCATGGTTGTCCATCAGCCTTATTTAATATTAGGGCTAAAATAACAAATCTTGACCCGTACAGCTAAGCTTTTAAGATGAAAATAACAGGCTAATTTTCAAATTTGCATTACAGTTAATATATAAGCCGATTTATCAAGGATGAATAATGCAACTAACCTCACTTCCTAATTCGCAGCGTCCCCGCGAAAAGCTAATCGAAAAAGGCGCAAAAGCGCTCAGTGATGCTGAATTGCTTGCCATATTTTTACGCACCGGTTTGCCGGGTATGAATGTGATTGAGCTTGCCCAACATTTACTTAATGAAAACAAAACGCTACACAATTTATTTAATGCCAGTATGGAAGAGTTTTGTGCGCAAAAAGGGTTAGGTACAGCTAAGTATGTGCAGTTGCAAGCGGTGCTTGAGCTCAGCCAGCGTTATATGCAGGAGCGTTGCCAGCGCGATGCTATATTTAACTCGCCAAACGCTGTATATGATTATTTAACCTTGCAAATGCGAGGTTTGCAGCAGGAGGTATTTATGGTGCTGTATCTTGATAGTCAAAATCGCTTAATTAAAGATGAAATACTTTTTTATGGCACCATTAATTCTGCCAGTGTATATCCACGAGAAGTGGTAAAAGCGGCACTTAAAAATAATGCAGCAGCGGTTATTTTTGCGCATAATCACCCAAGCGGGATTGCCGAACCGAGTCAGGCCGACAAACTTATTACTAATAAATTGCAACAAGCACTGCAATTGGTAGATATAAATGTGCTGGATCATATTATTGTTGGAGGAGAAACCTGTGTTTCTTTTGCTGAACGAGGTCTTATTTAGCTTTACTTTTACAGAAGAGTACTAAAAACGAGCAGTTTAGTGTGTTTTGGCAAATTAGTTTAATTTAAATGCAGTTTTTACTTTCCCTATGGGCTTTCGATCTTTATAATTAGCCGCTATCAAATTTGCACATGAGCTGATTGGATGAGATCAGTTATTTGATCTTCGCCTGTAAAAGCTGTATAAAGAGCGCCCTTCGATTTATCTCTAGGGCACAACTACATGGCCTTAGGGAAAATTAAGCTCGAGCTAAGTTATTGGAGATATATAGACATGGCTAAAGTATGTCAAGTTACAGGTAAGCGTCCTGCGGTTGGTAATCACCGTTCACACGCGAGAAACGCGACTAAACGTCGTTTCCTACCTAACCTACAAACACACCGTTTTTGGGTTGAAAGTGAAAAACGTTTTGTAACATTACGCACTACTACTAAAGGTATGCGTATTATCGATAAAAAAGGCATCGACACGGTTCTTACAGAAATCCGTGCTCGCGGCGTAAAAGTTTAAGGATCTGAATCATGCGCGATAAAATCCGTTTAGTTTCAACTGCCGGTACTGGTTTTTTCTACACTACCGACAAGAACAAACGTAACATGCCTGAGAAGATGGAAATCAAAAAGTTTGATCCAAAGATTCGTAAACATGTTCTTTTTAAAGAAGCTAAAATTAAGTAATTTTAGTTTTCTATTAGAATGTAAAAACCCAGCTTATGCTGGGTTTTTTGTTTTTGATTTACGTAAAATAATAGCTTAATTGTTTAATATTGCCCTTGGCTTTCGCTTAGAGCTTGCTTCTAATAGCTGTAATATATCAGCGCTTACCCCTCAATTAAAACCTACTCGTTTGATTATCAGCGTATTAAATCACTTTTTCTAAGTGAGTACTTATTTACTGTGGGGCTATTTTACATAAAGGTTTGCATAGGAGTATAATGCTGCGCTCATTTAGTTTATGGTTGTCTTATCTTCAACTCAGGCTGTAGGAATTGCCATGGAAAGTTGGTATTTAGTTGTATGTAAACCTCGCCAAGAAGAGCGTGCGCAGGTTAATTTAAAAAACCAAGGAATAGCGTCATTTTTTCCAAAGTTAACTACTGAAAAGTTAGTTAAAGGACGCCGCACTGTTAAGCAGTCTGCTTTATTTCCTGGTTATGTATTTGTGTGTTTAGAAGCTGAGAATGGTAACTTTTTTGCGGTAAAAAATACCCGCGGAGTAAGTGGCTTTGTAACTTATGGTGCTGCATATCAGCGTGTGCCCGTTGAGTTAATTAATCAGCTTAAAGCAGAGTGTTCGCACTCACATGAATCGCAAGTTCCTAAAAGCGGTGACTTGGTGAGTGTAAACAATGAGTCATTTAAAAATATTGACGCTATTTATAAAGAGCCTGATGGCGATATGCGCAGTATTTTGTTCATTAATTTGCTTAACAAACAAATAGAAATTAGCGTGAGTAATCAAGCAATAAGCAAAATTTAATAAAAAAGGGGAAGTAATAAATTACTTCCCCTTTTTATAAATGTTTATAGCAGTAATTAAACCTTAAAGTTCTCTACTGATAACCTAAGTTCTTCTGCTAGTTTTGCTACTTCTGAACTTGATATGGTCGTTTGTATTGCGCCCTCAGCGGTTTGCTCGGCTATAGCAACAATGGACTCTAAGCGCTCACTTATTTCTTGTGATACTTGTTGTTGCTCTTGCGCTGCCGTTGATATTTCTTCACTCACGTTATGCGCTTGCGATACGGCTAAAGTAATCGAGTCGAGAGCGCTGCTTGCTAAATCGCTTTGCTTAACACACGACACGGCTTGTTGTTTACCTTTTTCCATAGCCGATACAGCGGCTTCTGCACCGCTTTGTAGTGACTCAATCATAGATTGAATCTCTTGGGTTGATTCTTGTGTTTTACTTGCCAGAGAGCGTACTTCATCTGCTACTACAGCAAAGCCTCGCCCATACTCACCTGCACGCGCTGCTTCAATCGCGGCATTTAATGCCAATAAGTTTGTTTGATCAGCAATACCGCGAATCACATCTAATATACTGCCAATCGATGCGCTGTCTTTGTGGAGCTTATTAATAACATTCGACGCTTCATCAACTTCGTAAGCTAGTTGCTCGATAGTGGCTTTATTTTGATTTGAAATGTCTTTAACGCGCTCGGCTTCTTTATCGGCATTTTTAATCTCATGTAACGCCTGTTGAGCGCTATTACTTACCGTTTGTGATGTACTACTCATTTCTGTTGTTGCTGTAGCTGCCTGTTCAACTTGTGCTTGCTGATTACGAATTGCTTTACTTGATTCGCCAGTAATTGTTGAGGTTTGCTCTGATGCAGCTGCAAGCTGAGTTGAGCGTGAAATAATGCCTTTAATTAAACTGCGAAGGCTATCAATTAAGGTGTTACAGCTTTTAGATAGCTCACCAAACTCATCTTTGGCACTGTCATCTAAGCGCTGTGTCATATCGCCACTTGCTACAATATCTAAAATGCGGTTAACTTCAGCCAGTGGTTTAGTAATACGATTAACTGTAACGACTGCCACGATAATTGCAATTATGGTGGCTATTATCATGCCTATCCAAGTCCACAAGTTTGCAGAATCTACGTCGCTGCGCACCCCTTTTTGCAATGAAAAAGCAACATCGCTGGCTTGTTTTACAAGTACGTCAATTTGATTTAGCGCTGTTTTAGTTGCTTGCTCAGACTCTGCAAGTTCACGTTCAGTAAGGCTAATTGCATCGATTAAGCGTTTTTTATTCGCAGCAAGGCTATTGTTACCTACAATGTTGCTCTCTAGCGTGTCTACGTATTCTTTTAGACTATTGTATAAACCACTATGGCTTTGCTCTATGGCTGGTTTAATTAGCGCTATGGTGCGGGTCACTTCTTCGAAGTAGTATACTTGTTCATTTTTTACAATATCTAAGGTATTAAGCGTTTTAACCGTTAGCATGTCGGTACTGTTGCTTACTACAGACATAAAATTGTTTTCAAGATTATTAGCAGCCTGGTAAGCGCGTGGGTTACTTTGCTCTAAGCCGTTTATATCAATAATATCGAGTACAATTGAGTTTGCATCTTCGGCGGCAAGCTCTATGCTTTCTAGTTGCGCTTTTAACATTTTATTCAGTGCTAGCTGTTTAGCTTTGTCGGCAAGTAAGCCCTCTACCGTGCTTAAAAAACTTAAATAGGTTGTTTCAACTTGTTGGCTACTTTTACTCAATAGTGGATCGTTTTTAACCACTTCTTGTAATTCACTATGCAGCGTATTGAATAACTGCTTTTGTTCGAGCACTTGGTTTTTTATTGGTTCTAGTTGCTCTGCAGAAGAGGTATAAAAACTAGCTTGAGCAGCTTTGCTCATTAAAATAAACTCGGCTTGTAATTCAGCGCTTTTATTTAAAGCGGGCAGCGACAACTGATTTACTTTTTGGGTGGAGCGATCAATATTTGCTATTTTTATTAAAGAGTTACCGCCAATTATTAAAAGCAGTAGAGTGATGAAAATAAATCCACCCCAAATACGCTGGCTCACTGTTAAATTCATACGGATTTCCATTCTAAAGTATATCAGTTAAAACTTATCGGCTTGTATTGCAATAAGTTAAGTAATTAAAGTTAATTTTAATTGTTTAATCTGTGTTGATTATTTTTAATTAAGCAATGGCCATGCGTAGCTCTAATTATAGGAGTGCTATTTTTGCTACTAAATATAATGCCAACTTAATGTGAACAGGTTGTAGTTACAAAGTTTCAACATGCGACATTAAACTTAACAGATGTATTACTTTAT
Source organism: Pseudoalteromonas nigrifaciens (assembly GCF_002221505.1). NCBI lineage: Bacteria > Pseudomonadati > Pseudomonadota > Gammaproteobacteria > Alteromonadales > Pseudoalteromonadaceae > Pseudoalteromonas > Pseudoalteromonas nigrifaciens. The sequence continues at coordinate 3,063,732 of NZ_CP011036.1, read as the reverse complement.
TTCAGTTTATTTAGACGAAAGTTGTGATTTTTCTACAGTTTTTTGTTTGCTTTTTAATTCTATTAAGGTCATGGCGCCTCCCCAAACACATCCGGTGTCTAAGGCTAATAAATGATTATGAGGTGTTTTACCATTTAATGCTGCCCAGTGGCCAAAAATAAGCGTTTGTTTAGCCGTTGTTATTGCTGGATGCATAAACCAAGGGGTTAAGTTATTGCCACTTGTTACTTCTCCTTTTGCACTTAAGTCGAGTTGGTTATCGGCAGTTAAAAATCGCATACGGGTAAAGTAGTTAACTATGTATCTAAACTTTTCATAGTTATTAAGTTCATTAGGGTTATTAATGGGGTGAGGTTGGTACATGTTTGCAAAAAAGTCATGCGCTTTAGGCGAGCTGTAACAATGCTGAGCAAACTGAGCATGTTGTAAGGCTTGTGCTATCGACCAGTCAGGGTTGAGCCCAGCATGGGATATAAAGCTATTGTACTGCTTAAGGTAAAGTGCCAAAGGCTGAGTTTGTAAAAATGCAATATAGTGGGGGAGTTTAGTGCTATTGAATACAGCTGCTAATTTATCATTAGGGTTGGGTGGTTTATTAAGTAGATAGCAGGCAATCAGGTGTAAGTCATGATTGCCTAGCGTAACTGTAATGCTATTTTGGTGTTTGTATAAGTACTCTAAACAGGCTAGTGAGTCAGGGCCTCGAGCGACTATATCGCCCACCAAGTAGAGATGATCTTTACTTGGATTAAAGTTAACGCGTTGGAGTAACGCGTTAAACTCGTTAAAGCAGCCTTGCAAATCACCTATTGCGTAGTCAGCCATGTGTATAGTGTACTAGTGCAGTATGTTAGGGCAGGCTAAACGAAACACGTTAATAGGCGCTTTAAACTCAGTGCCAAACTCGTTACGTAACGTATAGTGCCCTTGCATAGTACCTACCGGGGTATCTAGTATTGCCCCACTGGTATATTTATAACTTTCGCCGGGTGCTATAACTGGGTTTTCGCCGACCACACCTTCGCCTTGCACTTCAATTTCTTTGCCATTTGCATCGGTAATTAACCAATAACGGCTCAGTAATTTAGCGCTACACAAACTGTGGTTTTTAATGGTTACAGAATAAGCAAATACAAACTTTTCGAGTTCAGGTTGCGACTGCTCTTCTACATAAAATGTTTCAACAGATACCTTTACAGGCGATCCAATATTACTGCTTGTTGTCATAAATCCAATTTGCTATGTCAATAAATTGTTGTAACGATAAGCGCTCAGCACGCAAAGTAACATCTATGCCAATGCTGGTTAGCTCATCCGCAGTTAGTAAGTTGCTTAAACTATTGCGTAGTGTTTTACGACGCTGGTTAAAAGCTTCTAGGCAAACGTTATTTAAAATTTTCACGCTTTTTGCAGTGCGTTGTTCAGGCTTTTTAGGGATTAAGCGAATAACCGCCGAATCTACTTTAGGCGCAGGTTTAAAGCACTCAGGCGGTACTTCTATAACCGGCATTGCATTACAGTAGTACTGAGTCATTACGCTTAAACGACCAAAGGTTTTGCTCCCCGGGCCTGCAACCATGCGTTTTACTACTTCTTTTTGCAGCATAAAGTGCATGTGCTCAATATTGTCTGCAAATTCAAAAAGATGAAATAATAACGGAGTCGAAATGTTATACGGTAAGTTACCAAACACTTTTAGTTTTTTGTCATCTCTCACCAAGCTTGCAAAATCAAAGGTCATTGCATCGCCTTGGTTTACGGTTAATTTAGGTCCCAAAAATGGGTGTTCAATTAAACGCTGTGCCAAATCTTTATCTAATTCTACAACCGTTAAATGGCCGCTTAATTCGGCTACCGGTTCAGTAATTGCGCCAAGGCCTGGACCAATCTCTACTAGGTTATCTTCTGGTTTAGGATCGATTGCGCTCACTATTTTACCGATGATCATGTCATCAAATAAAAAGTTTTGTCCAAAACGTTTACGGGCGCGGTGTCCTAAATGTACTTTATCGGTCATTGATTTTGTGCTTTCTCTTGGGCGAGCTTAATTGCTTCGCGGATCGCTAATTCAAAACTGCCAACATCAGCAGTACCTTTGCCTGCCAAATCCAGAGCAGTACCATGATCTACTGAGGTGCGAATAAATGGTAAACCTAAGGTAATATTTACCGAGTTACCAAATCCCTTGTATTTTAGCACAGGTAGCCCCTGATCGTGATACATAGCTAATACGGCATCGGCTTCATTTAGGTATTTATCTTGAAATAAAGTGTCGGCAGGGAGTGGACCAATCAGGTTCATACCTTGGTTGTTAAGTATTTCAAGTGTTGGAATAATGGTATCTATTTCTTCACGGCCTAAATGGCCATCTTCACCAGCATGAGGATTTAAACCACAGACTAAAATACGCGGCTTTTCTATACCAAACTTAGTTTGTAAGTCGTGGTTTAAAATACTCGCTACTTTGATTAGCCGATCCTCTGTAATAGCACGCGATACATAGGCAAGTGGAATATGCGTCGTTACCAGCGCTACTCTTAGGCCTTGCGTAGCAAGCATCATTACTACATCTGCGGTATTCGACTGTTGTGCAAAATACTCGGTGTGGCCACTAAACGAAATACCGGCTTTATTAATAATACCTTTATGTACAGGGCCGGTAACAACTGCTGCAAAAGTGCCATCCATGTTTTTTTCACTGGCAATACGCAAAGTGTCTAATACGTATTGGCCATTAGCATCGTTAAGCACACCTAGCTCTACAGGCTCAGCTACATCTACTTGATGTAGGTAAAGGCTTCCTGCTGGTGCAGGCGTTGCTGCAGCGTGCTGATCAAACTCTATTAGCTTTATACTTAAGCCTAAATGTTTAGCACGTTGCTTAAGCATATTCGCGTCGGCAATGGCAACAAGCTGTGCGTCCCAAGTTTGTTGGGCAAGTTTTAACAGTAAATCTGGACCAATGCCCGCAGGCTCACCAGGGGTAATTGCGATACGTAATGTCATAGTTATTCGTCTATTGGGAAAATTTCAACATGGGCTTGTTCGCGCATTTCTTGCTGCCAGTTAAAGCTTTCTTCTTTAAATTTACGATTAAATAGCATGCCATGGGCGCGGTTGCGTTTAGCTTGCTCGGTTTTATCAGCTACACGGGTATCGAGTAACTGCACAATATGCCAACCGAATTGGCTTCTAAATGGTTCGCTAATTTCATTTTGCTTAAGTGATAATAAAGTATCTCTAAAGGCAGGAACATAGCTAGTTGGATCAGCCCAATCGTACTCACCACCTTTAAGGGCTGAGCCTGGATCTTCTGAGTATTCTTTAGCAAGTTTTGCAAAGTCGGCTTTATCAGCGCGTAAGTCTTTTACAAAACCGGCAAGCATACTACGTGCTTTTTCTTCACTTAAAATAATAGATGGTTTTATTAAAATATGACGTGAGCGAGTTTCAGTTGTTTCTACAACTTGACGACCACGAACATCTTGGACTTTTATAATATGAAAACCAGCACCAGAGCGCAGCGGACCAATAATAGCGCCTTGCTTTTTACCTTTTACGGCTTCAGCAAATAACGACGGCATTTCGTTAATGCCCATCCAACCTAGTTGTCCACCTTCAAGTGCTTGAGAGCCGCTTGATGATGAAATAGCAATGCGTTTAAATTCTTGCTCGTCATTAAGTAATTCAATTACTTTGTCTGCGCGCGTTTTAGCTGACGCAATTTCATCGGCGCTAGCATCACTAGGAATATCAATTAAAATATGGCCAATGTCATACTCTTCTGCGTTTTGACCTTGGCTTTCCATAATTTTTAGTAAGTTATCTACTTCTTGCTCGCTTACATAAACACGGCGATCAACATTGGCGCGCATAACTTGTTGCGTAGTGATCTCTTTACGAATTTCTTCACGGTATGCTTGAAAGCTTTCTCCCGAGCCCTCAATAGTACGACGTAAATCTGCAATGCTACCGCCTTGCTCTTTAGCCATACTTGCAAGTGTTTGATCTAGTTGGCTGTCTGAAATCTCTAACCCCATACGCTCAGCCATTTGCATCATGAGTGTTTGGTTAACTAATCGCTCTACGGCCTGGACACGTAATGTTTCGTCTTTAGGAAGCTCCTGACTCTGTTCTTCAGCTTGCTTTTTAACACGGTTAACTATGGTGTCCACTTCACTTTTTAAAATAACTCCTTGGTTGACTATGCCAATAACTTTGTCGATTTCAACCGGAGCTGCAAATGCGCTTTGGCATAAGCTAATACTTAAAACTGCTGATGTTAATAATTTTTTTAAATTCATATTCTTTTTACTACTCTTGCTAATAGTACTGTTGTGATCCTAGGGAATACTCAATTTTTAGCGTTAATTAATACTACTTTAACTTTAAAAATAGTGTCCTAGTCATTAAGAAAATACGGTCTACGATAACCAAAAATACCTTGTTGTAATAATTTTTTAGCATCATAACGGCTTTTACTACCTAACCCTTTTAAAACAAAATTCAAACGAATGCTTGAATCAAAAGTCGCCTGTTGTTGCCCTATAGACTGATTTAAGTCGGTAACAATTTGGCGATGGCCAGTAATTTGAAATGCCCAACAGCACGATTCATACTGTAGTCCGCTTAACACTTCGATACTGCGGTTATTTTCAAGGTCGCGGTGATAGCTTGCAATAAACTGCCATTCGTCGCTCACTGGAATGCTTGTAAATAAGCCTGTTTGTTCAATTGCATTACCTGAGACATCATCTGAATACCGATGGTTCAATTGAACTAGCTCATTATCGTCGCCTTTATAGTCGAGCGTTACGTTAGACTGAATAATTTGTTTACCGTCAGTATCATACTGAATACCCGCAGATAAATACCAGCGACGATGCCAATGTACCATGGTTTGTGCTGCAAACAAGGCATTGTAGTTGGTGTCTGAGTTTAATCCTTGCTCTGTAGGTTTGGCTGAATCGCTTAAATAAAATATTTGTCCGGCGCTAAAATTAAATACTTCTTGGTGTTTTTTGTCAAATAACCGAGTCGTTGCACCTAAGGTAAATTGGTTAGCAGCAGCTATTCTATCAACACCTGAAAAGCGTGTGTCTCTAAATAAACCAAAAAAATCATCTTGTAGTTTGGCAGTATCAAATAAGCCAATATCAGATTGATCTTCATTAGGGGTATATAAATATTGTAGCTGTGGCTCTAAAGTTTGAATACCGTCATCAATAAAGTAGGAGGTTTCGCGCTCAAAATTAAGTTGTGTATACAAACGTACTTTTGGCAGTGTACGCGATACGCTTTCGCTGTATTGAGTACCTTCTAAATCACCATGCTGTTTGTAGTTTGTTTGTAATATGCTTACTTCTGATAAAAACGACCATGCATGTTCTTTATAATCAAAGCGAGCTTTTGGCTCAATATGTATTCGAGTAGCTTGATCAATAATAGCTGAGCTATTAGTAAAGTGGCTCACTTCTCCCGATACACTAAAATCAAAGTTGTCGTATTGCCAAGGTGCGGTTTGGGTAAAACTAATTTGTGGCAAAGCGGTATAAGACTCTAAGTGATCTCCCAGTACTTCAAAGTTTTGTACTGTAATATCGGTACGCCAAGTGTCGCCCATATGAGTAAGCGAGCCTGTTCTGTACAATTGAGTATCGGTTTTACTGGCATAATTAGAGTCTAAATCAGTTAAGTAGTTGTCGTCACTCACGTTTGTTATATCAACATTAGCGCGCCAGTTTTCACCTAAATAGCTTTTTTGTTGCCAATGAAACATATAACGATCGCCAAGATCGGGGTCTGAATCATCTTTATTTAAATATTCAATACCCACTAAGCCTTCATGCTCTTGGGTTAAATATCTAAATTCAGTTTGCAGTTGTAAACCTTTACGCGACATATAACGCGGGGTAATGGTGGCATCTAAATTGGGAGCGATATTCCAGTAGTAAGGCGTAATAGTTTCTAAACCATAGCGATCTGAGCTTGAAAAACTAGGCGTAAGTAACCCAGATTTACGGCGCTCATCAAGCGGAAAGGTAAAATAAGGTAAATATAAAACCGGCGTATCTAGGATGCGTAAAACCGCATTATAGGTTTCGCCCCAGCCTTCTTCGCGAGAAAGGTTAATTTCGTCGGCTTCAATGGCCCACACAGGTACTTCGCCAGGGCAAGCAGTAAAGCTTGCATTCATTAGCATTAAGCCAGACTCATCAACGGTGAGTTTTTCAGCGCCACCTTTGCCTAGCTGTTGTGTTAGGCTATATTGTGCACCAAGTAAGCTGATTGCTGAATTATTTAAATCGGCGTTGAGGCCAGTGCTGTTAACTTCGCTTATTTTGTCGCGATAAGTAATTGGCCCAGTAGCATTGAGTAAACCGCGTTGTTTATCGATTAGTGCAGTTTGTGCGGACAAACTCATATTAACGGTGTTAATATCAACATTACCAGTAAATTCAGCGCTTTGTGTGCCTAAAAGCTCTACGTCGTTAGCGCGAATATCAACCATACCTAGCTTTAAGCCAGGAAGCGGTTGCCAAGCTCTGGTTTGCATTGAAGTGCCACAAAACTTGTGTGTCAGTTCAGTTTCGGCAAGCGATGGTGCGCTCAGTACGCTTAGCATCAATATGCCCCAGGTTTTGCTCATTTATCGACCTTTATACGCTGTGATTAATTTCAAGTAGACATAATAAAGGAAAACAATGGCAAAGTAATTAGTGAAAAATAGATAGCTTATAAAATGACACGTTTTGAACGCTTACAACTCTTTATAAATACTCACTTTAGTGAGCAACAATGCACGTTAGCGGCAATTACTGCCGATGCGAGTTTTCGTCGTTATTATCGCTTAAATTGTGCTAATAACAGCTTTATAGTGATGGATTCCGATCCGCTTAAAGTAAATAATGCGCCGTATATCTCGCTTAATAGCGTATTTACGCAGCAAGGATTTTTATTGCCCGCTATTATTGCCAGTGACGAGCAGCAAGGTTTTTTTATTTTAAGTGACTTAGGCAGCACGCACCTAGCAGACATGCTTGATGATGAGCACCGCACCGAGTATTACCAGCAATTAATTAAGCTGAGCGTACAGTGGGCAAAAACACCTGCAGCCGCTGCTATGCAAGCTTATGATAAAAAGTTTATAGCTGTTGAGCTTGGCATATTCAGCCAGTGGTTAATGCATGACTTCATTGATTGTGAACTAACAGCAGAGCAACAAATGCTGTGGCAAACAAGCTGTGATCTGCTTAGTAATACCATGCTTGCTCAGCCTAGCGTTACCATGCACCGCGATTACCATAGTCGTAATATTATGCGCTGCAACCAGCAATGGGCGATCATAGATTATCAAGATGCTGTACGCGGGCCGTTGTGTTACGACTTGGTATCTTTGTTACGCGATTGCTATTTTAAACTGCCAGAGAGCGAATTAACTCATTTAGTTAAATACGGATACGATGAATTTAATCGCCAAGGTTTAATTGCTAATGTTACCTTTAATGAATTTAAATATTGGTTTGATTTAACCGGTTTACAGCGCCATTTAAAAGCGGCAGGTATTTTTTGTCGTTTGTATTTACGTGATGGTAAAAAAGGTTATTTGGCTAATATACTTCCTACACTTGCATACATTGTAGAGGTAGCTGCTAATTATTCAGAGCTACAGGCCCTTGGCTTATTTATACAAAATACCATTGCTCCTAAAGTGGTTGAGCGCTTGGCTAAGGAGCGCACATGAAGGCGATGATTTTAGCGGCCGGGCGCGGACAACGTATGATGCCACTAACGCAAAATATGCCTAAACCTATGTTGGCAGTAGCGGGTAAGCCATTAATTGAGCATCATATTGTTAATCTTAAAGCGGCGGGTATTACCGAAATAGTAATAAACCTTGCGTGGCAAGGTGATAAAATTAAAGATTATTTTGCCAATGGCAGCAAGTGGGGCGTAAATATACGTTATAGCCAAGAAGTGGCAGGTGGCCTTGAAACGGCCGGTGGCATTATTGCTGCGCTGCCCCTATTAGGCGATACCTTTATTGTTATAAATGGCGACATATATACCGATTACGACGTAAGCGCGTTAACTCAACTGCATTTACAAGCGGGTGAGGCGCACATAGTGCTGATAGAAAACCCACCGCATAATCCTAACGGTGATTTTGCACTCAGTCATTTGTCGAGTGATAGTCAAAAATATACATTTTCTGGAATTGGCCGATATCAAGCCGATTTTTTTAACGATTTTGAGCAAGGTGTTCGTCCGCTTGGGCCTATTTTAGCTAAAAAATTAACTGAACATTTAGTCTCTACCGAACTCTACATAGGCCAATGGGATGATGTAGGTACTCCTGAGCGATTATCAGCACTTAATCAACGACAAATTTAATAGAGGTAATAATTTAGATGTGGGGAAAAATACTCGGGTTTATTTTCGGTTTTATGTTTGGCAAAATATTTGGTGCTATTTTTGGCCTATATCTTGGCCATATGTTTGATAAAAGCTTAAAAAAAGATTTTGATAAAGCCGGTGGCTTTTCAAACTTATTTAAAGGTGACGACGTCAACGAGCGTCAAGCGCTGTTTTTTTCTAGCTGTTTTGCAGTTATGGGGCATATTGCTAAATCAAATGGGCGCATTAGCGAAGTACATATTAAAGCGGCAACGTTATTTATGGACGAAATGGGCCTACAAGGCGAAGAGCGCCGCGAAGCACAACATGCATTTCAGTCGGGTAAAGAAAATGATTTTTCATTAAAAGAAACAGTACAAGACTTTAAAGAACGTTTTGCTAAGCGTTATGATTTATTACAGCTATTTTTAGAAATTCAAATTCAAATGGCATTTTCAGATGGTGTACTCGCTGAGCAAGAAAAACTACTTTTACAAGAAGTGAGTAAACAGTTAGGCGTATCTAGAGCGCACTTTGCTTTTGTATTAAAGCGTTACCAAGCAGAGTTTAGCTTTAGGCAGCAGCAACAGCGCTATAAACAACAGCAACAAGGGCAAAGTAGCAGTTACCGTGAAGGTTCAGGCCATCATGTACCACCTAATAATAATATAAACCGCGCACAAGCGTTGGCATTATTAGGGCTTAATGACTCGGCAACAGCGCGAGAAATAAAGCTCGCGTATCGAAAACTGATGGCGCAGCATCACCCTGATAAATTGGTATCGCAAGGTTTACCAAAACATATGATGGAATTAGCGGTCAAAAAAAGCCAAGATATTCAAGCTGCTTACGAGTATTTAAAAAAGTCGGCGTAAAAAGCCGTCTATTTCTTTACTTAGGCGTGCATGTTGATCGGGCTGATTGCGCAAACCAAATAACTGGCGTTGGCGATAATCAAATTTTGCGTTGCGGTTAACCCAGCGCTGACGATTTTTAAGGTTCATTAAAATCTCGTTGTTATCGTTAGCGTAGTAAATATCCAGTAATGGTGGGGCAATTAAAGACGAAGTTTGGCTTAAGTCTTGATTACGTTTACTGTTAGGTAAATAACTGCTTAAACTTATAAATGCATTAAGTCTTGAGTCGGGAAATTGCGCATAATGTTCAAGTAGCACGCCAGCACTGATCCCCTGGGCAATTACTACAATATTATTCGGCTCTGCCATTGCTGTATTATACAGTGCTTCATAGCGGGCGATTAAATTTACTTTATAGTTATCGAGTACCGCGTCACTCACTTTTTCAATGGCATTAACATGGTGTGGCTCAGCACTTTTGTTTACACCAGTATCCTCAATAGTAGCACTTTCAACAGCAGCACTTTCATTATCAGTGCTTTGATTAGCTGTATTTGCATTGTCAGAGCTTTGGGCAAGAATATTTTCAGCTGAGGTGCTTTCAGTTGCAGTGTTTTCGTTAGTTGCAGCAGTGGCTATTTCACTGGCCTGCCAGTTAATATCAGGTACTGTCATTGCGTAGGTAGTGTAGCCTAAATTATTCAGTTCTTTGCGTAAAAAGCTCATTCCGGCATTATTGGTCGCGCTTGATTGCCAATCAGGTATAAGCAGTACAGTGCCTCTAAAATCAGCACTCATATACTCGCTGTATAAGGTTAAAAATTCAGTATCGCCAGCTAATATAGGCTTTATTTCATCATTGGGAAGTAAGTGTTGAATATCATTATTTTCAATACTTGCATACGAGGGGGGGGCAATATGCTCTGCTGCAGTTACTTGCACAGTCAAAAGTAGCGCACAGCTTAGCAGTACGTTTAGTTTAATTACCTTTAAATACTGCGCCAATACCATAATCAACTCAAATAAAAAACATTATTTAGATATCGGCGCAGCAGCAAAAAAGTTTAGCGTAACAGGCTAAACTTTAATATTAAGTGTTAGCGCTAAAAATCAGGAGCAGCTTCAAATGTAAGTATTTGCTCAGTAGTGGGATGTTTTAAGCTGAGCATTTGTGCGTGTAATTGCAAGCGCGGCGCCGCAGCGAGTGCCTCTTTGTGCGCGTAAAGCCTATCACCTAAAATAGGATGGCCTAGGCTTAGCATATGTACACGCAACTGGTGCGAGCGCCCTGTAATAGGAGTTAGTTCTACACGGGTTGCATGTGGTTCACGTTCAAGTATTTTAAAATGCGTAAGCGACGGCTTACCGTTTTCGTGATCAACCATTTGCTTGGGGCGATTAGGCCAATCGCAAATAAGCGGTAAATCAACCGAGCCGGTTTGCGCCTCAAGTTGCCCATATATCCGGGCAATATAGCGCTTGGCGGTTTCGCGCTCCTGAAACTGCATACTTACATGGCGGTGTGCGGCTTTATTCATTGCCAAGCAAAGTATGCCCGACGTTGCCATATCTAAACGGTGCACTATTTTAGCAGTAGGAAAAACTCGGTTAACACGGCTTATTAAGCAATCGGCATGTTTAGGGTCTTTACCTGGCACGGTTAACAACTCGCTAGGCTTATTAACGATGAGTAAATCCTCATCCTGATACAGAATAGTTAAATACGGATCTGTTGGGGGATTGTAGTTAATTAACACGGCCGACCTCAGTGATTTTCAAGGGCGCCATTTTAGTGGAGCGAGCACTAAGGCTCAAGGAAAAAGATTAAAGTTTAATTGCATGTTTTTCATACTGGTGTAAAATTACACCAGTATGATTTTTTGAGGTATATATTATGGCAAGGCAAAGCATTTCGCTCACTGAGAAAAATGATTTATGGCTGCGTAATCACATTGAAAATGTAGGTGATTACGCGAATAAAAGCGAATTAGTGAATGACTTAATTCGACGTGCAAGAAGGGCTGAAGCTATCAATAGTAAACTGCTTAAATCTGAAAAAAGTGGCTTTACTAATCAATCTGCTGATGAAATCCTGACTGAATTTAAACTAAATGTTAAGTAATGCGAAAGTTTAAACTCTCAAATGATGCTAAAGAAGACTTACGTCGTATTTATCAGTATGGCTGTAAGGAGTATTCACAGCAGCAAGCAGATACTTATTTTTATGCTTTTTTTACTCTGTTTGAAAAGCTAGCTGCAAATCCTTATTCCTACCAATCAGTTGATCATATTCGTAAAGGTTATCGACGCGCCGTTTGTGGCTCAGATAGTATTTATTACAGAGTTTATGAAACTGATGTTGAAATAATGGCTGTTTTGGGTGGGCAAGATATAGAAGAGTGGTTGTGATTTACAAGTGATTTTAGAAAGAGTTGAATAGCACTTAACTAATCGTTTTATAGGGTTTTTATCAAGTTTTAAGGTGAGCTCAGTAATAAATTTTTTATTACAACAACGCATGCATTAAGTTGAAAATAAAAAGCCTGAGTTCGACACACTACCGAAATCAGGCTTTATTAGCTGCTTAGAAATGAATCCAACTTTATGGGGTCACTTCAAAATACCGCGCTTTCTTCATTCGCACATTAGCAATTTTTTACTAACGGCTGTCAGCTTATCGCCAAAGCGTTAGTGCGAAACCACAATCAAGCGTATCGCATCTAGTTTTAACTGGGTTTTTTCAATGTAGGTAGTCAAATCTGTGCGTTGCTTATCGTAGAAGGTAATTTCTTCTTGGCGAATATTAGGGTTAATTTGCTTAAGAGCAACTAATCGTTGCTGCTCTTCACTTAGTGATGTTTGCATTTTAGCCAGTGACGCAGCACGAATAACTTCAAGCTTTTCTTGTGCCATGTCTTTTGCGGTGCTGATCATTGGGTGAATAGCACTTTGCAATGCGCCAGCTAGTTTACTGGCTGTTTGGCGACCAACGGCAGAAAGCTGCTGATTAAAGCCGTCAAACGCGACGTTTTCACCTAAGTTATTACCTGCTTTATCGAGTAAAATACGAATTGGCGTAGGTGGTAAAAAGCGTCCTACTTGTAATACTTTTGGTGCCATAGCTTCGGCTACAAAAATAAGCTCAACAAAAAAGGTGCCTGGTGGTAGTTTTTTGTTTTTAAGTAAAGCAACCGATGCGCTACCAAAATCGTCGTCACAAATCATATCTAGGGTGCCTTGCACCATAGGATGATCCCAACTAATAAAGTGCACGTCTTCTTGCGAAAGCGCGGTATCGCGGTCAAATGTAACTGTCATGCCATCTTCTCTTAATGCCGGAAACGAGGCGTTTAACATATGCTCGGTTGGCTTTAAGATAATGGTATTTTCGCCTTTATCTTCTTGGCTTACGCCAAAGGTGTCAAATACGTTAATCATGTAACTAGGCAGTTCAAACTGATTGTCTAGTTTTTCAATATCAGCTACCAAAGAGTCGGCTGCGCCTTGGCCCGATGAATGCAGCTCAAGTAAACGGTCACGTCCGCTTTCCATTTGCTTGCGCAGTACCGCATTTTTTTGTGCTACTTGCTCAAGTAATGGATCTAACTCGTCTTCGTCGCAGTTATGCGCTGCAATGTAATCAAGTAGGTCATCACGGAATTCTTTATACAACATTTGTCCCGTCGACGAGGTAGATTCGAATGCGTCTAGGCCTTCGTTGTACCAACGTAGTAATACTTCTTGGGCGGTGTTTTCAAAATATGGCACGTGAATGTTCACATCTTGAGTTTGTCCAATGCGGTCTAGTCGGCCAATACGTTGCTCTAGTAAATCTGGGTTTAGTGGTAAATCAAATAACACTAAATGATGTGAAAACTGAAAGTTACGCCCTTCAGAGCCAATTTCAGAACACAGCAGTATTTGCGCGTTGTCGTACTCGTCTGCAAAAAATGCAGCGGCGCGGTCACGCTCAATAATCGACATACCTTCGTGAAAAACTGAGGCTTTAATTGCTTCGCGTTCACGTAGTATTTGCTCAAGGCTGATAGCTGTTTCGGCTTTAGCACATATTAGCAGTACTTTTTCACGCTTAAGGGTTTTAAGAGTGTCGATTAGCCAATCTACGCGAGGATCAAATGCTCCCCAGCTGGCGCTTTCGCCTTCAAACTCTTGAAATATTTTTTCTGGGAATAGTGCGCGCTGTGCACTAAGTTCGGGATTTTGAATGCCGCTCATATTGCCCAGTACTGTCATTGCTGTTTTATATTGCTTTGGCAATGGCATAGGGTAGGCGTGTAATATACGGCTAGGGTAGCCGTCAATGCCGCTGCGGCTATTTCTAAATAAGATGCGGCCGGTGCCGTGGCGATCCAGTAACATGTTAAGTATTTCTTTACGCGCGGGTAAATCACCTTGCTGTGCTTTTGCCAGAATATCGGTAATGTCGGTTTCTTTTAATAGCTCAATTAAAGTCGCTTTAGCGCTCTCGTCTAAGCCTTGCTCTTGGAGTAATTGATTAGCAGCTTCGGCAACGTCTTTGTAATTTGCTTCCTCTTCTTTAAATACGTCGTAGTCGTAAAACCTGTCTGGATCGAGTAGCTGTAGGCGAGCAAAGTGGCTGCTATGACCAAGTTGATCTGGCGTGGCGGTAAGTAAAATAAGGCCCGGAATATCTTGGCTAAGCTCGGCCATACGTTGGTACTCTGAGCTTGGCTTGCCATTATTAATACTTAAATGATGCGCTTCATCTATTACTAGTAAATCCCAGTCAGCTAAAGTTGCTTGTTCGAACCAACGTTTTTTCTTGGTTAAAAACTCTAGGCTGGTAAGTACCAGTTGTTCGGTATCAAATACATTTGGCGAGTCGGCAAACGCTTCATCGCAACGATCTTCATCAAAAATAGAGAAACGTAAATTAAAGCGGCGCAGCATTTCTACTAACCATTGGTGCTGCAGATTTTCGGGTACTACAATAAGCACACGGCTGGCACGGCCACTAATAATTTGCTGATGTAAAATCATTCCCGCTTCAATTGTTTTACCAAGGCCTACTTCATCTGATAAAAGTACGCGTGGTGCAAAACGTTTACCTACTTCTTGGGCTATATAAAGCTGATGCGGAATAAGATTAGCACGCTGACCAATTAAGCCTTTTATAGGCGACTGTTCACGTTCAAATTTATGTAACCATGTTTGGTAGCGCAGCGTGTAACGATCAAAACGATCTACTTGGCCGGCAAATAAACGATCTTGAGGTTTGTTAAACTTAATAAAATGATCTAGAAAGGTTTCTTTTAGTTTGGCTGCTTCACCATTATCAACACGAGTACCGTGATAACAAAGTAGCTCGCCTTGCACTTCAATAGACTCAACTTCTAATTCCCACTCTTCAACGCTTTTGATCACATCGCCAGGATTAAATGACACACGGGTTACGGGTGCTTCTGCCCAAGAATAAACGCGGCTTTCGCCACTAGCAGGAAATAATATGCTGACCTGACGGCCCTCAATGGCAACAACTGTGCCTAATCCTAAATCTGACTCTGTATCACTGATCCAACGCTGACCTAAGGAAAAATTCATATATGTCTCGTCTATGAAGAAAAAGGCGGCTATGTTACCTGTTAGACAACACCACTGCAAGGCGCTATTAGCCTCACTTTTAATTAATTCGGTAAGTGTGAATTATTCCTAACAAAACGGCTAACATCTGGATCTTTTTTGGGTAAATAAGTACACAGTAAGATAATAAATAGCTCTGCAGCTATTACTTTGAGCGTTAGCAGCATTAAAAATATTTCCTTAGCAAAACCTACTTAATTAACTTTTATAATGCACTATTTTAGTCAGTCGATTGCTTTGATTTTAAGGTTTAATTAAAACAAAATCGAGTTTGTAATAAAACGGACTTTTATGACAAATAGACTAAACTAAAATTATACCTAAGTAACTAACGAGCCATCACTACTCAAAAGCACTTAGTTAGTTTGGTATAGCATACTCATCATAAAAAGTAAGGACAGTGCTATGGAAAATGCTTCGAACCTTAAAAGTAAAATGTATGTGCTAGATACCAATGTATTGCTTCACGAACCCCTCGCGTATTTATCGTTTCAAGAGCACCATGTAGTTATTCCGATGACAGTGTTAGAGGAGCTTGATCATATAAAAGATAGAAAACACGATGTAAGCCGTGATGCTCGCGTGGCTATTCGTGGTTTAGATGAAATATTAAAAAATGCCACACCAGAGCAAATGCTCCAAGGCGTAGCCCTTCCTAGCAATAAAAAAGCGAAAACAGCATCAAACGGCACTTTAATTATTGTAAACGATCATTTATTTGCCGACTCTATTTCTGGCCTGCCAGGCAATGAAAACGATCATCGCATTATTAACTGTGCAGTGCATTTACAAAAGCAGCACACAAATAGCAAAGTAATATTAGTCACTAAAGATATAAACATGCGCTTAAAAGCCAAAGGTGCAGGGCTTAATTATGTTGAGGATTACCGCACCGATCAGCTTATAGACGACATTAGCTTACTAACCAGCGGCTACAAAAAAATAGCCGGAGACTTTTGGCAGCATGTTGGCCAATGTAATACTGAGCAATATGGCCGTGAGACCTTGCATCATGTGGCTAAAAACTTAATCCCTGATGTATTTTATAATGAGTATTTAATTGATGAGGGGGATCAGTTTGCAGCGCGAGTTAAATCGTACGATGAGGAGCATATAACCTTAAAAGATATAGGTTATGAGCGATTAATGAACCAAGGTGCATGGGGTATTAAACCAAAAAATATTTACCAAGGTATGGCACTCGATGCTTTATTAGATACCAGCATAGAACTGGTTATTTTAACCGGCCCTGCAGGGTGTGGTAAAACTTTATTGGCGCTTGCTAGTGCACTAGAAATGGTGATCGAAAAAGGCATTTACGACAAAGTAATAGTAACGCGTAATACGCCAGAAATAGCCGAGTCAATTGGCTTTTTACCCGGCACTGAGGAAGAAAAAATGGCGCCATGGCTAGCGGCCATTACCGACACCCTAGAGGTATTACATAAGGGCGACGAAAATCCAATTTCAAGCCGTAATTATATTATGGAAAAAGCCAATATTCAGTTTAAGTCGGTAAATTTTATGCGTGGTCGCAGTATTCAAAATGCAGTAGTTATTTTAGATGAAAGCCAAAACTTAACGGCGGCACAATTAAAAACCATTATTACCCGTTGCGGCGAAGGTACTAAGCTAATTTGTACCGGTAACTTGGCACAAATAGACAGTAACTACTTAACACCGGTTACTTCGGGCTTAACTTATATTGTGGAGCGCTTTAAAAACTTTGAAGGTAGCGCAACAATAAACCTCAATGGTGTGGTACGTAGTCGCCTAGCTTCATTCGCTGAAGAAAACTTATAACTTGCGCTTAACATTATGGCTCGCTAGTCTATTAGCTGATTATTGAGCCATAAAACAGGCAAACAGTTGAAGTTTTTACCCTTAAAAGATTATTACCGCTCTTTAGTTGTGGCTTTGGCCGTGCCTTTGTTTGTGGCTTTATTATTATGTTTGCACCTTTACAATATTAAGGTTGAACGTGCGATAGAAAAGCGCCATGGCGATTTTGCTAATGTATCGGCGCAAATTGAACATACTATGGCTGGGGTAAATAATTTATTTACCGCTATGTTTAATTTGTATCACCAACCTAAGCCGCATTTAGCAGATAGCACAATGCCATTGCACGTTAATCAGTATGATGACTATTACTATCGTTATTTAAGTAATTTAAATGGCGAAATAGTAGGTGCTGGCGAATTTTCTCAATCGCAAAGTGCCTTATTACGCTGGCAAAAAGTCGTTATGTTAGCCCCTTCATTTAACACCACGTTAGCGCTAATACAGTCATTAAGTGCAGTTGCTTATGTTGATGAGCAAGGTTTTGCTTACGTTGCCAGGCGAGATCGTAGCCAAAGTGCCTTTTTAACTGATATTTTAAAAGGCAAATTTAAACCACCACTTTTAACCGAGCAACTCAGCTCTAGCCAAATTATTAAAGTTGCTAATAAAGCCTACTTTGCCATTGGCCGACAACAAGATATTAACTCCCAAGATTACATAGTTCTTATTTATGACTTACAAGCTATTTCTAATTGGCTAAAAAAAGTATCGCCGCAGCAAGGCGAATATATATTTATGAATCAGTATCATGAGGTTATTGCCAGCTCACAAAAGTTGATAAACAAAGCTGTTAAGTTAAATCAATATTGGCCGGCAGTATTAATAGAGCACAATAATACTAAGGAAGTTAAAGGTAATCAGTTTTTAATGCAGCCAATTGGTAACTACCCTATACATGCTGCCTACCATGAGCCAATAGAGCAGTTATCTGCGCCGATTATTTACGAAACAGCGATAGAATTTATATTTTTAACCGTGTTTTTAAGCATTATGTTTAGCGTGTTTTTTTGGTTGAGCCAGCGTATTTTTATCAAGCCGATGACCTTTTTAATGCGTTATCTAGAGCATAACGACACTGTAACTGGCGAGCAGTTAAACTATAAAATTCCTTTAAATTGGCAGCCATGGTTTTTAAAGGTAAAAGCTATATTTGCTAAAAATACTCAGCTGGTCGAATCCCTACAGAACGTTAATAAAGATTTAGATAAAAAATTGCAGCTACAGTCTGAAAAACTAACCAGCAGCTACGAAGCCAAAGAGCGTCATTTAGCTTTACTTAATACTGTACTTAATAACGTTCCTGACTTTATTTATTTTAAAAGTATTGATGGCTTATTTTTAGGTTGTAATAAAGCTTTTGAAACATTTATTGGTAAAAAGCAAGCTGAGCTAGTTGGTAAATTAATAGAAAATGAGAGCAGCGATAGTAAAAAAATTAGTAAGCTAGAGCAACAAGTACTACACAATCGCACGCAAATTCAACAACGTATTGATAGCGCAGAACGCTCTTACTTATTAACCATAGCGCCATTTTATAATGAACAGCAACAACTGTTAGGCGTTATGGGGATTGGCCGCGACATAACCGAGCAACAGCAAACCCTACATGCATTAAAAGAATCAGAAACTAAATTTAGAAGTGCGATAGAGTTTGCGGCTAATGGAGTGGTGTTACTTTCGCTTGATCATACTATTTTACAAGCGAATAAAGCGGCTAGAGAGCTATCTTCTGAACAAAATTTATTGGCGGGAGCGCCTTTAAATCGGGTGTTTAGTAACCCCCAATGGCAAGAAATTAAAGCCACGTTAGCGCAATTACTAAATAATAAAAAACGGGTATACCATTTAACTTTAGCGCACGGCGAACTGGCAGATTGGTTACAGCTGAGCGTGTCGTTAGTGTGGAATGAAAATGCCGAGCCGCTGTATTATGTTATTCATATTCAAGATATAAGTATATTAACCAAAGCAAAACATGATGCAGAGCGCGCCACATTAGCAAAAAGTCGATTTATTGCTAATTTAAGTCATGAGATCCGCACACCGCTAAATGCGGTATTTGGTTTACTTGATATGCTTATTGAGCAAGGACTTACGCCAAAACAATTAGAACAAACCGCGCAAGCTAAGCACGCAGCACACAGCTTGTTGTTAATGCTTAACAGAATGCTGGATTTTGCACGGGTAGAAAGTGTGGCAGCGCAGTTAAAACTCGCGCCATTTAGCATTGTTGAGTTGGTTGATATTTGTGAAAGTTTAACGGCACCTTTATGTGAAAACAAAGGGATTGAATTAATTATTGATATTGATCCCTTAATTGCCCCCAACCTTATATGCGACAGCATTCGCTTACAGCAAGTATTAGGTAACTTATTAACTAATGCTGTTAAATTTACTAAAACCGGTAGTATTACCCTTAAAATGGATTTATTACCAAGCGATACCTCAGAGCAACAACATATTTGCTTTAAGGTAATAGATACCGGAGTTGGCATAGATAAAGCCGATCAAAGGCGCTTATTCGATGCCTTTACCCAAGGGGATGAGTCATCTACGCGAACTCATCATGGCGTGGGCTTAGGGCTGGCTATTGTAAAGTCGGCAGTGCTGTTAATGGGTGGCGAAATAGCGCTAAATAGTGAAAAAGGCGAAGGGTGTGAGTTTTACTTTAGTGTTTTATTAGATGTTGTACCTGCTTGTAAGCAGCTACCTGATAATACATTAGTTATTTTATCAGCGCATAGTCACGAATTAACTCAGGTTATAAATGCATTCCCTACGCTTACTTATACTAATTTAGAGCAAATATTAAAATCTCCTCGGGAGCATTTAAAAGCCAAGCAATTAATTATAGGTGCAGCAGATTTACCTGCTTTATTAGCTGTAGCAGTAATTAAAGATATTTTATTTGCAAAAGCAATTACGCTTATTGTTGTAAGTAATCAACCAAGGTTAAATTTGCCGATCAGCATGGGTTTAACTGTACAGCATATTAAAACGTCAGCGCTTGCACAGCGATTGTTTAATTTAAATTTAGAGTCAGCTTTAAAAATAACGAATACAACGAAATTAAACCCAAGTGTGTCGGGTCTGTTAGTGTTAGCGATTGATGATAATCAATTAAACTTAGAAATAATTAGCAGCGTGTTACGCCAAGCAAAAATTAATGTGGTTACAGCCACCAGTGCCATTGATGGTATGGCATTATTACCGAATTTAATGCCAGACTTAATTTTAATGGATGTGCAAATGCCTCATTTAGATGGTTGCCAAGCAACAACTTTAATTAGGCAGCAGTATAGTGCAGAGCAATTACCTATTTTTGCACTAACCGCTCATTGTGAGCCTGCAGATATTGAACGCTCTTTAGCGTGTGGCATGAATAAGCATTTAACTAAACCTGTGGTTGCAGAAGTGCTTATAGGTGCAATAACCGATTTAACACCTTATAAGCCGAGCTTTTTTGAGTACTCATTTGCTTTAACTCAGTTTAGTTTAAACGAAACACTGCTTAACACTATGATCGGTAAATTTGCTAGTGTGTGCAAAACTCAATTAGCGCAGCTCAAAATAAGTAATAATAAAGATGACTTAATTCGTATAGCGCATAGTATTAAAGGCGTAGCGGGTAATTTAGGCTTTAGTCGACTGTCGCAATGTGCACAGCAAACTGAAAAAGATCTTAAAACAACCGATAAAGCTGTTGAAATAACAACGAAAGAGCTTATTATGCAGTTAGAACAGGTGGTTGTTTTTATAAACGTTTTAGGGGCAATGGATGTCAAAAAAAGCTAAAGTATTAATTGTTGATGATGATGCTCTTAATCGAATTGTACTCGAAAAAACACTTAGCGATGAGCATGAGGTGTTTTTAGTTAAAAGTGGTGACGAAGCGCTTACTTTTATAAAAACAACACAAGTTGATTTAATTATACTCGATATTGTTATGCCAGGAATGAATGGCTACGAAGTACTGGTTAAATTAAAAGAAGATTCAGCAACGCAAATGATCCCGGTTATTTTTATATCGGCAAATAGCAGCCATGATGACGAGTCTAAAGGTTTAGAACTAGGTGCAATGGATTATATAACTAAGCCATTTTGTTCATCAATTGTGCGCGTAAGAGTACGTAATCAACTGCTTATTAAGCAAAAAAATGATTTGCTTGAAATGTTAGCTTCGATTGATGGCCTAACCGAAATACCCAATAGACGCAACCTAGACGAAAACCTATCTCGTGAATGGCGTAAAAGTAAGCGCAACAACACACCACTTTCAGTGCTACTTATGGATATAGATCACTTTAAGCGTTACAACGATACTTATGGGCACCGAGCTGGCGATGACTGCTTAAAAGCGGTGGCTCAAGCACTTGCGGCACAATGTGAGCGTGGCAGTGACTTTATTGCACGCTATGGCGGAGAAGAGTTTGCAGCCGTTTTACCCGGTGTAGATAAAGCTGAAGCGACAGGCTTTGCAAATAAGCTACGTAATGCTGTTAATGCATTAAATATAGCGCATAAAGCATCGCTTAATGCTGAGCATGTAACTATTAGTATTGGTGTAGCTAGTACTGAAAACGCAAGTATTGAAACTGAGCAGGCACTTTTAGAAGAAGCTGATTTAGGTTTATATGCAGCGAAAGAGGGTGGCCGTAATCAAGTTGTTGCCCGCTAATTAAACTTTTATTTGTAAAGTAAACGCCAACGTTATTGGCGTTTAATGGTTAATTCACCGAATGAACACATTTAAAAAAGTGTAGCGCTTTTTAGAGCTACACAGCTGGGCATTACAGCAGGGCACTACAGCAAGGTATTACACTAAGCGATTACGTGATTGCTGCTGCGTAAACGCCATAATATTTAAACTTACCTCATTTACCAAACGTACAATTGACTCTGTGCTTGCCCAAGCAATATGTGGCGTAAGCAGTAAGTTATTGCCTTTATAATTAGCCAGTGGGTTAGTTAGTTCAGCGGGCTCTTTAGTCAGCACATCAACCCCGGCACCTGCAATTAAGTTTTGCTCAAGAGCGGTTGCTAAGTCTGCTTCGTTAATAATGCCGCCACGTGCAGTATTAATGATAATGCTACTTGGCTTCATCATTTTAAGCTCATTGAGTGTAATTAGATCGCGAGTTTCATCGGTTAATGGGCAGTGCACACTAATTATATCGGCGGTTTTAATTGCTTGTTCAAAAGGGATACGACCTTCACGGCACTGTGTCCCTTTGCGCTCGGCAGTAATTACATTTGCGCCAAAAGCGCTAGCAACCGTTGCAACCGCGCTACCAAGTGTTCCACCACCAATAATAGCGAATGTTTTGTCTTGTAAATCGTTAAAGCTATAATCTAGACGGCAAAACATTTCACTTTTTTGCCATGCACCTTGTTGGCAGTCCGCTTGGTAGCGATGTGTATTACCTAATAAATTAGTGATTAAAGAAAAGGTATGTTGTACTACAGAGGGGGTTGAATAGCCGGCAACGTTAGTTACTGCAATACCAAGCTCTTTAGCTGCTACTAAATCTACATTATTAGTACCAGTGGCACTAACACAAATTAGCTTTAGTGATTTTAATTGGCTCATAGTTTCACGGTTTACAACTGCTTTGTTGGTAATTAAAACGTCAGCATTTTTACTATGAGCAACAACTTGCTCCGCACTTGTTAATTCATGAACGGTAAGCTCACCTAATTGAGCAATACAATCAAGTGATGTTTTAGCAAGAGTCGCATTATCGAGAATAGTAATTTTCATATTTTTTCCTAAAATTAAACCCCATTTAAGAGAGTTATTTGCAATGCTTGCATTGCTTGATTTGAGGTTGGAAATATTTGCAGTACTAATGAAAGCAAATACAGCGCAGCATACGTATACAAGATTAATACACTAAAGTACTATAAAGCATACACTTTGTTAATTTTAAAGTCGTAAAAACGTAGGCCAACTTAAATGTGGTCTGCCCACTAGGTTAGTTGTTACATGCTACCCTTTACGGCTATTTTGTTGTACTGCCGTCGCCATGCAGCTTTAGTAAAGCTATTTGCTTTAACTAATATTCACTATAAATAACAACAGGGCAATGTAAGTTGCATCAAGTGTGCGAACTTATAAACTTGCCGACTAAACTATAACTCTATTTGAACTAGGTAAATCGAACTTTAGTATTGCTAGTTTCGTATTTTTGATTGAGTTATAATCAAAATTAGACACGACGGTGCGCTTTGGCGTGCCGTTTTTAACTTTGTAGATGCGCTAAATGATTGAATTAGAAGATAAGTACGCTGACATAAGACCTTACAATGATGATGAAGTTGCCACTTCGCTGAAGCGTTTAATTGACGATAATGCATTTATTGATGTAATTGCAAAGTACAATTTACCACGCATTTTATCGGCAATTCCATTTGTTGCACGACCATTAATTAGACAGCAACTACGTAAAAAATGGGGCCAAATTAATAGCGTTGAAGATGTACAAAATGAAGTTGCAAAGTATTTAAATAAGTTAGTAAAACGCACTACGTCAGAAGTCACTTTTTCAGGGTTGGATAAACTAGACCCTAATCAGGCCTATTTATTTATATCGAATCATCGTGACATTGTGCTCGATCCGGCTTTAGTAAATTGGGGATTGTTTCAACATAAAATGAAAACAGTGCGCATTGCAATAGGAGATAATTTATTGCAAAGACCCTATATCACTGAGCTTATGCGATTAAATAAAAGCTTTATAGTAAAGCGATCTGCAAAAGCGCCTAAAGAAATGCTTAAAGCATTAACGCAGTTATCTTCCTATATTTATGACTCACTAACAGCAGGAAACTCTATTTGGATAGCGCAAAAAGAAGGGCGAGCAAAAGACGGTGTAGATCAAACCGATCCGGCACTACTAAAAATGCTACAACTAAATGGGCGTAAGCAAAAAAAAGAATTTGGCGATTATATTAAAGAGCTAAAAATAGTGCCGGTATCAATATCGTATCAATACGAACCCTGTGCAATTGCTAAAGCAAAAGAGCTTTATCATAAACAACACCATGGTCAATATGTAAAATCTGTAGGTGAAGACATAGCCAGTATTGTTGAAGGTTTTAGCTCATCTAAAGGACATATTCATTTAGCTTTTGGACAGCCGATAGAGTCACATTGCGACAGCGCAGATGAGCTGGCTAAAACAATAGATAAACAAATAATAGATTCATTTTATTTGCACCCAGGTAACTTTATAGCAGGCGGCTGTACAGAAGCAGTCATTAATAAAGCCGACGCTGCAAAGTTTGCAAAACGTATGGATAAAGTGCCCGAAGAGCTTAAACCTTTGGTATTAGCTATGTATGCAAAGCCATATCATCGTAAAGCAGAAGTAAATATTAAAAGTTGTGAGCATTAAAAGCTAAAGCTGCTTTTTGTTACGGCACTTTAGCTAAAGCGAAGTAAATTTGTATTACAGCTTCAGCGCATGTTGGGCTGTGGTTTATGCCCCGGCTGATACCTACATTTTATCTGGTTAAGAGATTTACTAAACGTCCAGAGCTAATTACTCACAAAGCTGCTCTTTGAGTAAATAACGCTATACTTAACCTGTATCTTTATAAGTGTGGGGAGGGGCAATGCAACAAATTGAAATATTTGATATTCCAAGCCCTTGCAAGAGTATTTGTTTGGTTAATAATAGGGGATATTGTAAAGGTTGTTATCGTAGCCGCGATGAGCGTTTTTTATGGAATTCGTTAACCAACGCACAAAAGAAAAAAGTATTAAATTTGTGCCAGCAGCGCTACAAGCGTTTTATACAAAAAAAACTAGACGTTACTGCCGCTAGCGAATTAATTAATCAGCAAGGTTTTGACTTTTAGTTAGGGGGCGTGCCCTTTGTTGATTAAATTCGTAATTATCTGAGCCAATAAGCTATTAAATCCCCAAACATAATATAGCATTTAGCTGACTAAGCTTGTTGGCCTAGATGCTTTATTAAAGCAGCATTCATAACTATTTATAAGTATAATAAAACATCTTTAGTAAGTAATAGGAGTTACTGTGAGTTTTAATTTATGTAATTTACCTCGTGAACAAAAGTATCAAATTCAGTTAGATTATGAGGCTTCTTTTTGGGCGTATCAAATTAAGCGCGGGAAAAAAACACGTGAGCAAATATATAACACCCTCCATAGCCGCCCTATTGCAGAGCAAGCTTCTTTAAAGCAACAATTTGAAAGGTATTTAGCACTAATGTTAGGCTAATGTTGTGCTTACTTGAGCAGCTCGAGTTGATTTAAAACCTCTTTAGTTTATAGGATTTATACATTCATCTCTAAAAGTAGACCTGATTTATACCGCACTATTGGTTTTAACTCGATGTTAACATATAATCATTCCTTAGTAGTGCTTTTGGTGTGTGCCAATATCGTATATCGTCGCTGTCAAATACCTATCAAAAGCAACATAATAAGTGGGATCAAGAATGGGTAAAGCTATTAACAGAACAATAAGTTGCTTGCTCGCACTTATGCTAATAATGAGCAGCCAAATAAACGCACAAGTGAAGCGTTTATCTCCTAGTGAGGGGCTATCTCAAAGCTATGTTAATACTATGCTTATTGATAATAACGGTTACTTATGGCTGGCAACAGAAGGTGGCCTTAACCGTTATGATGGCTACCAAGTAATGCCAATTAACGGGCCTAATGGTGAGCTTGAAGAAGCTATTATTGACCGCATATATCAAGACACCCAAGGGCATATTTGGATTGCCTCACTGCTGGCAGGGCTATTTCGCTATGATCCAGCTACCGATTCTTATAAACAGTTTTTAGAAAAGCCGCTAAGCGAAGAGCAGATAATTAATCAATCTGTTTTTAGCATGTTAGCAATAGATGATAAAACCCTCTGGATTGGCCGAGGCCGTGACTTTGCAAAGCTTGATATTGAAAGTGGTGAAATAACCACTATTTTTGAGCTTCCGAGTAAATACAAAAGCACCCTAGTTAGAAAGCTATTTTATTATAACGGCTATATATTTATTGGTACTAGTCATGGTGCTTATGTGTTTGATATTGCCAGTGAAAAAGTGCGGCCATTAGAGCATTTACGCGCAGAGGCTGAGCATATTTACCAAAATAATGTGAAGTCATTTGCTATTGCTAACAATAATCAGCTATTAGTGGGCGCTGTTAAAGGGTTGTACCAAGTTGATATTAGCAATTTATCGAGCATGTTTGAGCGCCCCGATGTGGCATTTAACAATAGTGTATTGCTTGATAATTTAAACATTTGGCAAATTACAAATGACCATGAAAAAATTGATTTAGCCACTGATAAAGGGTTGTTCAAGTTTAATTTAAAAACGGGGGAAATAATAAAAAACACCCGCATTAACCAAAGTAAATATACCCTAGCCGATACCAGTATTATTGATATGGTTAAAGATAATTCTGGTGGAACATGGGTGGCCACTAAAACAGATGGGGCGTTTTATTTAGCCAATAATAACTATCAGTTTACCAATGTTGAGGGCAGCATGCTTGGCGGTGACGGCTTATCGCATCATTCTATTTGGGGTATTACTGAGTATAAAGACAAGCTATGGCTAGCTACGCATAATGGTTTAACTGAAGTTGATTTAAAAACAAATATAGGCAAAACGTATTTACAAGATTTTAAAGTTGATTTGCTAACCACTGAATTTACTATTTATAAAATAATGCCTTATAAAAATAAATTATGGCTGCACTCCAACAGAGGTTTATTTATTTTTGACCCTGTTAGCCTGCAATTAACTGAGCCGCAAACACAAAATCCGAGCAACCAAAAGCTGATCGCCGGCTGGGTTCATGGTGTTACTTTAATGCCCGATGGTAACTTGTACTATGTGCACTCAGATCATGGTATGCTTATGTATAATATTAATACCCAGCAACTAACCCAGTTAGAGGGCGAGTTTACTCAGTTTGACCCTTTTTTAGCGCATGGGTTTTTACCACCATTATCGACACAACCAGATAAACCTTTATTTTTTAGTGGTGGGATTTTATATCAAGTTAATCCTCACAGTTTAACTCTAAAAATAATATATAAGGTTCCTAAACAACATGAAAATGTTGCCATAAATGTGCTGTCGTATGAAGTTGATCGTAATAATATTTTATGGCTCTCGTTATCCAACTTTGGCCTGATTGGCATTGATGCCTTAACGTATGAACTTGTTCATACTATTGATTTAGACAAAAACAAATTGGGTACCTTATTGTACGATATGGTGCTTGATGACGATGGCATGATTTGGATGAGTAGTCATAAAGGCATTTGGCGTTTAAACCCGACTACATTGCATTTTCAGCAATTTACTACGTCAGAAGGGCTGCTCTCTGCAGAATTTAACAGCGGCGCTATGGCACATTTAAAAGATGGGCGTATTGCTTATGGTAGCCTAAAAGGCTTTACCTATTTTCACCCAATGAACAATCAAAACACCAAAGCGTTAATTGATCACGTTAATATTACTCGGATCAATTTAATGTCGCGAAACTTGTCGCTTAATTTACAGCAACCACTTGAAGAAATAACATTAAATCATGACGATATAGGTTTAGAAATAGCTTTTTCGGCAATGTCGTTTAGTTTTCAAGAGCGGATTATTTATGAGTATCAGCTCGATAACGGGCAAAAAAGTTATACCCGTAACAACAGAGTGTTATTTCCAAAATTAAATCCGGGTAACTACCAATTAAAAGTGTGGGCTAAAGACCCATTAACCGGCGAATATACGTCGCCCGCTAGTTTAAAAATAAAAGTGAAATACCCACTATGGCGTGCCCCTTATTTTGTGGTGCTATATGCATTATTGTTAATTGCTTTAGTGGTTGCTTGGGTAATGCGCCGCAATAAAATACAGCGTATTTTATTGGCAGCTCACAAAGAAAGTAAAGAAAGCGAAGCGCGTTTAAAACTGGCACTAGAGGGCAGTGAATCCGGGGTTTGGGACTGGCAGTCAAGCAGCCTTAGTATTTATCAACCGCGGTTAATGAATGAATTAGGCTACAGCGTTGAATGCGTAAATTTAGATGACTATTTAGTAAAAATACACCCACAAGACAGATCTTTATTTAGATTAGAGTGGTTAGAGTTTTTATCTACAGATAAAGGATCTTTTAATTGTACCTACAGGCTTAGGCATGCAAAAGGGCATTGGCGCTGGTACAAAGATTTTGGCAAAGTAGTAGAGTGGCATAATAAATTACCGCAAAAAGTGGCCGGAACTTACACCAATATGACCCGTGAAATGGTGTTTGAAGAGCATGCTCGCTTATTCGCAGCAGCCTTTGAACAAACTCGCGATTGGGTATTTATACTCGATAAAAACTTTAATATACGCGCCTCTAATAAATCCTTACAAACAGCGTTTAACTTCCCAGCTGAGCCACGCTCTAGTCGAGTACTTAATTTAGGAATTTCGCGCAGTAGCCGCTTTGATTACTTGCGCATTATGCAAAAGCTCAATGTAGGGGAGCACTTTTCTTGCGAAGACACAGTAACATTGGTTAATAACGAGCAACGCCACGTGCTTGTTAAAATAAGTGCAGTTGCCGATAACGAACACAGACTAACCAGTTACGTTGTTATTTTAACCGATATTAATGCACAAAAATTAGCAGAAAATGAGCTGCATATACTCGCCAACTACGATCAGCTAACTAGCCTGCCAAATAGGGCATTATTTAATGACCGTGTAATACATGCCATTGAGCAAGCACAGCGCCATAACAGCAAGGTTGCTTTGCTGCATATTAATATTAAACGCTTTAAACACTTTAATGATTCGTTAGGGCGAGAAGTTGCCGATGAATTGATTAAAACAGTGGCAGAGCGATTAAAAAGTACCTTACGCCCCAGCGATAGCGTAGCTCGATTTGGTGGTGATGAATTTGTTGTGTTGGTGGAAGATATACAACAAATAGAAGAGGTATTGCTCGTTTGCACTAAATTAATGGGCTGTGTTAATAAAAATATTGCCCTTAATGGCCAAGTAATTAATATTAATTTAAGCATTGGTGTTGCCACATATCCAGATGATGCGCAGCAATATAAAGATCTATTAAAAGCTGCCAATATTGCTTTATACCACGCTAAAGATAATTTAGAAGGGAGCTATAAGTTTTATAAGCAAGAGATGAATCAACGGGTGCAAAAAGCACTGCACCTAGAATCGCAGTTAACTAAAGCGTATCAAGAGCATGAATTTTGTAATTATTATCAACCTATTATAAGTGCTAATAGCCAAAAAACCGAAGGCTTTGAAGTATTGCTACGCTGGCCAAAAAATCAATTAGTGAACACTCAAGAGTTTTCGTTAGCGGCAGAGAGTATTGGTTTAATTACAAAAATAATGCTGCAAACATTGGGCCGTGCTTTAGAAGAGTTAGTGGCTTGGCGCAAAATTGCTCCCGAGTTATATTTGTCGATTAACTTATCGGCACTCGATTTTGAATTTGAACACTTGGTGCCTGAAATTAAAAAGGCATTAATTAAAGCAGCTATCCCTTCTAAGGCGATTGTATTTGAAATAACAGAATCAATATTAATGCGCGATTCAAAGCAGGCCTTATCGAGTATGGATATGTTAAAACAACTAGGTTGTAGGCTTTATATGGATGACTTTGGTACAGGTTACGCATCGTTAACTTATTTGAAGCGCTTTCCTATTGATGTATTAAAAATTGACCGTAGTTTTGTACAAGATATAGGGGTTGATTCTAATGATGAGGCAATTATCCAATCTACGCTTACTTTAGCCCACAGCTTAAATAAAGAATGTGTGGCAGAAGGCATTGAAAGTACCCATCAATTAGTATTTTTAAAAGCACTTGGTTGCGACTATTTTCAAGGTTATTTATTTAGTAAACCTGTGCCCACAAATGCTGTTATTCCTTTAATTACTCGCGATTGGAGCGACGTGTTTAAGCAAGATTAAAGGAAAGCCCTTAGTGTGCAGTTGCCAGCTAAAAGCTGACAACTACTTTTAACCTATTTATGGGCGCTTGCCACAGTTTCTACAAAACATGTGTTCGCTGCGCTCGTTAAGCTGAACTTTTATGGCTTTATTGGCCTCTAGTTTACTCAGCCCTAGTTTGTAACGCAGATCTTCAAGGTGACTGAGGTGCTCCTCGCTGAGAGTGCCGTTAGTGATCTGTTCATGTACTGCATTTTCGAATACTTGACGGCGTTTGCGTACTTGCTCTGAAAAGCTCGATGCAAGTAAACCGGTAGGCACTGCAACCATTCCCATACTCACTAGGGTTATTACCCCACCAAATAGTTTACCAATAGGTGTTATGGGCACTACGTCGCCGTAACCTACGGTAGTTAGCGTTGCCATAGCCCACCACATTGCTGCAGGGATAGAGCCAAATTTATCGGGCTGTATATCGTGTTCAAGCAAGTAAATACCACAAGAGGCTAAAATAAGCACCACGGCCATAATAAAAAATGCCGCTAAAAGTGTACTGCCTTCATCAATAAATGCTTGTAACAGCAACTGCATAGCACGCGAATAACGGGTTAACTTAAATACTCGCAGTAACCTTAAAACTCGTAAAAAGCGCAAATCTAGCATAAAGAAAAACATCAATAAGCTAGGTAATATAGCAATTAAATCAATTAATGCTAAAGGCGAAAAAATATAGTGCAAGCGTCGTTTGGTATTTGAACCCTCAATAGCTGCATATTTAACTCTGTCTACACAGGTCCAAAGCCGTATTATGTATTCAATAGAAAATATAGTTATGGAAACAATTTCTAATAAGAAAAATTCTTCATGGTACTGCTTAGCAATACTCGATACAGACTCAAGGACAATGGCAACTACGTTGACCATTATGAGACAAACCAGCATTACATCAAGTATGTGCCCCGCGCGCTGATACTCTCCAGAGGCTTCAAAAGTGTGCGCAATTTTTTGTCTAAGTTTTCGTATATAGTTCATTTATAGTTTAAGTACCATATTTATACTGCCTTCTTCAAAGTCGCGGCTTATTTTAAAGCCCAATTTACGCGCAAGCTCAATCATGCCGGTATTCTCTGGTAAAGTAATCCCTTCAATAGATTTAACTCCTTGGCGCTTACAGTGCTCAATTGCGGCTGTCATTAATATACGACCTAGGCCAAGGCCTTGGCAGTCTGAGCGCACTACAACGGCAAATTCGGCCTGTAAATTATCAGGATCCATAATAACGCGCGATACGCCAAGAGTGCGAGGCTGCCCTTGATATGTTTGAGATACAATAAAGGCCATTTCACGGTCGTAATCTATTTGCGTCATTTTAGCGAGTTGGTCGTGATTAAACTGCCTTAACTCCCCAAAAAATCGTTTATAGCGATCCTCTTTAGTTAAAGACTGATCGAACTGCTGATGTGCTTGCTCATCTTCTGGTTTAATTGGGCGCAGCGTCGCTTGGGTATTATTTTTTAACGTTACGGCCTCTACCAATTCAATCGGGTAGGGGCGAATAGATAAACGTTTACGATGCGTTTGCACTCGATAGCGGTTAATGGTCATGGTGGCGTCCAGCACTAAAAATTGCCCATTACTGGCTAATATAGGGTTGAGCTCTAAGGAACTAATGTCGGGCTGATCAATTACTAACTGCGAGATGCGAGTAAGCAGTGCGCAGAGCCGATATTTATCTACTTTTTCAGGTAGAATACGATCCTTTAGTACGCCTTTATCGTGCGCCGCGGCAATTAAGTATTTTGCTAGGTTCATATTTAGCGGGGGCAAAGCTACTGCTGCTTGTGCGTATTCAAGGCCGGTGCCTGCTTCTCCTAGTAAAATAACGGGACCAAAATTAGGCTCTGTTTTTATTGCTATTCGCAGCTCGTTGGCTCCGGCACGCGGCGCCATTTTTTGTAGCGAAAAACCATCAATAACGGCATCGGGATAAGTGTTCTTTATTCTTAATAACATCGAAAAAGCAGTTTGCTCTACTTCTTGAGCGTCATTTAAGTTAAGCACTACGCCACCCACTTCAGATTTTGAAGGAATGCTTGGGCTAATTAATTTTAGCGCCACCGGAAACCCTAACTCAATGGCTTGCTCTTTTGCTTCTGTTGGCGTGTAAGCCACTTCGGTTTGAATACACTCAATACCGTAATGACTTAAAATTTGGCTCGCTTGATGGGTCGGTAAATAACTTTGTCCTTCTTCTAAAAATTCATTTACTAAGGCTTTAGCTGCCGACTTATTAATTTTTGTATCTACGGTATTCGACTCAGGTGTTTGGGTTAAATGCTTTTGATTGCGTCGATAACTAACTAAGTGCATAAAGGCCCCAACAGCGCCCTCGGGAGTACGATAAGTTGGGATCGCGTTATTAGCGCAAACACGCCTAGCAGCATAGGCGGCATCTTCACCGGTAAAGTTAGTAATAACATACGGGCGCGCCATTTTTGGGAGTGCTTGTAAGGTTTTAACAATAATATTTGCATAGTCTTCGCTAGGTGCTAGCGCAGATGGAGTGTGAATAATCAGTAAGTTTTTTACTTCAGGAGCTTTAAGTAGAATTTCTAACGCCTGCTTATAGCGGCTCGGGGCTGAGTCACCAAAAATATCCACCGGGTTTGAGGCCTTCTCTGAGCGAGGAATTACTTTATTGAGTGCATCACATGTCTCTTCACTCAATTGCGTTAATTTACCTGAACTTTGTATTAGCTCATCTACTGCCATTACGCCAGGGCCGCCACCATTGGTTAAAATAGTGAGCTGCTCTACTTTTAATAATTTTGGGTGCATGGCTAATGTTTGCGTTGCAGCAAATAGCTCGCGTAAATCGTTTACTCTTAACATACCCGCGCGCTGAAATAGAGCATCGTATACCGCATCCGAGCTATGCGCTATTCCCGACTGAGCTTCAGCGGCAATAGCGCCCGCATGGGTCCTGCCCGTTTTAATTACAATTACGGGTTTGCTAAAAGCAGCCGCTCGAGCGGCTGAAATAAAGCTGCGACTGTCCTCAATGTTATCTATGTAGAGCAAAATAGCCGTAGTTTTAGCATCGCGACCTAAAAAGTCGAGCAATTCAGTAAATTTAATATCCAGACAATCGCCCATTGACACAAAGTAAGAAAAGCCAATTTCTTTATTTTTTGCCCAATCTAAAATGGTTGAGCACACTGCCGCCGATTGTGAAACAAAAGCGAGTTTGCCAGGGCTCGCTACGGTATGTGAAAAGCTGGCATTTAGGCCAATATGAGGAATTAATAACCCTAAAGAATTTGGGCCCAACAGCGTAACTTGATGGCTACGTGCGCACTCTTTTAAAGTTTGTTTTTGTGCGTTACTTAAGCCGTCAGCAATTATGATGGCATTATGACAGCCCAGTTTTCCAAGTTGCTCAATAATAAGGTCTAAGGTGTTTTTATTGGTACAAATAACCGCGAGATCAGGTACTTTTGGTAGGGCATCAATACTAGGGTATGCCAGTACACCATGTACCGCAGTGTGGTTTGGTGTTACTGGCATAATTGGCCCTTTAAAACCACTTTGCAATAAGTTACGCATAACTACGTAGCCAGCGCGGGTTGGCGTGTTAGATGCCCCAATAACGGCTACTGAGCTTGGGTTAAAAAACTGACTGATACGCTTGAGACTCATGGCTTTTCCTATGCTGATTAATCTTTGCTATCTGTAATTTCACAATGTACTCTGTTTATATTATATTTTCGAGCGTTTAGGGTTGTTTTAGGCGCTTAACAAGGGAGTTTTAATGAATAAAGTATCTAACTTTAATATTGTTATTGCGGCTATTTGTTTAAGTATAGGCCTAATTAGCTTAGGATTTATTTTAAAAGGTGCTGCGCTTGATATCAAAGGTATGGAACGTACCGTACAAGTAAAAGGATTGGCTGAGCAAGAAGTGCTGGCCGATACCGTGATCTGGCCACTACAATTTAGTGATGCCGACAATAACTTAGAAGCGTTAGTGAGTAGAGTTGAGGGTAAAAACGATGCAGTAATTGCATTTTTAAAGTTACACGGCTTTGATGATGAAGAAATTAGCACTGGCAGCCAATCAATTATAGATAAACAAGCTCGCGAATACGGCAGCGAAAATCAACAATTTAGATATATAGTGCGCTCTAATATTATTGTTTATTCAAATGCGCCCGACAAAGTAAAAAATGCCCTGAGCAAGGTAAGTCAGCTGGCTAAGCAAAATATTGCCATAGTGCAAGATAACTACGAAACCCGTGTGGAGTATATGTTCACTGGTTTAAACGACATTAAACCAGCAATGGTACAAGAGGCCACCGAAAAAGCCCGTGAAGTTGCGACTAAATTTGCCAAAGACTCAAATTCAAAATTAGGTAAAATAAAAACGGCTCGCCAAGGGCAATTTAGCATTAGTGATCGTGACTCTAATACGCCGCAAATCAAAAATATTCGCGTGGTTACGAGTGTGGAATATTATCTTTCTGACTAAGTAAATTAATCACTTGAGTTATTGAGCGCTGTAAATAGGCAGCGCTTAATAAAAGCGTGGTTTCGTTTACCGTATTGCTTTGTAATACATTTAATAATTGCTGTTTTGCTTGTGCATTTTGCTTTTGCTCCATTTCCATTAATGCGAGTAGCGCCGAGAACTCATGCTTTATTGGCGTAGTCGGTTTATTTGCATAAGCAATATAACAGGCAACTGGCGTTAACCCTTGCAGGTTAGGCTGTGCCAGCGCTTTTAGTAAGTCATCGTTAGATTCAAATAACATTAACGAACGCACATAGTTAAACGGTAAATTATCTGCATCAGGGTGTTTAAATACAGTATGCAACACAGTGTTACCGGCCTCATTTTGCGCCAAAAAACCCTTGTTAACTTTAAGCGCAGGTGTAAAAAAGCTTAATGCGTCTAGGGTGCTTAGTTGGCTAATAAACGATGTTGGTAAAGGGTTATTGGTTAAAATACGGATTGCCACATTTTGCATAAAGTTATATTTAACACTCATTCGCTGCGCGCTTTGATACAAGTGCATTAATTGGCTTGCTTGCTGAGCAGGCGTTAACTGCTTAAAGTCGTTATCAAGCTCGTCGAGTTGATACTTAGCAAGGCGTGCGTTAAGTAATTGTATGCATAATTCCATGGCTTATCTCCTTAGTTTATTATTACCTAGCCAGAACACTGGTTAAGAGATTTACTAATGTATTGAATCATAGTTATATTTAATTTTATTATCCGGAGCTCAGGTTACCTACTCTAGCTTAAACAATTGGCTTATAAAACAAAAAAAGGCCGCATAAGCGACCTTCTATATTGTTACTGAGTTATTACAAGTTAAGCTTGTTTACTTGCTATCCACTGATTAACAAAGTTTTCTAGTACGTTAAGTGGTACTGGGCCATTTTTAAGCACTACGTCGTGGAACTGGCGAATATCAAACTTATCACCTAGTTGCTGCTTTGCATTTTCACGTAGTTCTAAAATCTTCAGCATACCCACTTTATAAGCAGTTGCTTGCGATGGCATTACAATGTGACGCTCAACCATTTTAACCCCGTCAGAGGTCGCATTAGGTGTGTTATTTACGTAGTAATCAATACCTTGTTGGCGGTTCCACTGCATAGCGTGAATACCTGTATCAACCACTAAACGTGCTGCGCGCCATAATTCCATCGAAAGGCGACCAAAGTCAGAATATGGGTCTTCGTATAAGCCCATTTCTTTTGGTACTAGCTCAGAGTATAAACCCCAACCTTCAATATAAGCAGTGTAGCCACCAAATTTACGAAACTTAGGCACGCCTTCTAGCTCTTGCGAAATAGCAATTTGCATATGATGTCCCGGAATGCCTTCATGATAGGCTAGTGCTTCCATTTGGTAAGTAGGCATAGCTTCCATGTCGTAAAGGTTGGTGTAGTAAACACCTGGGCGAGAGCCATCTGGTGCCGGTTGTTGATAAAACGCTTTGCCAGCTGCTTTTTCACGAAATGCCTCAACGCGTTTTACTATCATATCGGCTTTTGGTTTTACAATAAATAACTCATCAAGACGCGACTTCATATTATTAATTAGGTCGGTTGCTTGGCTAATATATTGCTCTTTAGCGGCATCAGTATTTGGTAAATAAAACTGCTTGTCGGTTTTCATAAACTGCATGAAAGCGGCTAAATCGCCTTTAAAACCTACTTTATCTTTAATGGCGCGCATTTCGTCATGAATACGAGCTACTTCAGCAAGGCCAATAGCGTGTATTTCTTTTGCTGTTAGATCTGTTGTAGTAGTGCGCTTTAACGCATTGTTATAAAACGCTTCGCCGTCAGGGAATTTCCATGCACCGTCGCGGTTATCTGCGCGTTTTTCAAGTTGGGCTATGTAATTAATCAGTTTAGAGTAAGCAGGTTTAACAGCCGACTTTAAAGCATCTACTGCATCAGCTGTTAGGCTGTCTTTTTCGCTTTGACTGATTTCTAGTTTATTAACTTTGCGTTTAAAGTCGCTAAGCAATGTAGAGTCGTCGCCTTGCTCAAATGGAGCGCCTTTTATAATATTTTTACTTGAGTCGATAACATGCGGGAATACAAACTTAGGTGCAATAATGCCTTTTTCAGCACGTACTTCTAAATCAGTAATTAACTGATCAAATACTGCTGGCACACCGTTTAAGCGAGATATATACGCTTTAGCGTCTTTTACATCACTTACTTGATGCTGGTTAATTAAAAATGCCGCGATCATAGAGTGAGTGCCGTACATTTGGTTTACCGGGTAACTGTGGTAACGCCATTTGAAGTCAGCAATTGAGTTTTCAAGATCTTGCTTTTTTAAGTCGTAACTTACTTTAGTTGCATCATCAAGCTGAGCACGATTAATGCTATTAAGCGTTACTAAATCAGCTTTGGTTTGTGCAAAATCTTTTAATTTTTTAGCTTCGCTACCATCGTCCCACTTGTCGTAATCTTGCTTAATACCCATGTAAGTTTGATACACAGGGCTGCTCATTACGTCACGAGTAAAGGTATCTTCAAAAAATGTATTTGCTTTGTTTATTTCGCTTTGTACTGGTTGTGCCTGTACCGCAGGTGCTGCTGTTACTTGTTGTGTAGCTTGCTGGCAACCAGCAAGTAGTGCAACGCTTACTGCAGCTGCAATAAAAGTAAATTTACGCATTATTTATCCTCTTGATGAACCTAGAACCTAGAACCTAGAACCTAGAACCTAGAACCTAGAACCTAGAACCTAGAACCTAGAATCTAGAATCTAGAACCTAGAACCTAGAGTTAAACAAATAACTCTAGCAGATCATTTAAAAAGCGCTGACCTTTCAGTGTTACTTGCCAATGGCTATCGGTTTGTATTAATAAGCCCGTTTTAATTGCCTGTTGTAGCGCGTGTTGTTGGCTTTGTAATGGCTGCTGTGTAAGCGCATTAAAGTCGTTAATAGGGCAAGGCTCTACTAGACGAAAGCGATTCATAAAAAACTCAAATGCTAAATCGTCTTGTTCAACCTGCCAGCTTTTAAACAAGTAAGGTTTGATCAGATCCATGTAACCACGCGGGTGCTTAACTTTTTCGGTGCGGGTTATTATGCCTGTATTTGCATCAGTTACCTTACCATGCGCGCCACAACCAATACCGATATAATCGCCAAAACGCCAATAATTTAAGTTGTGTTGGCATTGATAGCCGGGCTTTGCATAGCCTGATATTTCGTATTGCAGGTAACCTGCTTGGGCAAGTAACTCTTGGCCTTGCTCTTGAATGTCCCATAGGGTTTCGTCTTGTGGCAGGGTAGGCGGCTTAGAAGCAAATTGTGTATTGGGCTCAATAGTAAGCTGATACCAAGAAATATGCGGCGGGTTAAGGGCAATGATTTGCTTTAAATCACCCAGTGCATCATCGAGAGTTTGCCCAGGTAAGCCATGCATTAAATCAAGATTAAAGCTATTTAACCCCGCTTCTTTAGCTTGCTCTGCGGCGTAGTTTGCCTCGTCGCTGCCATGAATACGGCCAAGCGCTTTAAGCTTGTCGTTTTGCATGCTTTGCACACCAATAGAAATGCGGTTAATACCTGCTTTTACATAATCTTTAAAGCGGCCAGTTTCAACGGTGCCTGGGTTTGCTTCAAGGGTTATTTCGCAGTTATCTTCAAGCCCAATAAGGCTTTTAACCTCACTAAGTAGGCGTGTGTAAGCTGCGCCAGTTAATAAGCTAGGTGTGCCACCACCAATAAAAATACTATGAATTTTACGCCCTTGCACCAAATGCAGGTCGGCTTTTAAATCATCAATTAAATGCTGCACATATTCAGCTTCAGGAATTTCACCTTTTTGTCCGTGGCTATTAAAGTCGCAATATGGGCATTTTTGCACGCACCAAGGTACGTGCACATATAAGCTTAGTGGTGGTAGGTTCACAGGCCGCCTTTTAGCTTAAGTTGCTGTAGTAAATTTTGTAATGCTTGACCGCGATGGCTAATGGCATTTTTTTGCTCTTTTGTAAGCTCGGCACTGGTGCAATTAAGCGTTGGTACAAAAAATACCGGGTCGTAACCAAAGCCGCCTTCGCCATTTTGGGTTAGGGTTATTTCACCTTCCCAACTGGCACTACAAATAAGCGGAGTTGGGTCATTAGCATGGCGCATTAATACCAGTACACACCAAAAGCGTGCGGTTCTAATTGGGTTATTACCCAGCTCAAGTAGTAGCTTATCTATGTTATCTTGATCGGTTGCACCTGCACCGGCAAAGCGCGCCGAGTACACACCTGGCGCACCATTTAAACCATCTACTTCTAATCCCGAGTCATCAGCAATAGCAGGCATACCGGTAATTAGGGCAGCATGGCGGGCTTTAATAATGGCATTTTCTACAAAAGTGGTACCGGTTTCGGCCACCTCACCTACGTTAAAGTCGCTTTGCGGCACAACATTAATATTGAGTGGGCTGAGCATGTTTGCAAGTTCATTTACTTTGCCAGGGTTGCCTGTGGCAAGTACTAAAGTTTTTATCATAAGTTATTTAATCTACGTAAAATTTTTGCTGAAACTGTAATTTTTGAAATTGTGAGTCTTGCTGTATTTCAATCTCAAAACGTAAAACTTCTTCGTTAGTGTAGTTAACTTGAGCAAGGTAATAAATTGCATCGCCTTCAATTACTTCTTTAAAGTTAAGCGTTTGTTTATTGCCGAGTAGATTTTTAGCTGTGCCTTTTAGCACGGCCTTTTGCGCCGTGTTATTGGTATCATTAGCTAATATAGATATATTAACAATCCCTTTGTAGCCGCTACGCTCAAGGCCATAAGCTTGGGCTATTTTAGGTTGCACAAAGGTTGAAGGAAAAGCGATGTAATGTACTTGCCACTGACCTAACTCTTTGTACTGCGCGCCGGAAACTTGCTCACTGTGGGCATTAAAGGTAAAAGCTAAACAGGTAATAAAAAACAATTTAATTAACCGTTGCATAATTAACTCCTAAAACATAAAAAAGAGGTCTTGTGACCTCTTTAGCTAAAATAAGCGCTTAAACTAACAGATCCATAAGCAGCATTTGTAAAAACTGAATACCAATAATAAGCACTAAAACCGATAAATCTAAGCCACCTAGCGATGGTAGAATTTTACGAATAGGTTTTAACATAGGTTCAGTCAGCTGGTGGAATACCGCTTCTATTGGGTTGTAGCCTTGGCTAA
Source organism: Pseudoalteromonas nigrifaciens (assembly GCF_002221505.1). NCBI lineage: Bacteria > Pseudomonadati > Pseudomonadota > Gammaproteobacteria > Alteromonadales > Pseudoalteromonadaceae > Pseudoalteromonas > Pseudoalteromonas nigrifaciens. The sequence continues at coordinate 3,024,329 of NZ_CP011036.1, read as the reverse complement.
CCCAGCTTAGAATAGCGCGAATAATAAGTACCCAAAAAACTAAGTTTAAACCTTCTTTTAGTACGGTGATTAATGCTTGAATAAGTACAGGTTGTATAGCCCATGACTTATAAATAAGCCACATAAGCACACTTATTTTGGCTGCGGCAACAAAAAATGCCAGCAATAGCGAGGCTAAATCAAGGCCTCCAAACCCAGGAATAACTTTACGCAGTGGCTTTACTGCGAAAGAGGTGGCTTTAACCACAAATTGGCTCATTGGGTTGTAAAAGTCGGCTTTTGCCCACTGTAGCCAAAAACGCAGTAATACCACCATTAAAAATAGATCAAACAGGGTACTGATTAAAAATTGCATGGCATTCATAATTTAACCTTCTTAAAGTTCTTGTTCCATTTGCTGTGCACGCGTAATACACGCATCCATGGCATCGGCAACGGTTTGGGTTAAGCCTTTATCTTTTAAATGTTCAACGGCTGCATGCGTAGTACCACCTTTAGATGTTACGTTTGAGCGTAACTGCGAAATGGTTATATCGGGTTGGCTTAGTGCCATTTCGGCAGCGCCAAGTGCTGTTTGTTGTACTAAGCGACGTGCATCTGCATCGTTAAAGCCCAGTGCTTTGGCTTTCTCTTCTATGGCTTCCATAAATAAGAAAAAATAAGCAGGCGATGAGCCTGTAACTGCAATAATATCGTTAATTTGCGATTCTTGCTCAACCCACACTACAATGCCAGTGCATTCAAAAACTTGTTGTACAAATTCGTGCTCGCTTGGCGTTTCGCCAGCGCCATATAAACCGGATACACCACGGCCAAGTAGCGAAGGTGTATTAGGCATACAACGTATCATTTTCACGTCTTGGCCAAGCATTTCGCGCAAACGTTTTACGGTTAAACCAGCTGCTACTGAAATAAACAGTTTATCGCTAAAGTCGACACCCGACTCTTGAAACGATTTACATAAATCGCCCATCATTTGTGGTTTAACAGAAAGTACAATTACGTCAGCATCGCGCAGGGCTTCGTTATTGTCACTGGTGGTTTTCACCTTGAAATCGGCTGCCACTTTGGCCAGCTTTTCTTGGTTACGGTTTGTGGCAATAATATTGTTTGCATTAAACCCATTTTTTACCATGCCACCAATAATGGCGTAGCTCATATTACCTGTGCCTATAAATGCGATTGTTTTATCTGACATATATCTGTTATCACCTTTTAAGTTCGTGTGCCAAAAATGTCTGTGCCGATCCTCACCATGGTTGAGCCTGCACTAATTGCAGCTTCAACATCATTGCTCATCCCCATCGACAAAGTATCTACTTGAGGATATTGGGTCTGTAGTTTATCAAAGCAAGTTTGTAATTGCTTAAAATATTGAGTTTGCGTTGTAATATCATCGCTTTTAGCCGGAATAGCCATTAGTCCGCGTAAAGTTAATTGTTCACATTGGTTAATAAAACTGGCCAGTTCGGCTACTTCATTAAGCTGGCAACCCGACTTAGCCTCTTCATTACTAATATTTACTTGAATAAGCACATTAAGCGCGGCTTTATCGGCTGGTCGTTGGCTGTTTAAGCGTTTCGCTATTTTAATCCGATCAACACTTTGTACCCAAGCAAAATTGGCGGCCACTAATGCGCTTTTATTTGATTGAATAGGGCCAATGAAATGCCAAATGATATCGCTATATGCGTGTAGTTGCGCTATTTTATCTACAGCCTCTTGAACATAAGACTCACCAAATTGGCGTTGGCCATGCTTGTAGGCAGCAATAATATCGGCACTTGGTTTGGTTTTTGATACTGCAAGTAAGGTTATTTCGTTACTATTTCGTTGGGCGTTTTTTGCCGCTACTGCAATTCTAGCGTAGGCGGATGTGAGTCGTTCTGCTATTGTAACCATATATTTATCAGTTAGTTGTGGAGTCATAAATGGATATTACCGAATTATTGGCGTTTAGTGTGCAACACAAAGCATCCGATTTACATTTATCATCAGGGGTTTCACCTATGATACGCGTAGACGGCGATGTGCGGCGTATTAATATACCAGCACTAGGAGACAAAGATGTAAACAACCTAGTTTACGATATTATGAACGATAACCAGCGCAAGGACTACGAACAAAATCTCGAAGTGGATTTTTCATTTGAAGTGCCTAATTTAGCACGTTTTCGTGTTAATGCCTTTAATACTCATCGTGGCCCAGCCGCTGTATTTCGTACGATCCCCAGTGAAGTGCTCACACTAGATGATTTAGGTGCTCCCGATATTTTTAAAACCATTGCCGATAATCCTCGCGGCTTAGTATTAGTAACTGGCCCTACAGGGTCAGGTAAGTCGACAACATTAGCGGCTATGGTTGATTATATAAATCAAACAAAACATCACCATATTCTCACTATTGAAGATCCAATAGAGTTTGTCCACGATAACAAATTAAGTCTGATTAACCAGCGAGAAGTACATCGCGACACACATAGCTTTAAAAATGCGCTACGCAGTGCACTTCGTGAAGATCCAGATGTAATATTAGTTGGTGAATTACGTGATCTGGAAACCATTCGCCTGGCAATGACAGCAGCCGAAACTGGTCACTTAGTATTTGGCACTTTGCACACCACCTCTGCACCTAAAACCATTGACCGTATTATAGATGTATTCCCAGGTGAAGAAAAAGCTATGATCCGCTCTATGCTCTCGGAATCATTACGTGCGGTAATTTCGCAAACCCTGCTTAAAAAAATTGGCGGTGGGCGAGTAGCTGCTCACGAAATTATGCTTGCAGTACCTGCTATTCGTAACTTAATTCGTGAAGATAAAGTGGCGCAAATGTACTCGTCTATTCAAACTGGCGCTTCGCATGGAATGCAAACAATGGATCAATGTTTAACAAACTTAGTTAATCATGGCATTGTTACCAATATTGCAGCGCAAGCTAAAGCGCAAGACAAAACTCAGTTCGGTGGTTAAGGAATACTAATGGCTTTATCTTTAAATAACTTTTTACAAATAATGATAGATAAAAAAGGCTCTGATTTATTTGTTTCAAGCCAACTGCCTATCAGCGCTAAAATTAATGGTGAATTAACCCCGCTTGATGATGAGCCGCTCAGCGATGAGCAATCACTTGAGTTGGTTGAATCGGCAATGAGTGAAAAACAAAAAGCCGAGTTTCATACAACGAAAGAATGCAACTTTGCGATTGCCACTGACGAAGGTCGTTTTCGTGTTTCGGCATTTTGGCAGCGCGATAAAGCGGGCATGGTTATTCGTCGTATTGTTACTAAAATACCTGAAATTGGCGAACTTGGGCTGCCGTCTACACTTACCGATGTGATTATGTCGAAACGTGGTTTAGTGCTATTTGTGGGGGGAACCGGTACGGGTAAGTCAACCTCACTTGCTGCACTTATTGGCTATAGAAACCGTAATCAGCGCGGACATATATTAACCATTGAAGACCCGATTGAGTTTGTACACGAACACCGTAAAAGTATTATTACTCAACGCGAAGTAGGGCTAGATACCGAAAGTTTTGAGTCAGCGCTTAAAAGCTCGTTACGCCAAGCACCCGACGTAATATTAATAGGCGAAATACGCTCACAAGAAACCATGGAGTATGCATTAAGCTTTGCAGAAACAGGGCATTTATGTGTGGCTACCTTGCATGCAAACAACGCTAACCAAGCGATAGATCGGATCATGCATTTAGTGCCAAAAGAAAAGCACGATAAGCTTAAGTACGATCTAGCATTAAATTTACGCGCTATTATTGCCCAGCAGCTGATCCCCACATCTGACGGGCAAGGTCGAGTTGCTGCTATTGAAATATTGCTTAATTCACCTATGGTTGCAGAGCTAATTAAAAATGGTGATATAGGCGGTATAAAAGAAACCATGGCTAAATCGAAAGAAATGGGCATGCAGACCTTTGATCAGGCCTTATTTGAGTTGTATAAACAGCAACGAATCAATTATGCAGATGCATTGCACCATGCAGATTCGGCGAACGATTTGCGCTTAATGATAAAGCTGCGCAACAATGAGCAGCAAGGGGCGGGCTTTTTACAAGGGGTCACTATTGATGGCCTTGATGATAAAGGCAATATTAGTTAAGTTAAAGAGAAGGCTTTGGGTATCAGCTTAAAAGCTCTGATATTCAAAGCCTAACACCTAATATTTTTACTCACCGTAACTTGTTTCAAAAAAGCTCTCTAAAATAATCACCGCAGACATGTTATCTACTTTGCCTTTGCCTAAGTTTTTATAACCGCCTTGCTCAAACAAGCGCGCTTTAGCATCGGCGGTGGTTAAGCGCTCATCTTGTGTTTCTACCGGTATGGCATAGTGATTGTGTAATCGATTAGCAAACTTTTTAGCTTTAAAAGTTACCTCTTGGGCGGTGCCATCCATATTTAGCGGTAAACCTACCACCATTAAATCGGGCTGCCATTCGTTTACTTGTACTGCTATGTCATCCCAATTAGGAATGCCATCTTGTGCTTTTACAGCTTTAAGGCTCGATGCGCTGCCAGTGAGCTCTTGACCTATAGCAATACCAATACTTTTGGTGCCAAAGTCAAAGCCCATTACAGTACGCTGGCCTTGCGGCTTGAAGTTTTTTTTTGTCATAAGTTTATCTTGTTAAGCATGACCAGCTTCAGGGCTGAGTTGACTTATATCAAAGCCCAGCATAGAAACTGCTTTTTCCCAGCGTTTTTCAACGGGGGTGTCAAAAATAATTTTCGGATCAGCTTTAATTATCAGCCAGCTATTATCCAATAGCTCTTGTTCTAATTGACCTTGCTCCCAGCCAGAGTAGCCCAAAGTAATAATAAATTGTTCAGGTGCTTGTGCTGTGGTTAACGAAGCGAGTACATCTTTAGAGGTGGTGATCATGATATCACTGCTGAGCGTTTGGCTCGCAGAGTAACCATGCTTTGGAGAGTGCAGTACAAAACCACGGTCGGTTTTAACCGGCCCGCCAGCATATACGCTAACTTGCGCTGCTTGCTGAGTTTTGTCGTTATCAATTTCTATTTTATCGAGTAACTCACCTACGGTAATATTAATAGGTTGGTTGATTACCAAGCCCATAGCCCCGTCTTCATTGTGCTCACAAATATAGGTAACAGCACGTTTAAAAAAAGGGTCTTGCATCGACGGCATTGCGATTAAAAAATGATTTTCTAATGACTGCATAGATTTCACCCTTTTTAGTTAATGAATTTTTAGTATGGCACATACCCATGTTTTTAAAACAAAATAAGCACTTTCATACGATTTAAAAATAATGAATACCTTAAACCTTACAATATGAAAGCGCTTTTAATAACGCTAACTTATTTAGCGAGTCGTTTTTCAATTGCGTCAAATAAAATACCCGTAATTGAAATATCGTACGCCGCTTCAATTTCTTTAACACAGGTTGGTGCGGTTACGTTAATTTCGGTTAATTTGTCGCCAATAATATCTAAGCCGACAAAAATTAGGCCTTTTTCTTTAAGTGTTGGTGCCACAGCTTGTGCAATTTTTAAATCGGATTCACTTAAAGGACGTGCTTCGCCGCGTCCACCTACGGCTAAGTTACCGCGTGTTTCTCCGTTTTGTGGAATACGCGCCAAGCAATATGGAATTACTTCGCCATCAACAACCAATACGCGCTTATCGCCTTGAGTGATCTCTGGAACATAATTTTGTACCATGGCAAAGCGACTGCCGTGCTCGGTTAATGTTTCACAAATTACACCAATGTTAGCATCGTCTGCTTTAACTCTAAAAATCGACGCGCCACCCATGCCATCAAGCGGTTTTAAAATAATGTCTTTATGCTGCGCTAAAAACTCACGAATTTGCTTTTGGCTGCGCGTTACTAAAGTGTCGGGCGTGTGTTCGCTAAACCAAGCTGTAAACAGCTTTTCGTTTGCGTCGCGCAGGCTTTGTGGCTTGTTAACTATGAGTGTACCTGCTTGTTCGGCACGCTCTAAAATATACGTTGCGTATATGTATTCGGTATCAAAAGGGGGATCTTTACGCATTAAAATAACGTCTAAATCGCCAAGTGCAATAGTGGTTTTTTGCTCAAGCTGGTACCAATTGTTTGGATCGTCAAAAACCTGTGCTTTTGCAGCTGTAGCATATGCCTGACCTTGGCGTAGTGAAAGATCATCCATTTCCATATAGTAAATTTCATAGCCACGTGCTTGCGCTTGCATCATCATTGCAAAACCAGTGTCTTTTTTAATATTAAATCCGCTAATAGGATCTGAAATAATGCCTAACTTAATTGCCATGCGCTGTGCCTTAATATGAATATTAATATATATATGTGGGTACTTTTAGTTATTTCAATTAGCTAAGTCGCCAAACTGCAGCTGTAATGCACTTAAAACAGTTAATGCTGCTGTTTCGGTGCGTAATACGCGCGGGCCTAAGCGAATATCTACAAAGTTTTGTTGCTTTGTTTGCGCCATTTCCTCATCAGTAAAGCCGCCTTCAGGGCCAACTAAAAAGCGTACGCCATCTTTTGGGACGGTAATTGTTTTGATACTGTGCTCGGCACGTGGATGCAAAGTGAGCTTAATTGCTGCACTTTGCTGTGCAAGCCATTGCTTTAGATCTACCGGCGGATGAACAACAGGTACAAAATTACGCCCAGATTGCTCTGCGGCGGCTATGGCTATTTTTTGCCATTGTTGGTGTTTTTTATCAAGTCGATCGCCCATCAATTTAACGCCGCAACGCTGACTAAAAATAGGGGTGATTTCGGTAATACCCAGTTCCACCGATTTTTGAATGGTAAAATCCATTTTATCGCCACGCGATACGCATTGGCCTAAGTGAATTTTTAAGGGCGACTCTACATCATGAGTATTTAGCTGTTGTGGCATAACCACGACATTTTTTTTAGTCACCTCAATAATTTCACTAAGGTATTCACCGCCTTCACCATTAAAAATAGACACGTGCTCGCCTACTTTCATTCGCAATACTCGGCCAATATGCCCTGCAGCGTCGTCATCTAATGTAACGGGAGTGTTTAAGGCAATACTCGATGCCTGATAAATATGAGGAACTCGCATGTGGTGTCACTTATTGGTTAGTGCATAAAAGTTATATGCCGCTATGGTAAGTAAGCTGTGAGCTAGGTGCAATTATTTATTTTTATTAAATTGCTCATCAGTCTCTATTAGGTTTAGTGACGCTTGTGCTATATCGGTATGGCACGATAAGTGATTTGAATGCCCTGGGTCTGTTACTGGGCTAAACGAAAAGCCATTTTCGTCTTGGCTAACTAAAAAGCGACTTTTGTGTAGTGAGTTATAAATAAAGCGCTGTTTATCATCGCCAAGTAAGTAATCAACACGGTTAAATAATACGCCTTTAATTTTATGATGATCATGCAAGTAGGTAGCGAGCTCTGATACACTAATTTCATTTTCAAAGTCGCAATAGCAGTAATCTTTTATAAGTTCATCAAACATCATTTTTACTAACTGCCGGGTGTGGCTACCAGCTGCTATTAACCCGCTGGGTGATTGGCTCTGAGCATGATTAAAAGAGTACTCAGCAAATGCTCTGCTAAACTCATTATCTATATCAACTAACAGATAATTGGTTACATCAAATAGCATAAGGCCCCATTACACTTAAGCAAAGTGTTCACAAGCTGATTAAATATTATATTTAATCAGCTTGGTGTTAAATTGAAAACATACTAATAAGCAAATAACCTACAGCACAAAAAACCGCAAATTCGATACAAGCAATACCAATATTATCTTGATGATCAATTTCCAGCGAAGTATCGATATTTGGTAACGAAATCTTTTTTATTACATAAGTTAAACTGTAAAGTAGCACCCACATTACACCGCAATGCATCACGAGTGTAAATAAATTTTCGACCATCTTACCATTTTGAAACGCTGCGCTGGACAAACCAGCATACGCGGCCAGCGATAAACCAATTGATTTACCCGCGTAACGAATACCAATAGAGGTATTTTCAAGGCCAAAGTTACTTTGTAGCGATGCGCCTTGGTTAGCTTTGGCAAAGTGGTATTCACGTATTTTACTATCAAAAGCAAACATACCTTGTAGTACAAAAAAACTTACAAAGGCAATGAGTAAACTGCTAAAACCTTGAGTGTGAGTCCAAGTGTAAAGCCCTAAAGTAATAATACAGTTTGCAATTAACATACCTGAGTCGACCAGTGCGGCGCAGACATTTTGTTTTAAAATAGCGGCTTCTTCATTAAAGCGATGCAAAATCCATTTGCGATGAATTAAGTGACCTACTTTAATAAATAAAAATAATAAAACGATTAAAAAGATCACTTTTAATGGGTTCGATTGCGCTGTGCTTATGCTTATTTCATCAAATAAAAATGCTACTGAGGCAATCACCACCGATATTTCTGAGGCAAAACTAATCCCCATTGCAAAGTTATCATGCTGCGCTAACTCATCTTTAAGCGCTTGTTTTGCTTTTAGTTGAGTGGTTATTCTTAAGCTCATTATGATCACGCAAATAACAATAAAACTAATAGCAATCGCAAGTAAACTAGTGTTAGATAATGACAAATATGACATGGTTTTCCTAAGTAGTATTTACCTTAATAGGTTTTTAATCATTCTAGTACGGTTATTGATGATATAAAAGAGAGTATTGATGAGTAACGTAAAGCAACTTCCCATTCAATTACAAAAACTTGGCGAAACACGCTTCGAACAGCTTTATCCACAACAAAAGCAAGAATTAGCGCTGGTACGGTTATTAGCCTTGAGTGACTTTGCATGGCGCTGTTTAACATCGCAACCTGAGCTAAAAAACTGGTTATTATGTAACACCGAAATTAAAAATAGGGTGATTGCAGCTCCTTTGATTGACTTAGACCTAAATAATATTGATGAGCGCGATTGCCATAAATTACTGCGGCAATACCGAGAAAAGTACTGGCTTAAAGTGGCTTTTTTAGATTTATGTTGCGACAACCCAATTGCCGATAGTATCAAGTATGTAAGCCAATTAGCAGATAACCTAATAGAAAGTGCAAATCAGTGGGCTTATACACAGGTGGCAAAAACCAATGGTGAGCCTTTAAATGAACAAGGTCAGCCATTGCCTTTAATGGTGTTAGGAATGGGTAAGCTTGGCGGACAAGAGCTAAATTACTCATCAGATATAGATCTTATTTTTGCCTATCCTCGCAATATTAAAACCCAAGGCGGGCGTCGCTCGCTCGAAGCCCAAGTGTTTTATACCAAAGTGGCGCAAAAGTTAATAACCGCACTTAATCAAGTGACCGTTGACGGCCAAGTATTTAGAGTAGATATGCGACTGCGACCTTTTGGTGAAAGTGGCCCGTTAGTTATGAGCTTTAATGCAATTGAAGATTATTACCAAGAGCAAGGCCGTGATTGGGAACGTTATGCCATGTTAAAAGGGCGCTTAATTGGCACGCCTAACATTTATTTTAGCGAGTTTAACCAGCTATTAAAGCCGTTTGTATATAGACGCTATATTGACTTTTCGGTGATTGAGTCGCTGCGAAAAATGAAGTTGATGATTGCTCAAGAAGTACGTCGTAAGCGCCTAACCAACAATATAAAACTAGGCGCAGGCGGAATACGAGAAGTTGAATTTATTGTACAAGCACTACAAATGGTACGTGGTGGGCGAGAGGCTAATTTGCAAACTCAATCATTATTACACGCCCTTAAAGAGCTTAGCTTAAGCCAAGTAATTGATGAGCTTGAAGCAAAAGATCTGCAAAAAAACTACTTATACCTGCGTAAAGTAGAGCAGTACCTACAAATATTTGATGACCAACAAACGCAAACCCTCCCGGATGAGGAGCTAAATCAGCAACGTTTAAACTATTTACTCAATCAGCCCGACTTTAGCGCTACGTTAAGCTATTTAGAGCATGTAATGGGGCAAATTCATAATGAGTTTAATCATGTAATAGGGGAGGAAACCGAGCCGCTAGATACTTGCGAAGGCGCATTTATTAGTACTTGGGATCATGGTGATGTGAGTTTTTTAAATGATCCCAGGGAAGATTGGCAAACACCACTACACGACTTTAAACAACGTATATCTAAAGCAAAAGTGGGTAATCGAGGGCGTAATATTCTTGATAAATTAATGCCGGTTTTACTCAAACAAATGAACGACTTTAATGCCACTGCCGAAACATTTAATGTTATTTGCCAAATACTCAATAAAATAATTTCGCGTACCGCCTATTTAGAGCTGTTATACGAAAACCCAGGTGCCTTAAAGCAGTTAGTATTATTGTGTTGTTATAGTAAATGGATAGGTGAGCATATTTCGCTTTACCCTATTTTGCTTGATGAGCTAATAGACCCCGCAGTACTTTATAAGCCAACACCTTTAAGCGCCTATAAAGACGAAATTAGGCAATATTTTTTACGTATTGAGCCCGACGACTTAGAAATGCAAATGGAGGCGTTACGGCAGTTTAAACAAACGCATCAGTTACGAATTGCCGCTGCCGATGCCACCGATGTTATGGATGTAATGAAGGTGAGCGATCATTTAACGGCACTGGCGGAGGCTATTGTCGATCAGGCCGTTAATATTGCATGGCACAATTGTGTAAAACGCTTTGGTATGCCACCTAGTACTAACGACGAAAGCAAAGGTTTTGCGGTTATTGCCTATGGTAAAACCGGTGGCTTTGAAGTGGGTTATGACTCTGATTTAGATTTAGTCTTTGTACATAACCACGATGGCAGCAGCCAAACTAATGGTGTAAAGCCAATAGATTCAAGGCAATTTTATTTAAAATTGGCGCAACGTTTAATGCATTTATTTAATACCCGAACCGCTTCGGGGATTTTATATGAGCTTGATACACGACTACGCCCTGAAGGCGCATCGGGGTTACTGGCAATTAACCTAGAGAGCTTTAATCATTACCAACAAACACAGGCATGGACGTGGGAGCATCAAGCGCTAGTGCGAGCTAGGCTGATTTTAGGGCAAGCTGAATTTGTTGAGCGTTTTGCGCAAATTCGTAAAAATATACTGTGTCAGCCGCGCGATAAAAAAGTGCTCAAAGACGATGTAATAAAAATGCGTGAAAAAATGCGTGAACATTTAGCAACAGGAAATGAGCAGCAATTTGATTTAAAGCAAGATGTTGGCGCAATGACAGATATTGAATTTATTACTCAGTACTTAGTGCTAAATTATGCGCAACAATTTGAAGAGCTATGTGTGTATTCCGATAACGTCAGAATTTTAACTGATGCTGCAAAGCTTGGCTGCATTACCAAGGCGCAAAAGCAGCAATTAATTCAGGCGTATATTAATTACCGTTCGCGCTATCATGTGTTGAGTTTAGATCAGCAAGGGCGCTGCACAGAGCGTGCACAATTTAGTGATGACATTAAAAATGTAACTGCAATCTGGCAAACTGTGTTTGAATTAAGTTAACTTGAACTTTGGTTAAGCGCGCGTCACTTTGATACTCAGATGAGTATCAAAGTGCTAATTATTAAGTTCAAGTTTTAAGTTGTAAGCAGTTAGTGCGAACAAATTCAGAAGGTAGTTCAGTAATTACGGCCGCGCGCTGTTTATGACATAAGTAAGTGTATACTTCGTTTTCAAAGTCGTCGTTAATTGCACGCCCTACTTGATACAAGGTAGAAGTGAAATTGCTATCGACTCTAAAATGATCTTTAACGACGTAATCTTTACTTAAATACCAATATAACTCTATGCCTTCATTACTGGCATATTGCGATAACGCCTTTTTTAGTGTTGACCCGTTTTCAAAGCGTCGAGGCTCAATTTTACCTGTCCAGGTTTTTGGAATCGGTTCAATAATACGCATGCGCTCAGCTAAAACACGCTCAAGAGTTTGTTCTGGCTTTTTAAGCTGCAATACAAACTTACCTTGCTCGCTGCTCACTTTATTACGAATTGAAGAGTAAAACCGACTTAATCCTTGCGCCGCTGCATTGTTTGATTCTTTAAAATCAAATACTGGACCATCACCTAATAAAAAGTAGACTGCGAGAATTATTAGCCCCGCAGCCAGTGATAAATGTTTAATCCAGAACCACATAGTTGGTACTCATTTTTATTTTTATTATCTATTGTTATACCATTACTTTTAATAAAAAGAAGTGCTATTTTCATCGGGGCGTGTTTTAAAGCGGCGGTGTAGCCACATATATTGCTCAGGAGCGGCATTAATTGCTTGCTCTATACGTTGGTTAACACGAGTGACATCGGCTTTCTTGTCGCCACTGGGGAAGTTTTCAAGTTCAGGTAATACTTCTAAGTGGTATTTACCGTGTTCGTCGCGACGGCTAACTAAACTAACTGTTTCACAGTGTTTACTGGCTGCAAACATTAGCGTTCCTGTGGTTGTTGCTGTGTCTGGTACGGCAAAAAATGGCACAAATTCACAATGCTTACGACCATAATCTTGATCAGGTAAGTAGTAACATATTTTTTTGTTTTTAAGTGCTTTTAATAAACCTTTTACGTCTTTTCGGCCAATTAAATATTCGTTAGAGCGCAAGCGGCCATTGGTAGTAAAGTATTCCATAAGCGGATTGTTGTGCGGGCGATAAAAACCTAAGCCTTGGTATTTTAATCCCATTACACGGCTCGCCATTTCAAGATGCAAAATATGCGGAACTAGCATTAACACGCCTTTGCCCGACGCTTGAATGCGCTCAAAGTGCTCAAGCCCTTTAATTGAACCGTAAGCTTTTTGTACTCGCCACTTTGGCCACCACCATGCCATACCGGTTTCGACCATGGCCATTCCGGTATTTTCCATGTTTTTTAATACTAATGCTTGTTGGTCTGCTTCGCTCATATCTGGGAAGCAGTGTCTTATATTTACCTCAGCAATATGGCGGCGTCGCTTCATATATTTATGCACTAATCGGCCAAGCTGCTTGCCCATTGCTAGTTGTAGCTTTTGTGGTAGCCACGAAATTAAATATAAAAAGAAAACACCCACCCAAGTTAACCAGTAACGAGGACCCAAAAAAGATATTTTAAAAGGAGATGAGGTAACCACAAAAAAATTCTCTAATAATAAAAACGCTAGTTTAACGCTAAGCGCTATAAAACACAAAAAGCCAGCAAAATGCTGGCTTTTTAGTTACTAGACTAAGCTGTGTTAAATTGCGTTTAAACCTTTATTAATCGCCATTAAGTCAGCATTTGTCAGTGTTCCTGTTGCTTGCTTTAAACGCAGCGTAGATACCACGTAGCGATAGCGAACATTGGCAAGGTTACGTTTTGCATTGTACAAGTTTTGTGTGCTAACAAGTACATCAACAATAGTACGAGTACCTACTTCAAAACCTGCTTCAGTTGCTTTAAGTGCACTCTCGGCAGATATAACCGCTTGCTCTAGCGCTCTAAAGGTCGCTATATCTGAAACCACTTGATTATAAGAAGTAATAACTGTGCGTGTAACTGCGCGATAGTTAGTTTCGTAATCTTGGCTTGCAGCGACGTAAAATGCACGTGCTTGATTAGTTGCAGCAACCGTGGCACCACCTGAGTAAAGAGGCACACTAAAGTTAATACCTATAGTGGTCGAATCGGCACGAGGTTGGTTATCAAAACTTGCACCGTTTATGTCGCGATTGGTTAAAGAATCACCGTAACGCGCATCAAGTGTTAATTTTGGGTAGTGGCCTGCTTTCGCTAGCTCAATTTGATCTTTAGCTATATCAACTGTGACTTTTGCTACTTGTAAATTTAAGTTTTTTTCTTCAGCCACTTTAACTAAGTCGCTAGAGGGTTTATTTGGCTTTACAGTTGAAAATGTTTCGGTATTTAAAACGTCAAGTTTTGCGTGGTACTTACCTGTTATTTCGCGCAGTAGTTCACGTGCTGTTTCTACGGCATTACCGGCAACAATTTCTTGTGCTACTGAGTTATCAAACTGAGCTTGAGCTTCGTGTACGTCGGTAATAGCAGTTAGGCCTACCGCGTAGCGTTGCTTTGTTTGCTCTAATTGGCGTTCAATAGCGCGCTTTTCAGCTTTAACAAATTCAAGGCTATCGATAGCACTTAATACATTAAAGTAACCATCGGCAACACGTACTATTAAATCTTGCTTAGCAAAATCGTACTGTGCACTGGCTTGTAGAGCTTGTTTATCAGCAATACCTAGGTTATTCCATGCGCCTAAATCAAACAGTGTTTGGCTTAAGCTAACACCACGAGTGAATTGGTCAGTATCGCTTTCTACTTTAACTTGATTTGATAAATCGCCAACACTTTGAAAAGAGGTAGAGTCACTTTTTTCGTAGCCTAAGCTTAAACCTATTTGAGGTAATAATGCGCTCATCGCACGATCACTTTGATAAGATTGTGCATCCGCTTGGGCTTTTGCCTTCAACACGGTAGGATCGTTTGCTGTCGCAATTTCAAAAACTTGTAGTAAATCTTCAGCGTGAGCAGCTGTAGCGCCAATTGCGCATGATAAACTAACCAGCGCCGCAAGGATGTTCTTTTTCATGTGTGGTTCGGTCCTTAGACAAATTTTATACTATTGGGCATGTTAACCTGTTTTGGCTCATAACTAAAAAAAAAATGAGTAAAACAATGTTTGTAAGTGTAACAGAATATATTAATCCACTTTAGTTTATTAAAATAAGTAAGAGGTAGTTATATGACCAATAAAAAGTTGATCGAATTTACTCACCAAGATGTGAGATTAAAACCTATTACTAACCTTTACGATGGTTTTTTTAAAATTAACTTATATCAATTTAAACATGCATTATTTGCGGGTGGCGAGTCGCAACTCATTAGCCGTGAAATTTTAGAACGTGGCGATGCTATTGCCGTGCTGCCTTACGACCCTGTAACCGATACAGTGTTATTAATAGAGCAAATACGCATTGGTGCAATAAAAAGCAAACATTCGCCATGGCTGTTAGAATGTATTGCAGGTATGACCGATGGCAGTGAGGATTATGCAGCGGTAGTAAAAAAAGAAGCCTATGAAGAAGCCGGACTTAATTTAACCGAGCTCGAGTTTATGCTTTCGTATCTTTCAAGCCCCGGCGGCACTACTGAGCGGTTACATTTATATTTAGCCCGCGCCGATTTAAGCCAAGTAAACAGCGGAGTTTACGGTTTAGAAACGGAAGGGGAGGATATTAAAACCCATATATTAACACTAGATGATGCACTGGCACGGCTTAATAGTGGGGAAATAGACAATGCTGCAACGGTTATTTGTTTGCAATGGTTAGCGCTCAATCGTGATGGTATGATCAACAAGTGGGCATAAATTTTATACATAAATAGTAATTTATAAATTGTAATGGCGGTACTTTGACAGCACTTTTAGCAACCCAAAGATATATTCAAAACCTTCCAAAGTATTTAACACTTTGCGAGCATAATTACGTGCGGCTTTTAAAGTTATTACCAAGCGAGCAAACTAAACAAAGTATTCGCGAGGTAAAGTTGGGTAACAGTGAGTTTGCTGTAAAAATAGATGACATGGCTAAATACACTATGGATGTGTCAATTAAACAGCTATCAGGAATGGTAAAAGGCATTACCCCATTATACTTAACCGTTAGGCTTTATAATGATGCGAAAGTGGCCGAAATTATTCATCACGACTATCATCAGCGCATAAAACCTTCTTACGGTTATCCTAATCCTAAAATGCATCAAAAAGATGAAAAATATCAGCTTAACGCCTTTTTATATGATTGGCTGGTGGCGTGTGTTGAGCATGGCCAAGCCACGCTAAATTGGGATGTAAATAATGGCTTGGTTTGATGATACTTATACTTTTAATAAGCCATCTTTACGTATTGCTCATGTTACAGATTGCCATTTACTTGCCGATAGAAATGCTGAGTACTTTGGGGTAAATACAGCCACATATTTTCAACAAGCGCTTGAACATATGGCGTTACAACAACTAGATGCAGTGGTATTTGGCGGTGATTTAACACAAGATCATAGTGTGGAATCTTACTTATTATTTAGTGAGCTTATAAGCAACAGTACACTTACTTGCCCAGTATTTTGGCTACCAGGTAATCATGACGAAATTGCCTTGCTTGAGCAAATCAGTGGTGGACAAATAAAAGCGGCAAAACGCTTAGTGGCTAATAACCTAACTAATAGCCTAACTAATAACGCAAGCACTGATATTGAGCTATTACTTATTAACTCCAAAGGGCTCACTCCAGCCGGTTGGGTGACAAGTGAGCATTTAAATGAAATATCCGATTGTTTAGCGCAGCCAGTTAGTAAGCAACTGGTATTTTGCCATCATAATCCGTTGCCAATAAACGGTTATTTAGATAAACATATGCTCGAAAATGGCCCACAACTATTAAATACGTTGGTTAATAATGGCAATGTTGCTGCGCTTATTCATGGTCATGTGCATAATGATTATACGCAATGTTTTAGAGAGCTTGATATTTACGCTACGCCGGCAAGCTCAGTGCAATTTACTAAGCACAGTAAAGCGTGGCAACAGCAAAATAATGGCCCAGCTTATAGAATGCTTTATATAAACTCATCGCAAGGGCAAGTGCATATAAATACGGACGTGATATGGTTAAGCGCGTAATTTATATTCACGGTTTTAATAGTTCTGAAAAATCATATAAAGCTGTGCGCTTTGGTGAGCTTATGGCACACTATGATGTTGACTATTATGTACCACGTTTAAACCACGAACCTCTGCAAGCTATTATCGAGTTAGAGCAGTTAATCACACCTAATACCGCGTTATTAGGTAGTTCATTAGGCGGTTTTTTTGCCACCTATTTATCGCAGCGTTATCATATTCCTGCGGTGGTTATTAACCCAGCGGTAGCACCGGGCAATTTATTACAGCCTTTACTTGGGGCAAATTATAATCCGTATCAAGATTATAATTATGAACTAAATAACCGTCATATAGATGCTTTAAAAGTATTAACATTGAGCGAGTTAAAGCACCCTGAGTTGTTGTACTTGTTGCAACAAACGGGTGATGAAGTGTTAAATTTTCAACACGCAGTAAATTATTATTCACACTGTAAGCAATTAATAGAATTTGGTGGTGATCACAGCTTTATTGGCTTTGAGCGCACTATTGCAAGCATTGTCGATTTTCTTAAATTAAATAAAACTAGTTAGCGCATATAAAGATAAAAATTATGAGTCAGCAAAATTATAACGCCGAAGCTATTGAAGTACTCAATGGGTTAGATCCGGTAAAACGCCGCCCCGGTATGTATACAGATACCTCGCGGCCAAATCATTTAGGCCAAGAAGTTATCGATAATAGTGTCGATGAAGCAATGGCCGGCCATGCCACTCGAATAGATGTGATCTTACACGAAGATAACTCGCTCGAAGTGAGTGACGATGGCCGTGGTATGCCTATTGATATTCACCCAGAGGAAGGTATTCCCGGGGTTGAGCTAATATTTACCAAACTGCATGCTGGTGGTAAGTTTTCTAACAAAAACTATCAGTTTTCGGGTGGTTTACACGGCGTTGGTATTTCGGTTGTAAATGCGCTATCAACCCGCGTAGAAGTGACCGTTAGACGAGATGCCCAGCAATACAGAATGGCATTTGAAAATGGCGAAAAAGTTGAAGACTTAAGCGTAATTGGCGTGGTGGGTAAGCGCAATACCGGTACCACAGTACGTTTTTGGCCAGACGTTAGTTACTTTGATTCGCCTAACTATTCAATCACTAAACTAAATCACTTATTAAAAGCTAAAGCCGTGTTATGCCCAGGCTTACGCATTAAGTTTGTTAATAAGCAAACTAAAGAAACCCAAGAATGGTTTTACGAAACGGGTTTAAAAGATTACTTAATTGAAGCCATTAAAGGCTACGAAACATTACCAGATGTGCCCTTTGTAGGTGAGTTTTCAAGCTCAATTGAAGGTGCTGACTGGGCATTGATTTGGCTACCTGAAGGGGGCGAGTCAATAGCTGAAAGTTACGTAAATTTAATACCTACCGCACAAGGCGGTACTCATGTAAACGGTTTACGCCAAGGTTTACTTGAGGCAATGCGTGAGTTTTGTGAGTTTAGAAATTTATTACCACGAGGTGTAAAACTCACCCCAGATGATATTTGGGAGCGTTGTAGTTATGTGCTTTCAGTTAAAATGCAAGATCCGCAGTTTGCCGGTCAAACTAAAGAAAAGTTATCGTCGCGCTCATGTGCGGCATTTGTATCGGGCGTAGTAAAAGACTCCTTTAGTTTATGGCTAAACGAGCATACCGATATTGCAGAGCAACTCTCTGAATTGTGTATTTCTAATGCGCAGCGACGTTTACGTGCTGCTAAAAAAGTGATCCGTAAACGCGTAACCGCAGGGCCTGCACTTCCGGGCAAATTAACCGATTGTAGTGCCGCAGATAACGATCGCACCGAGCTATTTTTAGTGGAAGGTGACTCGGCAGGTGGCTCGGCTAAGCAAGCGCGAGATCGTGAGTTTCAAGCAATAATGCCGCTGCGTGGTAAAATATTAAATACCTGGGAAGTTGATTCGGGGCAAATATTAGCATCGCAAGAGGTGCACGATATTTCGGTGGCATTAGGTATAGACCCAGATTCAGACGATTTAACAGCGCTGCGCTATAATAAAATATGTATATTAGCCGATGCTGACTCGGATGGGTTACACATAGCTACCCTATTGTGCGCCTTATTTGTGCGCCACTTTAAGCCACTAGTAAAAGCAGGGCATGTGTATGTTGCTATGCCACCACTTTTTAGAATCGATATTGGTAAAGATGTTTATTACGCACTAGATGAAGACGAAAAAACCGGTATTTTAGCGCGCATTGAAGCTGAGAAAAAACGCGGTAAAGTAAACGTACAGCGATTTAAAGGCTTGGGTGAAATGAACCCGTTGCAACTGCGTGAAACTACTATGGATCCAAATACCCGGCGTTTAGTGCAACTCACCTTGGATGAAGAAGAATTAACCATGGAAATGATGGATATGTTACTGGCTAAAAAGCGCTCTGCAGATAGGCGTCAATGGCTAGAGGATCACGGTAACAAGGCACAAGTTTAATTAGCGTCTGCGTTTAAAAAACAAGGAGAATATATGAATACGGTACTAAAAATAGTGCTATTACTAGGTTTAACTAGCAATACCGTAATGGCTAAAAATATATTAGATAAACTCACGGTAGCCCCGGGGTTTGAGCTTAGCTTATTTGCCAGTGATGTTGAAAATGCACGGCAAGTTGTAGTATCAAAAAAAGGCATAGTATATGTTGGCTCGCGCAAAGCAGGCAATGTATATGCACTTATTGATCATAACAGCGATGGCGTAGCAGATAAAAAAATGCTGGTTGCAGAAGGCTTAAATATGCCTTCAGGTTTAGCAATGAAAGATGGCGATTTATATGTTGGTGAAGTACACCGCATCATTCGTTTTAAAAATATTGATACGCAACTAAAAAACCCACAGTTTGAGGTGCTTTACGATGCGCTGCCATCAGAGCGACATCATGGTTGGAAATTTTTACGCTTTGCCCCAACTGGCGAGCTAATAATTCCGGTTGGTGTACCTTGTAATATTTGCGCTGAAGACGAGCGTTTTGGCCGTATTTTTGCGTTAAACGTAGAAACCAAGCAAATTACTACACTGGCGCAAGGCGTACGTAACTCAGTAGGGTTTGACTTTCACCCTAGCACACAAGCGTTATGGTTTAGCGACAATGGTCGCGACATGATGGGGGATGACATTCCGCCAGATGAGTTAAATAGAGTCACTAAAGAGGGCGAGCATTTTGGTTTTCCGTATGTTCACGCAGGCGCGATTATTGACCCTGAATTTGGAAAAGGTAAAAAAATTGCCGACTATACTTCACCTGCACTAGCCTTACCGGCGCATGTAGCGCCTTTGGGTATTCATTTTTATAACGGTAAGCAATTTCCAGCAAGCTATAAGCAGCAGTTATTTGTTGCTGAACATGGCTCGTGGAACCGTTCTAAAAAGTCAGGTTATAAAGTGGCATTAGCGAGCATTGAGCAAGGCCGTGTAACTAAATATACGCCATTTATTACAGGCTTTATGCAAGACGAAACAACATATGGACGCCCTGTTGCATTTGCAGAATTAGGTGACGGCAGTCTATTGGTAAGCGATGATTACGCCAATGTGATCTACCGTGTAAGCTATAAGAAAAACTAGGTAAGCTTTAATGAGTGATACAGATACCTTGCTAATGCAAGGAATTGAGCAACAAACAATGGGTCGTTTTACCGAAGACGCCTACTTAAACTATTCTATGTACGTAATTATGGATAGGGCATTACCCCATGTGGGCGATGGCTTAAAACCAGTACAGCGACGTATTATTTATGCTATGAGCGAGCTGGGGTTATCGGCTAATGCCAAGTATAAAAAATCAGCCCGTACCGTAGGTGACGTACTAGGTAAATACCATCCCCATGGTGATAGTGCCTGTTATGAAGCCATGGTATTAATGGCGCAGCCGTTTTCTTATCGTTATCCATTGGTTGACGGGCAAGGAAACTGGGGCGCGGCCGACGATCCTAAATCGTTTGCGGCAATGCGTTATACCGAAGCACGTTTATCTAAGTTCTCTGAAATACTCCTCAAAGAGCTAGGCCAAGGGACGGTAGATTGGACGCCAAACTTTGACGGCACCATGGATGAGCCTGTGGTACTGCCATCGCGTTTACCGCATATATTACTCAATGGTATAACGGGTATTGCAGTTGGTATGGCAACCGATATTCCGCCTCATAATGTGCGTGAAGTAGCCAGTGCCTGTTGCTTATTACTTGATAAACCAAAAACTGAGCTTGAAGAATTACTTACTTTAGTACATGCGCCAGATTACCCTACAGACGCAGAAATAATTACCCCAAAAGCCGATATTCACAAAATATATAAAACTGGGCGTGGTTCAATCAAAATGCGTGCTGTTTATACACAAGAACAGGGTGATATAGTTATTACCGCACTGCCACATCAGTGCTCTGGTGGTAAAGTACTGGAGCAAATTGCAGCGCAAATGAACGCTAAAAAGCTGCCAATGGTAGCCGATTTACGCGATGAGTCAGATCACGAAAACCCGACTCGAATCGTCATTATTCCGCGTTCAAATCGCATTAAAGCTGAGCCGTTAATGGCGCACTTATTTGCCACCACAGATCTAGAAAAAAGCTATCGTGTAAACTTAAATATGCTTGGCCTAGATGGGCGTCCGCAAGTTAAAAATTTACTGACTATTTTAACCGAGTGGTTAGTGTTTAGACGCGAAACAGTACGTCGACGTCTACAATATCGTTTAGATAAAGTGTTAGCGCGTTTACATATTTTAGAAGGCTTATTAGCAGCCTTTTTAAATATTGACGAAGTGATTGAAATTATTCGCAGCGAAGATAAACCAAAGCCAGTATTAATGGAGCGCTTTGATTTAACAGACATACAAGCAGAAGCTATTTTAGAGCTAAAACTTCGTCATTTAGCTAAGTTAGAAGAATTTAAAATACGTGGTGAGCAAGATGAACTCGCTAAAGAGCGTGATAAATTGCAGCAAACGCTAGGCTCAGATCGTCGTATGTCAACGTTGCTTAAAAAAGAAATTCAAGAAGCGGCTGAAATATATGGCGACGACCGTCGCTCGCCAGTTGTTGAACGCCTAGAAGCAAAAGCGTTAAATGAAAAAGATTTAATCCCATCAGAGTCGGTCACTGTGGTGCTTTCAGACAAGGGCTGGGCACGCGTTGGCAAAGGACATGATTTAGATGTGCAAGGGTTAAGTTATCGAGCCGGTGATGCTTATAGAGCCTCAGCTCGGGGTAAGAGTAACCAGCCCGCCGTGTTTTTAGATTCAGCAGGACGAGCGTTTGCAACCGATGCGCATAGCCTGCCCTCAGCACGTAGCCAAGGTGAGCCCATGACAGGGCGTTTTAACCTTAGTGCAGGCGCTAACTTTGAGCATGTAGTAATGGGTGAAGATAACCAAGTATTACTTATGGCATCAGACGCAGGTTATGGCTTTATTACTGACTTTAAAGACTTAGTGAGTAAAAACAAAAACGGCAAAGCATTGGTGAGCGTACCTAAAGGCGGTTTATTACTGTCGCCAATTAGGGTTAACGAGGTCGCTAGTGATTATTGTATGGCCATTTCCAACGAAGGGCGGATGTTGTTATTTCCGCTGCGCGACTTACCAAAACTAGGTAAAGGTAAAGGTAATAAAATAATTTCTATTCCGGGGGCTAAAGTACAAGCCCGCGAAGAGTTTGTAAAAGTATTAGCAGTAGTGCCTGAGGGCAGTAGTGTAACGCTGCATGCAGGTAAGCGAAAACTAACGCTTAAACCAAGTGATTTAGAGCATTATTATGGCGAGCGAGGGCGTAGGGGTAATAAACTACCACGAGGCCTACAAAGAGTAGACGAAGCTGTTGTAGAGTTTAGCCCGCAAAACGACGAGCCAATTGAAAATGCTATTGATGAGTAGCGATTAATTCACATTCGCTCATATTAAACGGCTTGCTTATGCAGGCCATTTTTTTGTTATAAATTTAGTTTGTTATAAAATTGAGCGTACACTTGTGCGCTATTTTCTCGTGTAGATCATAAAATAACGTTATAATAGCCGCTGGCTTAACGCGATTATATTTGGAGACGCTCTGTTGCTTGCTGTTATACGTATTTTTATTATGCTGTTGTTTATATTATTAAGTTGTATTTTTGGGTTACTGTTATCAATAGTGAGGCCATTTCATCCTAATAATGTGCATATTATAGCGAGCTGGTTTGGCTCAGTAGCAAAAATGCTGGGCGTTAAAGTTGTACGAAAGTACCATCCGGATAGCGTAAATCTTGGTCCTGCGGTTTATGTGGCAAATCATCAAAATAGTTATGACTTATTTACTATTCCTGCAATGGTGCCTAAAAACTGCGTGAGCGTAGGTAAAAAAAGCTTAAAGTGGGTGCCATTTTTTGGTCAGTTGTATTGGCTTTCGGGGAATATTTTAATTGATCGTACAAACCGCTCAAAAGCTGCGGGAACTATTTCTAAAGCCGCTGAAAAAATAAAGAAAAATGGCTTATCAGTATGGATGTTTGCAGAAGGTACACGCAGTTACGGACGCGGTTTATTACCTTTAAAAACAGGCGCATTTCATACCGCTTTAAGTGCGCAAGTACCCATAGTGCCCGTATGTATGAGCACAACGCATAAAACCATTAAACTAAATCGTTGGGATAATGGTACAATTTATATTGAAATGTTAGCCCCCATATCGCTTGATAAAAACATCAGCGCGCGCGAGCACGCTAAAAGTGTGCACAGTATTATGGCTGCTAAAATAACTGAATTAGATGCTCAAGTGAGAGAAAATTAATGGAAAACTGGCGTGAAATAAGTGAAGACATCGTATCTTCATTACTCGAAGATGGTTCAGACCCTGAAATACTTTACGAAGTAGAACATCACTTTGTATGTGAAGACTTCCCTAAGTTAGAGCAGGCCGCATTAGCCGCTTTTAAATTAGGCTACGATGTAGAAGAGCCAGCAGAGCTTGAGCTTGAAGACGGTGCAAAAATTTGGAGTTTTGACATAGTTGTAGAGTCAGAGCTTGATGTTGACGTAATAATGGAAGACGTTGATAAGCTGGCAGCACTTGCTGTTGAATGCGAAGTAGAATACGACGGTTGGGGCACTTACTTTCAAGAGTAATTAGCTGACTGTTATAAAAAAGGCGAACATTGTAAAATGTTCGCCTTTTTTATATTGGTATAATCTCTACAAACTGTATTAGATCGTTAGTGAGCTATATTTTTACCGTGCTAACTTGGATGGCGGACTTTCCGATTATTCTATTCGTGTTTTTACCTGTTCGTTGATGAATAGCTACAAAGTATTCTATAGGGTACTTTATTTTAGAAAGCTGCTCTTCAGAAGGAGAGTGCGCCTTATCTAATATGGTTGGCCATACTATAGACTTTTTGCCTTTGGCTTTATTCAACTCACAAGGTGATTTTTTACCATTCGACATTGAGATTGTTGTGCCATCTAAAGCTAAAAACTGTACAGAACAATTATATAAATTGTTCGTATCTACGTATTCAGATATTTCATAATCAAAAGATATTTCTAGCTTATGCTGCCTTTCATTTAAATTATGAGTTTCGTTAATTTTAAGCTTTGATATTACAGCTTCACTAACGTCAAAGTCTGAATAATTTGTTGACGCACAGCCTGCTAAAGCTAATAAAGCAATTGAAATTCCGAGTTTTCTCATTATTTTTCCTTAAAATATAAAGCAACCAGATGTTGCAGTTTAGTGTTTTAAATATTCACGTTTAATCAGTATTAAGTTATATCAACAAGTGCCTTTAATTCTGGGTTTATTTTAACCTTAACCGGAATTTTAGTCGGGTTAGTTATGGAAGGCTTATATTGTTGTATTGGCATTTTATCTAATATTTTTTGTGTCATCCAATCATTAGGTATGGAGTCAATTAACTCTCTACTAACCAAAGTTCCGTTAGAATCAATAGTAATAAAAAAAGATGCTTTACCCATTCCTTTAGGTATCCACTTTGGACGCCCAGGTAAGAAAACTACCTTAGATGTTTTAGCAACCCAATATTGGTTCAAATCAGCTACATCAATCACTACAATATCGTTATTAAAGGTTGGCTCTTTAACCGAGCTACAACCTAATAAAGTCATAGACGCAAAAATAAACCACAGTACTAATTTGGTCACACAATAACTCCTAAAGCGGTCACTTGCTTAAAGGCATTATAGAGAAAGACTAGGAGGCAATACTATCAGAGCTTCCTAGTTATTATTTCCTATATTAGTAACAAATAGTTAAGAGTTTTGCTAGTTTATTGTAATTAAATTGTTGCTTTATTTTGGTGTAGTTTGTTTTTAGGAGAATATAGAGGGTTTTATATTTGAATTTTTTTGCGTGTTTAGAGCCGCATCAGATTTTTATTGCATAAAAACCTGATGCGGCTCACCTTAAATTACCTAGCGTATTTATAAGCTATCTTTGCTTATTGCTTTACCCGTAGCGCGTTACTTCCACTAAATAATTAATTTATATTGTTACAGCCATTTTTTATTTTTAAAGTACACGCCAATACTGCCGGTAAGTACAACTAAAAACACGACGAATAAAGTGAACGCATAAGGGCTTTCTGTGCCAGGTATGCCGCCTACGTTTACGCCTAATAAGCCGGTTAAAAAGCCCAGTGGCAAAAATAATGCAGCCACCACCGACATAACATACATACGCTGATTTAGCTGCTCAGATACTTGGTTAGTGACTGTTTGTTGAATAATTTGCGCCCGATCTATTGAGCTGTCTAATTCTTCAAGGTAACGAGTTAGTAAATTAGTGGTTTCATTAAGCTTAGCTTTATCCTCATCGAAGAGCCATGAATAGTGATGATTAACCATGCTAATAAGCGCTTCTTTTTGTGGCTTTAAATAGCGTTTTAAAGCAATAGTTTGCCGACGTAATTGCGACAAACCTTGATTATCAAACTTTTTGCTTGGCTCATCTATTTCTTCTTCAAATTCATCTAGGGTTTCATCTAAAGCATCAATAACACTTTCCATACGGGAAGTGAGTTTTTGGGTGATAGTGCAGACGAGTTCAGAAATACTGCGCGGACCGGTATTGTTACTAAATGAAGCTAAAATATCTTGAATAGATAGTAAGCGACGCTTTCGGGTAGTAATAACAATATCATCGTTAATAAAAAGGCGAATTGAAACCATGTCTTCAGGGCTTTGTGCCGGATTTAAATTAATACCGCGTAAAAATAACATATGGCCGTTTGTAGCAGAGGTGATACGTGGACGAGTTTCGTCTGCAGTTAGCGACTCTAATTCGTAGTCGGTTAAAAATTCACAGCCTTTTAGCCAAGTGACAACGTCAGCTTGGCTATAATCCATGTGCACCCAAAGCTTGCCTTGCTCTGGTTGCCAATTATGTAGTTCGGCGCTGTTTTCTATAGTGCGCGCACCGCCTTGCTCATCAAGTACAAGGGCGTGAAGTAAGCCATTAATCATAATAATTTCTCATAGATGGTGTGTTTTTAATACCGTTTACTATAGTGTATTTACTTTAGTAAATTAAACTTATCTTTCTTTTTTAAGAAGTTAAATTTATTTAGCGCTTCGAACAAGGGGGTTTTTGGCCCTTAAAGTTGACTAGTTTGTTACGCTTATATTGTTAAACTAGTCGGCTATAAAGATCAATCAAATCAATTTGTCGACTTGATAAATTTATTTTGTTGGTGTTTTTTTTCCGGTAGCGTATAAGACACTTTTTTATTAAGGGCACATTTATGACAGCAAAGATTACCGTTGGTTGGCGTGAGTGGTTGAGTTTACCAGAGCTAGGCATCGAGAAAGTAAAAGCAAAAATTGATACCGGTGCCCGCACCTCATGTATTCATGCACTTAATATAGAAGAGTATGAAGTTGATGGCGAAAAGTGGGTTAAATTTATTACCCAGCCATTGCAAGAAGATGAAGAAACACAAGTTGTTTGCAATGCAAAAGTTAAAAAGAAGAAGCACGTAACCAGCTCTGGCGGGCAAAAAGAGTTACGTTACTTTATAGAAACAACATTGCATGCGGGTAAATATAGCTGGCCTATAGAAATTACCTTAACTAGCCGCGCAACAATGAAGTTTAGAATGTTACTCGGGCGTACAGCCATGGAAAATCGTATAGTCGTTGACCCGGCTTTATCTCATTTATTATAAGGATGTATTAACTTTTAGAGGGACTAAGCTTCTAAAATAATACGTACTTATTAAGGTTTAAATTATGAAAATTGGTATTTTATCTCGCAACAAAAAATTGTATTCAACGCGTCGTTTAATTGAGGCGGCTGAAGCTCGTGGTCACGAAGTTAAAGTAGTAGATGCACTGCGTTGTTATATGAATATAAACTCTGAGCTACCAGAAATTCACTATCGTGGTGAAAACTTAAAAGGCTTTGATGCAGTTATTCCGCGTATTGGCGCATCAGTTACGTTTTACGGCTGTTCGGTGCTGCGTCAATTTGAAATGATGGGCGTGTATCCAGTAAACGAGTCGGTTGCTATTTCTCGCTCTCGCGATAAGTTGCGCTCATTACAGCTTTTATCTCGTAAAGGTGTAGGTATGCCAGTGACTGGTTTTGCTAGTAAACCAGATGATGTAAAAGATTTGCTCGAAATGGTAGGCGGTGCGCCGGTAGTAATTAAACTACTAGAAGGCACGCAAGGTATTGGTGTGGTATTGGCTGAAACGCGTAAAGCGGCTGAGAGTGTTATTGAAGCATTTATGGGCTTAAAAGCTAACATTATGGTGCAAGAATACATTAAAGAAGCCGGTGGTGCTGACATCCGTTGTTTTGTTTTAGGTGACAAAGTGATTGCAGCAATGAAACGCCAAGCACAAGAAGGTGAGTTCCGCTCAAACCTTCACCGTGGTGGTAGCGCTACATTAGTGCGTATTACGCCAGAAGAACGTAAAACAGCCGTTGCAGCTGCTAAAGCGATGGGCTTAAATGTAGCCGGTGTTGATTTACTTCGCTCATCACGTGGTCCTTTAGTGATGGAAGTTAACTCATCACCAGGCCTTGAGGGCATTGAAATAGCAACAGGTAAAGATATTGCAGGCATGGTGATTGATTTCATTGAAAAAACAGCATCAAGTAAAGGAACAGCAACTCGTGGCAAAGGTTAAAATTAACCGTTCTTTTACCTTATTAGGTGAAAGTGTTGGCGTAGGCGAGCGTAAAACGCTGGCCTTAGAAGCGGCAAAACTTTATACCCACTCTCCACTTAATATTCCAATTGAAGTGGTTAATGGTGTTATGGAAGGGCCGGTACTTATGGTGTGTGCGGCTATTCATGGCGATGAGCTCAATGGCGTAGAAGTGGTGCGGCAATTACTTGCTAAAATAGATCCTAACCAGTTGCGCGGCACGCTGATTGCGGTGCCGATTGTAAATGTGTTTGGCTTTATACATAAGTCGCGCTACTTACCTGATAGACGCGATATGAACCGCAGTTTTCCGGGTTCAGAGCGTGGCTCGCTGGCTGGTCGTATGGCGTATATGTTTTTTAATCAAGTGGCAGTACATTGTACCCATATTATTGATTTACATACGGGAGCTATTCACCGCACTAACTTACCGCAAATACGCGCTAATTTAGCCGATGAAGCCACCGCACAAATGGCTAAAGCATTTGGTACACCCGCAGTGATAGATGCCTCGTTACGTAATGGCTCACTGCGCAGCGAAGCCGCTAACTTAGGGATCCCGGTTATTACTTATGAAGCCGGTGAAGCACTGCGTTTTGACCCATTTGCGATTGCTGCAGGTGTACAAGGCGTTGACTATGTTATGCGCCATTTAAAAATGATCCGTGGTAAGCGTCCTAGAAAGCTTCCTGAGCCTATTATAGCCAGCTCTACAAGTTGGGTGCGTGCTAATGTAGATGGCATTGTGCGTGCGCAGGTATCGCTTGGAGAGCGTGTTACTAAGGGGCAAGTACTTGCTTATATTAGCAGCCCACTTGGCGACTCTGAACTTGAGCTACCAGCACCACGCAGTGGAATTATTATTGGCCAGCAAACTATGCCATTAGTAAATGAGGGTGATGCGGTGTTTCATATTGCGTATTTTGCTCATGCAAATAGCTTGGTTGAGCAACAGCTTGGCACTTTTATTGATGAAATAAATGATTTAGATGATGAGCTTAAAACAGCTGAGTTAAATAACTAGTTATAATAGTAAGCTACTAAATATAGATAGAATAAATTGTAAAGCCGTTTTAGTTAACCCAGTTGGGATAACAAAACGGCTTTTTTATTACTATTTATTTGGCTTTTTGGGGCCAATAATACGCCTAATTACCGGTGCTTTTGTTGGCTTAGGTTCTTTGTTTAAAACCAGTACCGGACGAGTTACAAATAAGTTATTAGGGTATATAACTCTATGCCCGTCAATGTGCTCAAGCACTACATTCATTAAGCCCATTTCTATAATGCGCCCTTCAATACTATTTGCGCCATCAACAATACGTACCCAATAGCCAACGCGGCAGTCATTTTGAATAAACATCAGTAAAAAAGCGGTGAGATTACTAAGTAATGACCAAGCGGCAAACAGTGCAACACCTAGCATAGCAAATAGCGACGAACCTAGTACTAGGAGTCCACGTAGCTCGATACCCCAAAATACCAGCACTAAACATAACATCACAAATGCGAGGATAATTTTAAGTAATAGCTCAGCACGATATTTTCGGTGTAGGTCTATTTTTCCTTTAATAGCTTTTTCGAGAAGCTTTTTAGTACCTTTTAACAGTATCGGAAAAAGTAATAACGCAATAAGGGTAACGACCAGTTTATATTGGGTGCCAAGCAGAGCTAACAATTCCAAAGTTATAGTCTCACAATAATTATATATGCCCAGTTTAACGCTTTAGGGTGCGACGAAATAGCCATTTAAAAAGAATTTTTAACATTTACCAGCCACTGTACCGAATCTACGCCATCGGCACTATCTAGCGGTGCAGCTATATCTATATGGATCATGGTGCCGGCATTTGCACGGCTTGGTGCTAAGCGCAGGCCTATACCTACATTTTTAAGAACGCGGCTATCTTCAACATTGTTTGGGGTGTTAGACCATGCTCGGCCAACATCAAGAAAAGCCGCGCCGCCTACTTTAAATAATTGCAGCAAATCATATTCCCAATAGTAACGCTTTTCTAAACTCACTAAAAAGCTGCGATCTCCATGCTGATAATCCATAGGATAGCCACGTAGGCCGGTTTCGCCGCCGAGTGTAAGTTGTTTATCGTTAGTGAGGTTTTTAGCGTACTGCACCTGAGCTTTTACATACCAAGACTGATCAATGCTGGTATTTAAATAATATTGTATTTGGCTGGTGGAGATCAGGTTTTCAAATTTGTCCTGCTCTTTATTCCAGTAACCATCAATGCCTGCACTAAAGCGCCATAAGGTATTATCGCCACTAAAGTGAGCTTTTTTAAAATTAAAAGAGTAAACCGCGCGGCTATCATCGTTACTAACAGATTCATCGGAGTAGCCTAGTAAGGCTTTTATGTTCCAACCTAAGTTTAAGTCCTCAGTACGATAAATACTGTCGAAATTGCGTACTTTTATAAAGTTATCTTCAAACCAGTGTCCGCTTACATAAGGATAGCTTAAGCTGCGATCGACGGCTAAGGGTGCAAAGGTAGAGTCTATTGCAGCAAAAGTATGTTGCTCATCAACGTAGCCCAGGCTGAGGCGCTGGGTCCAGTTACGGCTTAATGCTTTGGAGTGACCAACAAAAAAACTGTTGTAGTCGGTCGTTTGATCAAACTCGCTAAACTTTTCACCGCGCTGATATAGCGCTTCTTCGCGTTGCTCTGAATAGCTTAAAATACCGTAGCTAAAAGGGGTGTCTATAGCAAAAAACGGATAGGTAAGTTCTAGCAGATGGCGTTTACCATCGTTATTATCGGCGTACTCTAAACGCCCACGATAGCGGGTTGATAAAATATTAGGATCGTCGTATACAAATAAATAACCATTACGATCGCTATCTGTAGTGCGCGACAACGACAAACGCTTACCCCAGCCAAATAAGTTAGATTCGCGAAAACCAATACTCGACTTGTTTTCTCCGCCACTGCGGCTAAAGCTTATTTCTGGTAGTAGTGTCCATAAGTCACGCGTAACGACGGTAACATTAACGTTCCCTTCGCAGTTTTCGGTGGCAATGACTTGAGCATCGTATAAATAGTTTTGTTTACGCAGTAAGCGTTCTGATTCGGCGAGCTTTTTAGGATCAAAATTATCACCGCTCTCAAACAATAAAATACTTTTAATAACCTCAGGCTCGGTTTGAATATGCGCGCGGTTAGCAAAGCGAAATAGGGCGTTATTTTCGGCTTCGAGTTCAGTATTAAATACGTTAAGTTGCTGCAAAGTAATATTGGCAATTTTTGCATTACTACTTTGCTTTAACAGTGGCGTTGGTTGATCTAGTTGACGGCGTAAATTATTACTACTTGATGGCGTTGGTTGCTCGCTTGCGCAATCATTTTGCGCATGAGGGGTTTCTTGCGCAGCTAAACTGAACATAAAAAAGCTTGGAATACAGAGGCTAAAACAACAAGATGAAATCCATTTTTTAGTAATCATTCAAACCCTTTACTGCTACGTAGCAAATTACTACCGTAATATCAGCTTACATCATTGTTACTAAAATGTAAGTTAAAAGTAGAGAGCTTGAAGTTATTTAATTGCTATTAACTTAGGTAAAAAGTAAGTGCGGCTAATAAATGTTCAGCGTCATGGCCTTCGCCGTTAATCCAAATACTTTGGCTGTAGTGTTCAAAATTTAAATTAAATGTTTGCTGCTGATAAGTGAAGCGCAGTTGATGGCGATCGGCACCAGCAGAGTACTCATTAATGGTTATTTCATCGTGGTGTAAAAACAAGCGACTCCACAGTTCAAAGTCTTCGTCGTGGGGCGGCTCTACCGGCGTAATAATAATGCATTGATGCGTGTGGTGATATTCTATTATGGTCATAATGCTCTTAGTTAGTAGCAAGGTAGTTGCGAATTGCAGTTAAAAACTCACCGCCATACTTATTTAATTTAGTAAAGCCAACACCCGACACCTTTAAAAATTCGCTGTCGTTGGTCGGCATTAGCTGCGCCATTTCTGCAAGCGTTTTGTCGTTAAATACCACGTACGGCGGTACATCGTCGGCATCGGCTAACTCTTTTCGCAGCGCCCTTAAGCGAGCAAATAGCTTTTTGTCGTAATTAAACTGGGCTAATTTATCTTGATAAACATGCTTAGCTTGCAGGCGAGGCTCTGCGAGTTGCAACGCATATTCGCTTTTTAAAATAGCGCGCGCGGCTTCGGTTAAACGCAGTGATGCACCTTGGGTTATATCTTGGCTTAATAAGCCTTGATGAATAAGTTGGCGTAAAATACTTAGCCAAAATTCACTGCTTTTGTCTTTGCCAATGCCGTAGGTGCTGAGTTGATGATGGTTATTATCGCGAATACGACTGGTGTTTGCACCGCGTAGTAACTCAACAATATATCCAAGGCCAAAGCGTTGCTCTGCTCTGTATACACACGATAGTGCCTGCTGCGCTACTAAAGTGCCATCAAAGCTTTTGGGCGGATTTAAGCAAATATCGCAGTTACCGCATGGCTCACGTTGATACTCACTAAAATAGTTAAGCAGGATTTGTCGACGGCAGGTTTGTGCTTCGGCAAAACTGGCCATGGCATTAAAGCGCTGCTCTTCGACGCGGCGACGTTGCTCGTCGTCAATATCTTCAAAAAAGCGTCTTACGCGGCCTATATCTGCCGGATCAAAATACATTATAGCCTCAGCGGCAAGTCCATCTCGCCCAGCGCGGCCAGTTTCTTGATAGTACGACTCTATGCTTTTGGGAATATCGTAATGCAATACAAAGCGCACATTGGGTTTATTTATACCCATACCAAAGGCCACTGTAGCAACCACTATTTGTATATCGTCGCGGGCAAAGCCGGTTTGCACAAATTGGCGCTGCTCGTTACTCATACCTGCATGATAGGCGGCGGCGTTAAGTCCCGCGTCGGCTAACTTTTCGGCTATGTCGTCTACGCGCTTACGGCTGGTGCAATAAATTATGCCGCTTTGGCTTTTTTGTTCTTTTAAATAGCGCAGCAGTTGCACCATAGGTTTAAATTTTTCTTCTATGGTGTAGCGAATATTAGGGCGATCAAAGCTGCCGGTATGAATATAGGGTTGTTGTAACTTTAATTGCTCAACAATATCAAAACGAGTGGCTTTATCGGCAGTTGCAGTAAGGGCCATCATAGGTACATGAGCAAAGCGTTGTTTTAATTCGCTTAAACGAAAGTAATGGGGTCTAAAATCGTGCCCCCAATGCGATACACAATGCGCTTCGTCAATAGCAAATAAGCTGATTTTTAAATGCGATAAGCGCTCTAAAAACTCGCGCTGCAGCACTTTTTCAGGGGCAACATACAGTAGTTTAATTAATCCCTGATGGAGTTGTTGGTATACCTGCTGCTGCTCTTCGCGGGCTAAGCTATTATTTATATATGCGGCTTTAACGCCCAGCGCTTGTAGTTGAGTTACCTGATCTTGCATTAGCGATATTAGCGGAGAAATAACAATAGTTACCCCTTCAAGCACTAAAGCGGGTATTTGATAGCACACAGATTTACCGCCACCGGTTGGCAGCAATACCAACGAATCTTGGCCGTTAATGGCTGCATCAATAACCGTTTTTTGGCCGTCGCGAAATTCACTATAACCAAACACTTGTTTGAGTACAGCTTCAGGGGTGCGCACAAGTGAGCTAGAGGGTGGTGTTAATGTATTCATTGCGGGGTATTT
This sequence comes from Pseudoalteromonas nigrifaciens, assembly GCF_002221505.1. Taxonomy (NCBI): domain Bacteria; kingdom Pseudomonadati; phylum Pseudomonadota; class Gammaproteobacteria; order Alteromonadales; family Pseudoalteromonadaceae; genus Pseudoalteromonas; species Pseudoalteromonas nigrifaciens. The sequence continues at coordinate 2,990,840 of NZ_CP011036.1, read as the reverse complement.
TAGTGTTTTTTGTACAGGATGTCTTTAGCGAGTGTTGAATGTTTTTTGAATAAATTTATAACGTGTGAATTTACTCGCTCAGGGGGGTGATATTAGCTGACTTTAAGCGGCTAATAAATTTAACTGTGTTGCTAGTTTTATCCTAGTTATGCTTTACTCCTCTTACCAGATATAACATAGAGAATAATAATGAATAAAGAAATGTTAATAGAGCATGTAGGCTCGCTGTTTGTAAATAATATGCCGTTTAATCAGTTTTTAAAAATATCGGTAGAATCACTTAGCCCAGAACAAGCAAAAATATCGTTTCCTTGGCAGGATATACTCATAGGTAATCCGGCACAAAAAATACTCCATGGCGGCGTTATTTCGGCAGTGCTCGATAACGTAGGTGGTATGTTAGCCGCAGCAAGTGTAATAGATAAGCTAAACGATGTTGATATTTTATCTGTGCAGCAAAAACTAGCCACCTTGGGCACTATAGATATGCGCACCGATTACCTACGCCCAGGCAAAGGCGAGAAATTTATAGCCAGTGCCACTTTAATTCGCTCGGGCAATAAAGTATGTGTTTGTAGGATGGAATTGCATAATGAGCAAGCAGTACAAATAGCATTTGGTACGGGCACGTATTTAGTTGGCTAATAAAAGTTTGCGGAGTAAACTGGCGACCTTTTGAATAACTAAGTGTTTATTTATGCCGATTGATACCGAGAAGCGCAAGGGCGCCATTTTGGCTTGCATCGCTTTTACTATATGGGGTTTAGCACCTATATACTTTAAGCAACTCCAGCATGTTACTGCATTTGAAATTTTAACGCATCGTGTTGTGTGGTCGGTGATGTTTTTAATTATTATTGTGAGTATTTTAGGCCAGTGGGATAGAATTAAACGCATTATAGTACAGCCTAAACTATTGTTAATGCTGGTTTTAACCTCGTCGATACTGGGGTTTAACTGGGGCTTGTTTATATGGGCAGTTAATAATAATCATATGCTTGATGCCAGTTTAGGTTATTACATTAATCCGTTACTAAATGTATTACTGGGAGTGTTATTTTTAGGCGAACGTTTACGTAAGTTTCAAATGGTTGCTGTTGCTTTAGCATTTACCGGTGTACTGCTGCAATTAATAAGTTTTGGCTCATTTCCTGTGGTTGCTTTTTCGTTAGCTATATCATTTGCAATATATGGTTTACTGCGTAAGAAACTGCCAGTGGAAGCATTGTCCGGTATTTCAATAGAAGCATTTATACTCTTGCCCGTAGCGCTTATTTATTGGTATTTAATGGTGCCTACAGCAACGTCAAGCTTGCCTGCTAATGACTGGCATACCAATGTGTTACTCATTAGTGCCGGGATCATTACCACCTTACCACTACTGTGCTTTACCGGCGCTGCTAAGCGTTTGCAATACACCACTTTAGGCTTTTTTCAGTACATAGGGCCAAGTTTGATGTTTATATTAGCTGTGATGCTTTACGGTGAAGTGTTTGATGCCGAGCGAGTAGTTACATTTGTTTGTATTTGGAGTGCATTGGCTATTTTTAGTTGGGACTCTTTTAGGCAATCTCGTAAACGTAAAAAAGCCGCTATTGTGGCCTCAGGCGTGGTTTAAAAGTTAGTTAACTTAAGTAAGCACGTAGCGCGATGTATTTTGTACTCGCGCTAGGCTTGGTGTATGTTTAACTATTTAAAATGTAAAAATTAAATAGTTAAAGCAATTACATACTGTCTGACTCGGCGTAATAGTCTTGGCTTATTGGTGCTGGGGTCGCTATTTTTGAGCGGCCAAATAATGTATGGAACTTTGCTTTGCTGGTTGTTAACTTTAAGTATTTAACCCAAGCGCGCTCAATTGCATTGGTTGGCTCTAAAGCACCACTAATAACAGCGACAAATTGTTGCTGATGTTCATTTTGTGGCTCTAGGGCTTTATTATGTAAGCCTTTTAAAACAACACCGTGTTGCTCTAATATACTGGCTTCTAATAAGGTAAAGTTTCCGCTGCGACCAAATCCGCGTGGGAAATTTTGATCATCAAAAAACTGACGTTGACTAACAAATGCTTGGCGAAGTAGTGAAATATCATTGCTCATTGTTGTACCCTCATACCTTGGTAATTGCTGGAGTATGCGGCAAGTTTGCAAATATTTTAAACAAGTTATTTTTATCGTGAGGATAAAAGATTGGATATCGATTTATTAAAAACATTTGTTGAGGTAGTACGCACTCGTCACTTTGGCAAAGCGGCTGAAAACCTTTATATCACGCAGTCTGCAGTAAGCTTTAGAATTCGTCAATTAGAGCAAGGGCTTGGTGTTAATTTGTTTATTCGCCAGCGCAATAATATTCAACTAACAGCGCCAGGTGAGCGTTTATTACCCCATGCACAAATGATCATTACCGGCATGCAAAGAGCAAAAGTAGATGTGGCACTTGCCGATAATATGCATAAACAAATTTGCCTAGCGGGTACACCAAACATTTGGGATGCATTTTTACAGTTTGGTATTACTAATATTGTATCGGCAATGCCCGGTGTGTCTTTGGTGGCTGAGGTAAAAGCACAACAAGAAAGTACCCGCCTGTTATTAGAGCGCACCTTAGATTTAGCTATTTTATTTGATCCACCAAAAGTTGATGAGCTGGTGGTTGAGCGAATTTGCGAACTACCCATTATACCGGTAAGCGCGTTTGATACTGCCAGTTACGATAACTTTTTTGATAACCAGTACGTATATGTTGACTGGGGCACGACATTCTCACTGTGGCATGCTCGCCAGTTTACTGGCAAAACCCCACCTTACTTTAGAACAAGTACAGGGCGTATAGCACTTGATTTAATATTGCAATGCGGAGGGAGTGCATTCATTCCTCAAGTACTTGTTGCAGCGCATTTAGAAAAAGGCGAGTTATTTCATGTGAAAGACGTAGAAACCACCTCGCGCGATATATTTGTTGCCTATCACAGAGACAATGAGCAAAAAGAGTTAATAGAAACATTAGTAAATTTATTAACCCAAATGACTCCTAAGTTACCCGTTGAGTAAGGCCAATGGTTTTGCTGTATATGTACGTTTGATTGCAACTATTATGTGTTTTTATGAATTTAAAAGTGTAAAAATATGACGTCTGTAATATTTTTGTCATTTAACAATGCCAAACTCCTGTTGCATTAAAAACGAGTCTGTTGTGATTATCGAGGAAATAACATGAAATTTGTAAAGTCGAGCTTATGTGTAGCTTTATTAGGTGGTTTGTCTTTTAATGCGCTTGCTGAAGTGGATTTTTACGGTAAAGCGAACGTAACACTACAGTCGTCGGATGATGGTGAGGGGTCTTTTACCGAAATTAAAAGTAACAAATCACGTTTGGGCTTAAAAGGGTCTGAAAAAATATCTGATGGCTTAGAAGCTGTTTATAAGTTTGAATTTCAAGTTGATGTTTCTGACGCCGACTCAAAAGGTGATAATGACGACAATATCTCTGCTCGTAATCAGTATATAGGTTTAAAAGGCGCGTTTGGCCAAGTTGTTATTGGCCGTAACGATACCGCGCTTAAGCAGTCACAAGGTAAAGTTGATTTATTTAGCGACCTTGAAGGCGACATTAAAAATGCCTTTAAAGGTGAAAATAGAATGGGCAGTAGTGTTTCTTATGCCTCTAATTCTTACCAAGGTTTTAAGCTTTTGGCTACGTTTGTTGCAGAGGATAGCGATTCAGCAGGTGCTGAAAATGGCTATTCAATGGCAGTAACTTATGGTGACGCAGCCCTTAAAAAGAGCGCAATATATGCCGCTATTGCTGCCGATAGCGAAGTGAACGGCTACGATGTATTGCGCGCATCAGTACAAGGTAAAGTAGCCGATTTTAAATTAGGCGCTATGTATCAAACGCAAGAAAAAGTTGATGGCAGTAGTGAGGCCGACGGTTATTTATTAAGTGCGGCTTACACTATGGCTAGCAATACCTTTAAATTGCAGTACCAGGCAATGGATTTTAAAGGCAGTGATGACAAAACGGCTATTTCGGCAGGTGTTGATCATCAGTTAAATAAAAACACTAAATTATTTGGTTTTTATTCTAATTTCGATATGGACAACAACGTTGACCAAGACTACTTAGGTGTAGGTATAGAATATAAATTTTAAGCAGCGCTTAGCACTGCCTTTTTAAGCCGTACTTTGTTAAGTGCGGTTTTTTTTGCTTTAAATTATTTACTTAGCCGCCCATAATAGAGTATTCATTTGGAATGAGGTGCAACTCCTCAACTGTTCCCGCAACTGTAATTAGCATAACGCTTTAAGTCAGATACAAATAAACTATTTTAACGAGCGGGTTTACTCATCTTCAAATTATGTACTAGCCATAGTTAGTTGCATTGTTAGTGAGCGCATTCCTGCCTAGGGCTAACTATTGCAAACTCAAACGCCATTAAATACACCATTGTTAAGCGTTAATCACGTGTCGTGGAATATTGGCAGTAAAACTATCCTCAACAATGTTAATTTGCAAATAAAGCAAGGTAAGTTCGTTGGCTTAATTGGCCCCAATGGCGCAGGTAAATCTAGTTTACTGCGGTGTTTGTATCGCTTTAATCAGCCCACTGCAGGGCAAATTAAATTTAATAATACCGATATTTGGCAGTTAAAAAGCCATGAATACGCAAAGCAGGTTGCGGTTGTTTTACAAGAAACCCCATCACAATTTAATTTAACTTTATTAGATGTGGTTGCACTTGGGTTAACCCCGCATAAAGCATTATTTAGCACCACCACAACAGCCGACACACAAAAAATAAACCAAGCTATAGCGCGAGTTGGCTTGCAGGATCATGCAAGCCAACGTTTTGAGTCGCTTTCGGGAGGAGAAAAACAACGTGCATTAATTGCTCGGGCTATGGTGCAGCAACCGCAACTATTAATTATGGATGAGCCAACCAGCCACTTAGATGTGAAGTATCAAATTCAGGTAATGGAGTTGGCTAAATCGCTTGGCGTTACTGTGTTTGCATCGTTTCATGATTTAAATTTAGCCGCTGCTATGTGCGATGAGCTGGTGGTTATAAATCACGGCGAAATTGTTAATACAGGCTCTCCCATCGATGTGCTCAGCGAGGACATGCTCAATGATGTATTTGGTGTATGTGCACAAGTAAGCCACCACCCGCAAATGTCTAAACTAGGTGGTGTTATTCCACATATTACTTACTTTTATGGGTATGAATAATATGCGCATGCTTAACAATCATTCAATAGCACTTTTAGTCACAGTACTAGCTGCATTATTTACGTTATTTACGGCGCTGAGTTATGGCGCTGCCGACATATCATTAACTGATGTATTTAAAAGTATTTTCACCTCAACAGAGGGCTCCTTTAACACTCGAATTATTGTTGAATTAAGAATGCCACGCACATTACTGGCATTTTTAGCTGGCAGTGGTTTAGCCATTGCCGGGCTTATTTTGCAAACCGTGACGCGTAATCCGTTAGCAGATCCTTATTTATTTGGGATATCGTCTGGGGCGTCTTTGGGGGTAGTTATACTCATGGCGTTTGTGGGCATTAGTGCGGGCTTTGCATTATCGGCAGCGGCATTGGCTGGCAGTTTAGTGGCTATGAGTTTACTTATATTGATTGCAGGGCGGCAGCAAAGTGGGCAAGTAGAATCTATGCTGCTGGCAGGTGTGGCCTTGTCATTTTTATTTAGCGCATTTACCAGTTTATTACTTTACTGGAGCGATCCTCAGGCAGTTGCGGCTATTTTATTTTGGACGCTCGGCAGTTTTGCACGAGCGCAGTGGGCAACGCTGTGGTTACCTTTTGTGGTTATTGTATTGTGTACATTTACAATGCTTAGTTTTAGGCGCCAACTAAATGCCATGCTGCTCGGCGATGAAAGTGCTATAACACTGGGTGTGCGGGTACATCGCTTTAGAATATTGATGCTAGTTTTAAGTTCGCTGATAACGGCAGTGTTAGTGGCTATGTGTGGCGGAATTGGCTTTGTAGGATTAATGGTGCCGCATATAGTGCGTTTTTTTATCTCCCAAGGTAGCTTATCTGGCTTACTGGTAACGAGTTTGGTGGGCGGTACTTTTATGGTTTGGGTTGATGTGCTAGCGCGCACGTTATTAACTAATCAAGAGTTACCCGTTGGGGTTATTACTGCAGCTATTGGTAGCGTGTTTTTTTTAAGCTTATTGTATTTTCGTAAGCGCCAGGTGTAGGGCTATAAAATGAAAACGTTAATGGTGCAAGGCACCACATCCGATGCGGGTAAAAGTACACTGGTTGCGGCGCTGTGTAGAGCATTTGCTAATAGAGGGCTAAATGTAGCGCCATTTAAGCCACAAAATATGGCATTAAATAGTGCAGTTACAGATGATGGTGGTGAAATAGGTCGTGCTCAAGCACTGCAAGCTATAGCGGCAAAGGTAGCCCCTGAAACTGACTTTAACCCCATATTACTTAAGCCAAATAGCGATACTGGCGCGCAGGTTATTATTCATGGTAAAGCCATAAGTAATATGGAAGCTGGGGCGTATCACGATTATAAAAAAGTAGCTATGGATGCAGTACTCACGTCGCATAACCGTTTAGCAAAACGTTTTGATTTATTGCTGGTGGAAGGGGCGGGCAGCCCAGCCGAAATAAACCTCAGAGCCAACGACATTGCTAATATGGGCTACGCCGAAGCCGTTGACTGCCCCGTAATTATAATTGCCGATATAGATAAAGGCGGTGTGTTTGCTCATTTAGTGGGTACTTTGGCATTATTGAGTGAGTCGGAGCAAGCGCGGGTAAAAGGCTTTGTAATAAATCGTTTTAGAGGCGATATAAGCTTATTACAAAGTGGACTTGATTGGCTGGAACAGTACACAGGTAAACCGGTGTTAGGCGTATTGCCGTATTTACACGACCTTGCATTAGATGCTGAGGATGCAATTGCTATTGATAATACGCTAACTAATGCCAGCGTTAATATTGCCGTGCTGCTTGTGCCGCACATTAGCAACCATACTGACTTTGATGCACTGCGCTTACATCCCAATATAAATATTAATTATGTAGCGCATACACAAGCGATCCCCGATGTTGATTTGATCATTTTACCGGGGAGTAAAAACGTATTAAGTGATTTAGCCTTTTTAAAAAATGAAGGCTGGGATACACAAATAAAACGCCATTTACGTTATGGTGGTAAAGTGCTCGGTATTTGTGGTGGTATGCAAATGCTTGGCAATAGTATTAATGATCCCCTAGGTGTTGAGTCATCATTACAGCATATGCCGGGGCTAGCGTTAAGTGATTTTACCAGCACACTTACAGCACAAAAAATATTGAGTAATGTAACCGCGACTATGCAATTAAATAACCAGCAAACACTTTGTAGTGGCTACGAAATTCATGCAGGCATTAGCCAAGGTGAAGCACTTAATAAACCATTTTTAAGCTTTAATGAACACCCAAATGGCTTTACAGCCGATGGGTTTATTAGTGATGATAACGCCATAGCGGGTACTTATTTACATGGCTTATTTGATCAAGCGAGTGCCACATTGCAAATATTAAAGTGGCTCAAAGCCGATACAGTTACTAATCCGGTTAATATTAACAAGCACCGTGAGCAGCAACTAGAGCGTTTAGCTGCCATGTGTGAAACGCATTTAAATATTGCACACATTATTAAAATTTATGAAGGGCATAATCATGAGCGAACAAAGTAAAGATAAGCATCAGCAACGCCAACAAAAATTAAAAGATCAAGTTGATGCACGAATAGCTGCAGCGCAACAAGAAAAAGGTATTTTTCAGGTTATAACCGGTAATGGCAAAGGTAAATCGACCTCGGGCTTTGGTGTGGTAGCACGTTGTGTTGGTCATGGAAAAAAAGCCGCTGTGTGCCAGTACATAAAAGGCACTTGGGAATGTGGAGAGCGTAACTTGTTACAGAGTGCGGGTGTAGAGTTTGTTGTAATGGGCACAGGCTTTACATGGAATACCCAAGACAAGGAAAGCGATACCGCAGCCGCGCAAGCTGCTTGGCAAGAGTCAAAGCGACTGCTTAGTGACGCAAGCCTAGATGTAGTGCTGCTCGATGAGCTAACCTACATGGTAACCTATGGGTATATTGATGTAGATGAAGTGCTAGAGGCGATTAGCAACAGACCGCCAATGCAGTCGGTTATTATTACCGGCCGTGCAGCCCATCGTAAATTAATAGAACTGGCTGATACAGTAAGCGAAGTGCGTAATGTAAAACATGCATTTGATGCAGGTGTTAAGGCTCTGCAAGGTTTTGATTACTAATGTTTAAACAGCTTGTTATTGGTCTATTGTTACTCTGTGTATCGCAGCATGCGCAGGCTAATAAGATACAAATTGATAAAGTACAGCCGGCTAAAGCGCTGCGTATTGTGGCACTGGCTCCGCACATAGTAGAAAACCTGTATGCAATAGGCGCGGGAGATAATATTGTTGGCACAGTTGATTACGCCGACTACCCAGCAGCGGCAAAAGGTATTACCCGTATTGGCGGTTACTATGGTATTTCAATCGAAAAGCTTTTAGTCCTTAAGCCAGATATAGTAATTGCTTGGAAAAGTGGTAATCAAAGCGATGATTTAGCACAAATAGAGCGCTTAGGTATTAAGCTTTATTTAACTGATCCAACGACAATTACAGGTATTGCCGATGAGTTGCTTATGCTAGGAAAACTTACCGGTAACATTAAACAAAGCGAGCAAGTGGTAAAAGCATTTAATGCTAAACTTGCAGCCATTAAAGCCAAGCAACAGGGTAAAAGTAAACTCACTGGCTTTTATCAACTCTGGTCTGAGCCGATGATGACTGTGTCGAAAAATACCGGAATAAGTGAGTTAATAGCCACTTGCCAAGTAACCAATGTATTTGCAAATAGCCGCACCGACTATCCACAAATAAGCATAGAAAATGTGATTGTGGCTAAACCGCAAATTATAATTATTCCGGATGAAAAATCAGCAACACCGCAACCCACTATTAATTGGCAGCAATGGCCAGAAATACCCGCAGTAAAAAACAAGCAGTTTTTATCTGTAAATGCCGACTTACTACATCGTTTTTCAGCACGTATGCTAGATGGGCTGGCCGATATGTGTGATAAAATAGACGTATCACGTCAACAAATAAAGAGCATACAATGAGCGATTGGACTGCATTTTTAAAGCAAGAATTACAGCAAGCATATATGCAGCAAACACTCGGCTACGTTGCTAAGCGCCGCAGTGAAGGTGTTGCTGTTTATCCTCCAAAAGAGCAAGTGTTTAGCGCATTTGCTGCAACACCGCTTAGTGATATACGCGTTGTTATTTTAGGGCAAGATCCTTACCACGGTGAAGGCCAAGCGCATGGTTTGTGTTTTTCAGTATTACCTGAGGTTAAAAAGCTGCCACCTTCGCTTAAAAATATTTATAAAGAGCTGGCTAGCGATATAAACGATTTTGTTATTCCTACCCATGGTTACTTGCAAAGCTGGGCAGAGCAGGGAGTGTTTTTACTCAATACAGTACTTACGGTAGAGCAAGGCCAAGCCCATTCGCATAAACACTTAGGATGGGAGCAATTTACCGATAAGGTTATTGCGCATATAAACACCCATTGTGAAGGCGTAATATTTATTTTGTGGGGTGCTCATGCACAAAAAAAAGGTAAGGGAATTGATAGCGCACGCCAGCATATTTTAGCAGGGCCGCACCCATCGCCACTGTCTGCTCATCGAGGTTTTTTTGGTTGTAGGCATTTTTCAGCCACGAATGCGTTATTGCAATCTCAAGGTAAAACGCCGATTAATTGGCAAGTATAATTTTAACTTTTAAAACCAAAGGCCCGCACAGTAATGCGGGCCTTTTAGTTAGTCGTTTAAAAGTCGAGCTCATTAACGGCTATACTGTCTGTAAAGTAGTCCAACTCCTGTAGTTCTTTGCGTAAACGATACTTTTCTTGTATTGCTTCGATTTCGCGCCATCTTCTTTTTTTATTTTTTTGAGAAGCTTCCTTTTTTGTTTCAGGACCTTCTATTATATTGCTTAGGCTATCCATGAATATCTCCTTTAGACTGCATTTGATACCAGTCTTATTAAAAACATAAGCTATAACGGCTCACTAATTTAACGCAATAGGTATTAACTTCGCGAATACCTATACCATAGGCCTAGCTAAAATAGAATATAAAAGTGACATTTATGTTACTAAAGTGTGATTTGTTGATGAAGTTTTACTTTATGATGGGTTTATAAGTTTTTTGCATATAAATTACAGGCATAAAAAAACGTCGCAACTGCGACGTTTTTATACAAGCGTTTGAGCCAATTACATGGCTTTAAAGCGTGCTTCTAATTGCTCTTGAGCATCAGCAAAAGAGCGAATACCTTCAGCTAACTTTTCAGTCGCCATAGCATCTTGGTTATGCAACCAACGAAATTGAGCTTCGCTAAGCGGTGCCGGTTTTGGCTGCTGCGCAACATCTTTTGCTAGTAAGTATTCTGGTGCATCTTCAAGGTTACCCAACTCTTCTAAAAGATTGGGGCTAATAGTTAGCTTATCGCAACCAGTAAGGGCAATAATTTCGCCGGTATTACGAAAACTTGCACCCATAACTACCGTTTTGTAGTCGTGGCGTTTATAAAATTCAAAAATGCTGCGTACCGATTGTACCCCAGGATCTTGCAGTGGGTCGGTCGGTTTTTCCATACCGTTAGCAACGTGCCAATCTAAAATACGACCAACAAATGGCGAGATTAAAAATACGTTAGCATCGGCGCAAGCACGTGCTTGGGCATCACTAAACAATAAAGTAAGGTTACATTTAGTACCTTCTTTTTCTAGTTGTTCAGCGGCTTTAATGCCTTCCCAAGTAGAGGCTACTTTAATTAAGATTTTATCTTTGCTTACGCCTTCTTTTTCGTAAAGACTAAGTAGCGTGTGCGCTTTATCAATAGTTGCTTGGGTATCAAACGAAAGACGTGCATCTACCTCAGTAGAAATATAACCAGGTACAATAGCGCTAATTTCTTTACCTAATAATACCGCAAAGTAGTCGCATGCTAGCGCTAGTTGCTTAGCTGGATCTTGCTCGGTTTCTTTGGCGTAGCTCCATGCTTTATTTAAATAAGGCTTATAGGCTTCAATCTCGCTCGCTTTTAATAGCAATGACGGATTGGTCGTTGCGTCTTCTGGTTGATGCTTTTTAATTGCTTCAATATCACCCGTGTCGGCCACGATTGATGAATGTTGTTTTAGCCTTTGTAGCGCGTTAGTCATTTGCTTTCCTCATTCCAAGCAAGTTAAAAGAAAATCTAAACTACTTTAATATTACACCATACTGCAACAGCGAAGTAATGCTTGATAGGTCTTATGTCCTTATCAATATAAAAACGGTTATGTATGAATTATTAAGGTAGGATCAGTCTGTTTAATATTAAACAAAACGTGCTTTTCGTTTCATTTAATGTTGAAATTGACATTAAATAAATTACAAGTCAATAGCTAACTATGATCACTGTTATTTCACCTGCAAAAAATCTTGATTACACCACGCCACCTGCAACCGATAAGTTCACTCAACCGGAATTACTTGAGCACAGCGAAGCACTGATGCAAGTATGCCGTGAACTAACCCCTGCGCAAATTGGCAGCCTGATGAAAATTAGCGATAAGCTCTCAGGGCTTAACGCTGCTCGCTTTAGTGAGTGGGCACAGCCATTTACCACAGAAAACGCTAAACAAGCGGTACTAGCCTTTAATGGCGATGTATATGGTGGTTTAGATGCTAGCACGCTAACGGCTAATCAGCTTGATTACGCACAAAGCCACCTACGCATATTATCGGGCTTATATGGGCTTTTAAAGCCGCTTGATTTAATGCAAGCGTATCGCCTTGAAATGGGCACCAAGCTTGAAAACAGCCGTGGTAAAAACCTGTATGAGTTTTGGGGCTGTGTAATTGCCAATAAACTTAACGAGGTATTAAAAGCCGAGGACGCCCAATACTTAGTTAACCTTGCTTCAAACGAGTACTTTAAAGCGGTTGATAAAAAAGCCCTTAATGCACAAATAATTACTCCACACTTTAAAGACTGTAAAAATGGTCAATATAAAGTAATTAGTTTTTACGCTAAAAAAGCACGAGGCATGATGGCGCGTTACCTCATCGAAAATAAAGTAACTCAGCTAAGCCAGCTTAAAGAGTTTACAGTAGCGGGTTATTATTTTAGCGCTGAAGCAAGTGTGAAAGAGCTTGAGCCAGTATTTTTACGCGATGAACAAAGCTAAAACTTAAACCTTTACCTAATCTATAAAAGCCATGCACAGCATGGCTTTTTTAATACTGGCGCTATACTTGCAATTGATATGCGAATTCAAGATTGATTCTAATCACATTATAAATCAATAGGTGCAAGTTACATGTTTAGTATTCCCTCAATTAGCGACGCCGAAAAACTTATCGAAGAAAAGCTCGGAGGGTGGTTTGATGTCGTTATAAGCCATATTCCTAATTTTATTGTGGCAGTTATTATTGTTATTCTATTTTCTATGCTGGCTCGCTTTGCCGGTAACTTAATGAAAAATTTATTACGCCGCTCCCTCGATTCAAAACAGATAGCTGATTTAATGGCTTCTATATTTAAAGTGCTGATATTAAGTGTAGGAGTGTTTATAGCACTGGATTTTATGGGCTTAAAAGGCACGGTAACGTCATTACTAGCTGGTGCCGGTATTGTTGGTTTAGCGATTGGTTTTGCATTTCAAGATATGACCGAAAACTTAATAGCAGGTATTGCTATGGGTATTCGTAAGCCATTTAAACCAGGTGATGTAATAAAAACTGATGATGTGTTTGGCTCTGTGCATTCAATAAACCTGCGTAATACACTAATAGAGAGCTTTTATGGGCAGCAAATACTAGTGCCTAATAAAATACTATTTAGAAATGTATTGCGAAACTACAGCACGCTAGGCGTTAGACGCATAGAAGTGCCGGTAAGAATTTCATTAACAGAAGACATAGAAAAAGCCGCAAACGTTATTGTGGATAAAATTAATCAATTTGAGTTTGTAATACGCCAAGATGAAACGGCCGTATACGCAGAGAGTTTTGGCGACAGTAGTATTAATTTATTATTGTGGTTTTGGATTAAATACCCTGGTGAGCCAGACTTTATGACAGTACGCCACAAAGGTGTTGTGGCAGTACAGCAAGCACTAAATGAGGCTGATATTCTTATCCCATTCCCAATACGCAGTTTAGATTTTGGGGTTAAAGGCGGCGAAAACCTCGATGCAATAATAAGTAATAAAGTAAATACACCATCGGCTGATCAAGAAGGAGCCGATGGCTCTACAGCCAATAAAGAAGGTTAAATAGCTTGAACGCTGGTTAAATTATATTGCGTAAAAGTTACTTTTAACCAGCGCGTATTTACACAGTAATATGCGCTGGTTTACTTATTAAACCAGCAACCAAGTTGCGGTGCCTAAAAAGGCAAATATACCTACTATATCGGTTACTGTAGTGAGTATTACACTGCCAGCAAGTGCAGGGTCTATTTTCATACGTTTAAGTATTATAGGAATACACGCACCCGCCACACCCGCAACAACTAAGTTCATAAACATTGCAAACGCCAGTACCGCGCCAAGCATTAAGTCCCATTGCCATAGGGCTATAACACTGGCAATTAAAACAGCCCATAAAATACCGTTTAATGCACCAATGGCGAGCTCTTTTATCATTACAAAACGTTGGTTAGTTTGGTTAATATGGCCCACTGCTATACCACGAATAACCAAGGTTAATGACTGGCTACCGGCCACCCCACCCATTGAGGGGACAATGCCGTTAAGCACGGCTAAAATAGGCAGTATTGCTAAAGTGCCTTCAAAAAAGCTGGCAACAAAAGCAGCTGCCAGAGCCGTTAATAAGTTAACACCTAGCCAAACAGAGCGTTTTTTTGAGCTTTTTAAAACCGGTGCAAAGGTATCTTCTTCATCATCAAGACCCGCTAAACCTAATAAGTGATGCTCTGCGTCTTCACGAATTACATCAACAATGTCATCGATAGTAACACGGCCAAGTAGCTGGGCGTTGTCGTCAACTACTGGGGCTGATATCCAGTTATGACGTTCAAATAACTGCGCCACTTCGCTTTCATCCATCGAAATAGGAATAGACTCACAGTCTTCATCCATTAGGTCGTGAACAATTTTTTCGGGCGAATTGGTTAGTAAGGTACTTAACGATAAAGCGCCTAAAAAACAGTTATGCTTATCGACAACGTAAAGGTCGTCGGTACCCTCAGGGAGTTCGCCGCGCAGACGAATGTAACGCAGTACCACATCTAGGGTTACATCAGGGCGAATGGTTACTGTATCTGTGTTCATCAGCGCGCCAGCAGAGCGTTCCTGATAGGAGAGTGCTTGCGTAGCACGTTCTCTATCTTGAATGTCCATGGCGCTAACCACGTCTTTATAAACCGTGTCAGGCAGGCTTCGCAGTACTTCACCTAAGTCATCGTGGCCCATGTCTTCAGTGGCAGCAGCAATGTGCTTAGGTTCCATTTGGGCAATAATGCCTAAACGTACATCTTCAGAGAGTTCTTCAAGAACATCACCTTGTACATCTGGATCAACTAATTGCCAGAGCAGGCGACGAACTTTATGCGGTGATGATTCTAGTAAAAGTGCGGTATCACAAGGAGCTGTTTTTGCCAGCATGCGCCTAACTTGAACAAACTGACCACTATTGAGTGACTTGGTCACTTGTTGTAATTGTTGTAGTGGGTAGTCTTGTTCGAAAGTTTCGGGCATTGGCGTCCTTAATTTATTTTTATAACGTTAGGGAAGAAGTTAGTCATTAACTTCGTTCAGTTTATCTTACTTTTTTTAGCCAAACTAGCTTAAGGTTTCACTAACCCTATATTTTAGCTCGTTTACTTGGTTTAAATAAAGTGCCTACTATTCTTGTTCGTTAAAGCGCTGCGCTATTAATTGGCCAACGGCATGTAAAGCATGCTCTGCATCGGGTCCTTCGCACACTACTTTTACTTCTTTACCTTGGCTGCTTTCTAGTAACATTAAAGCCAGTACGCTATCGCCAGCGGCTTCTTTTTCATCTTGAAATAAGGTAATAGATGCGTCAAATTGTACCGCTAATTGTGCTAATACGGTAGCAGCTCTAGCATGCAGGCCTAGCTTGTTTTTTATTAAAAATGTATTTTCTAAGCGCATAAGATACTCTACTTAAGCTGAACAGATGATTATTTAAATTGAATTATTTTTCTTGCTCGCGATGGCGAATTTTTACATTAGGGTGAGACATAGCAAAGCTTTCACCAATTGTTTGCGCTAAATAAACTGAGCGGTGCTGACCACCAGTACAACCAATAGCAATGGTTAAATAACTGCGATTATTACGCTCTAGGTGTGGTAACCACGTTTGTACAAAGGTTTGAATTTGCCAAGTGAATTTTTGCACAATACTATGACTAGCTAAATAATCTTTTACTGGTTGATCTAATCCAGTTAAAGGCTTGAGCTCCGGTTCCCAGTGTGGGTTTGGTAAAAAACGCGCATCAAAAACATAATCAGCACCTTTGGGAATACCATGCTTAAAGCCAAACGACTCAAAGGTAATGATAAGCTGTTTGTCTTTTTTACCGAGTATGGTTTCACGCATAGATTCAGCAAGTTGATGCACACTTAAATCGGTTGTATCAATGACATGATCAGCCCGCGTTACGAGTACATCGAGTAATTCTTTTTCCTTTTTTATTGCTAAATCTAGCGGTAGCGAATCAATCGAAAGCGGGTGCAAGCGACGTGTTTCTGAATAACGGCGGATTAACGTTTGATCGTCGCTATCTAAATAAAATAACGTTGGTTTAGCAAAGTCGGGCAAGTACTCAAGAATATCGTTAAACTGCTGCTGATCTTTAGGCAGGTTACGCACGTCTATACTAACGGCTATTTTATCGTAGTTATCAGAGACACTGCGCACTAATGAAGGCAGCAAATTTACCGGAATATTATCTACACAATAGTAACCTAAATCTTCTACAACACGTAAAGCAACTGACTTACCAGAACCTGATCGGCCACTTATAATAATTAATTCCATTTACCACCCCTTTATTAGTAACTAGGATTGATCCAAAATAACTTGGTATAACGCTTCATCAGACTTTGCCGCACGCAATTGCTTACAAAACTCTTTATCGTTTAGTTTATCAGCTATTGTGGCTAGTGTTTTCAAGTGCTGCTGGTTATCGCCATCGGGCACTATAAGCGCAACAAAAATATCAACTGGACGATTATCAATTGCATCAAAATTAATAGCGGTTTCGCTTATTAAAATTAAGGCAAGAGGCTCTTGTGCCCCGCTCATACGGCCATGTGGAATTGCTATTCCTCGGCCAATACCGGTACTACCTAGCTTTTCTCTTGCCAATAAAGCAGTGAGAATATCTTGCTGAGGTAAATACGGCATTTTTTTATGCGCGAGTTCACTGATGAATTCTAAAATTCTTTTTTTACTATTAAAAAGGACCACAGCTTTGCTGCAGTCCTGGCATATAAGTGAGCTTAATTTCATAGTGTTAGTGTCGAGCAAACTTCTCTTTGTGTTTAATTACTTGACGATCGAGTTTGTCAATCAACGAGTCAATGGCAGCGTACATATCTTGGTGTTCGGTCGATGCAAATAGCTCAGCGCCACTTACAAAAATTGTTGCTTCAGCTTTTTGACTTAATTTTTCTACATCGAGAATAACATGCACATTAGTTATGTGATCTGAGTGTCTTTGCAGCTTTGCAAATTTATTATTTACATAGTCTCTTAATGAGTCTGTAATGTCTACATGACGACCAGTTAAGTTTAGTTGCATCAGCATTTTCCTCTTTGTTGTACGTCTTAAATCAAGCTTTTACGTTGATTTGACGGGGGAATAGCCAGAGATTCGCGATATTTTGCAATTGTCCGTCTAGCTACTTTAATTCCTTGCTCAGCCAATATATCTGCAATCTTGCTATCACTCAATGGTTTGGCTAAGTTTTCTGCAGCTATCAACTTTTTAATCAGGGCACGTATGGCAGTTGATGAACATTCGCCACCATTTTCGGTGCTTACATGGCTTGAAAAAAAGTACTTAAGCTCAAAAATGCCACGTGGAGTGTGCATATATTTTTGCGTAGTGACCCGTGAAATAGTCGACTCGTGCATTTCAACTATTTCGGCAACATCGTTTAATACCATAGGTTTCATGGCTTCTGGGCCATGTTCAAAAAACGCTTGTTGCTGCTTAACAATACAATTAGTTACTTTCAGGAGTGTTTCGTTTCTACTTTCTAGGCTTTTAATAAACCATTTAGCTTCTTGTAAGTGCGAGCGAATAAATTGGCTGTCACCGCTGGATTTTACTGTACGAGACATAGCCGCATATTGGCTGTTAACACGTATTTTTGGCATGCTATCTGGGTTTAGCTCTACCACCCAACGGCCTTTTATTTTTTTAACAGACACGTCAGGTATAACGTATTCAGACTCTTCTCTGACAATAGTATCCGCAGGCTTAGGATTAAGCGTATGAATAAGTGTCATTATTTCTTTAAGCTCTTCTTCTTTGAGCTTAGTTTTTTTCATTAACGTACGATAGTCGCGAGCAGCGAGTAAATCGATATGATCAGTTAACACCATTTTTGTTTCGTTAATATAAGGGGTGTCTTTATCAAATTGATTTAATTGAATGCATAAGCATTCTTGCAAGCTGCGAGCTGCAATACCAACAGGATCAAATAATTGAATGCGCTTTAGCACTGCTTCTATTTCATCTAGTTCTACTTCGTGTTCGTCGTCAGTTTCTTGGTTAAAGCTTGCTAAAAGGTCTTCGCAACTGAGGGTTAAAATACCAGAGTCATCTACGGCTTCAACGATAGCTATGGCAATAGCTTCGTCGGTAGGGCTAAAAGGGGTGAGCTGTAATTGCCACATTAAGTATTCATGCAGGGTTTCGGTTGATGCACCTTGATAAATAGATTCATCTTCAGGCATTGGCCCTGATGAAGAGGCAGGCGCTGCGCTCATATATTCATCCCATGATACATCCATGGCCATGTCGTCGCTTATGGTGTCTTTATTTAGTGCTTCACCGCTATCTTGCTCATACTCGCTTGGGGTGTCGTCAGCAGAGGCGCTAACAGTAATGTCATCTGCTTTTTGCTCGTTTTTACCTGCTGATTCTTCCGTGTAATCTTGTTCATCAACTTCAAGTAATGGGTTGCTATCAAGTGCTTCTTGTATTTCTTGCTGGAGATCCAAGGTACTAAGCTGCAATAAGCGAATAGCCTGTTGCAGTTGCGGAGTCATTGTAAGTTGCTGGCCCATGCGCAGCTGTAATGATTGCCTCATTTATCTCTAACAATCCTTATAAATTGATATGATTAATCTTAGCAGATGCTTATAGTAATAACATAAATATTACAGTTTGAACTGCTCGCCTAAATAAACATCACGTACTGTTTTATCGTTTAATACAAATTCAGGAGTACCAGATGCAATTAGCTCCCCATGAGAAACAATGTAGGCTTTTTCACAAACATCAAGGGTTTCCCTTACATTGTGGTCGGTAATTAGTACGCCAATACCACGATTTTTAAGGTGTTCTATAATTTTTTTAATATCGAGTACTGAAATAGGATCCACGCCAGCAAAGGGCTCATCAAGCAATATAAATTTAGGATCTGCAGCTAAAGCACGTGCTATTTCTACGCGGCGACGTTCACCACCAGATAGCGCCATACCTAAGCTGTCGCGAATATGTTGCAGGCTAAATTCGTCCAATAAACTATTTAGGGTTTCTTCCCTGGCTTGTTTATTTAGTTGCTTACGCGTTTCTAAAATAGCCATTAAATTTTGATACACAGTGAGCTTTCTAAAAATAGAAGATTCTTGTGGTAAATAACCAATACCTAAACGAGCACGGCTGTGCATAGGAAGTAAGGTAATATCGTTATCATCAATTAATATTTTACCTTTGTCGCTAGGTACTAAGCCTACAATCATGTAAAAGGTAGTGGTTTTACCTGCGCCATTTGGGCCAAGTAAACCAACAATGCTACCAGCTTTTACTTCAAGTCCTACATTTTTAACAACTTCACGGCCTTTATAGCTTTTTGCTAATAGCTCTGCTTTTAATGTACTCATGGCTGACCTTTATTGAGTTTTTGTTCTTTTTTTACGTCTACAGGCACTAAAATAGTGTGTACCCGATCAGTTGAGTTTTCATCTTTTTCAGCACTTATAAGCTGTTGCTCTATATCATAAGTGATGCTTTTAGCCGTAATTTTTTGCCCAGCTTGAGAAATGTTTGCATCTCCTACCAGGGTTAAAAAACGTTTCGCTACATCGTAACGTACTTCGTTAGCGCTGGCGCTCATGACAGTGCCATCTGCTTGCTTTTCTTCAAAATATGCAGGGCTGCCCGTGGCAATTAATAGTTGTTTATTATCGCCAAGTTCGTCGCGCTTATGTACTTCTAAACGATCGGCGGTGATACGACGATTACCGTGAATTATCTCGACGTTTTTCTCAAAAATACCAACGTTTTCTTTTAGTTGGCCTTCTTGGCGGTCAGCACTAATAGAAATTTGATTAGCTAATGGGGAAGTACTTTGCTCTGCCGCATTACTATTAAATACAAGTATAAGCGATGGAATAATAAGTATTTTTGCAAGGTTATTGGTCATAATATAGTGTTCGCGTATGGTTAATTAGTTTTATCACCTCGGTTGTTAAATTGGCTTCAAGGCCTTTACCGGTGATCTTTAAATTCGGTCCAGTTATAATAACGGGCTGTTCGCTGCGCATAGTGAGTAGCATTATATCTACTTGAATATTGTCGGCGGTAATTTTGTCTATCATTGCGCCATCAATTAAGTTTTGGGCAGTTACATTACCCTCTAAAATTAATTGTCTTTCATCGTAAAGTGTTGCTTCATCAGCATTGATACGCCACGTTTTTTGTCTGTCGTCGTACAATATGAAAGTAGGTTTTTCGAATAAGGTAA
The DNA here is from genome assembly GCF_002221505.1 of Pseudoalteromonas nigrifaciens. Classification (NCBI taxonomy): domain Bacteria; kingdom Pseudomonadati; phylum Pseudomonadota; class Gammaproteobacteria; order Alteromonadales; family Pseudoalteromonadaceae; genus Pseudoalteromonas; species Pseudoalteromonas nigrifaciens. The sequence continues at coordinate 2,970,732 of NZ_CP011036.1, read as the reverse complement.
ATCCTAGCTGCTCGTAAAGCTCCGTTTTAACCGCAGTTACTTTATGGCTAATTTCACCGTTTTCGTCAAAAGCTGTTTGTTTTAGCTCAATGGCGGTGTAATCGGGTTTAGCTATTACTTCTGAGTCGGCTTTAGCAACCGTATTTACCTGAGTAAAATAAGGGTACCAAAGCCAAACCATACAGGTGATGAATAAAACGCTTAAGACTATGCGCGCTATATTCATGAACTGGTGCCTTGGCTAGTTAATGGTTTATTGTTTTCAAGCATAAGTAAGTCGGTTAGCTCTCTTACTGCACCAAAACCACCCGGCATTTGCGTAGTGTAATGTGCTAAGCGTTTAATTAGTGGGTGCGCGTCGTTTACTGCGACTGCAAAGCCAACTAACTCCATAACAGGCATATCTGGGCCGTCATCACCAATATAAGCAATTTGCTCATCGCTCAAATTAAGCTTGTTTTTAAGTTCTTGGTAGGCAATAAGCTTGTTTTCTTGACCTTGATAAATATGCTGCACGGTTAAGCTGGTCATACGTTGTTGTACTATTTGCGAGTGCCTGCCGGTAATAACCGCTACTTCAAAGCCGCTGTTAATAAGTGCTTTAATACCAAAGCCATCTTTTGTATTAAATGCTTTTAGCTCTTCACCTTGGTTGCCAAGATAAATTCGGCCATCAGAAAATACGCCATCAATGTCGCATATAAGTAGTTTTACTTTTTTTGCGCGCGCTTTAGCGTCATCACTTAGCGCTTGATAGAGTTCTTCAAATTGCATTTATAATACTCCTGCTTTAAGTAGGTCTTGCATATTGAGTGCCCCAATAGGCTGATTATGCTCATTAATAATAATTAAGCCATTAATGCGTTTATGTTCCATGATATTAAGCGCTTGCGCAGCAAGCATATCTTGGGTTGCCGTGGTACACGATTTAGTCATTACTGCATCTATTGACGTGGTATGAATATCAACGCGTTGCTCTAAAATACGGCGTAAATCACCATCGGTAAATAACCCAGCGAGTTGCTGATTATCGTCAACTATGGCGGTCATACCTAAGCCTTTAGCTGTCATTTCAATCAGCGCATCTTTAATAGTTTGCGAAGTAGTTATAATAGGCGTATTTACACCGCTGTGCATAACATCTTTTAAGGTGAGCAGTAATCGCTTCCCTAAACTGCCACCGGGATGCGATAGTGCAAAGTCATCGGCAGTAAATCCGCGTGCTTCTAACAGTGCTACCGCCATTGCATCGCCCATAGCGAGTGTTGCCGTGGTACTGGCTGTTGGTGCTAAGCCTAATGAGCAGGCTTCTTTTTCTACTTTAATGCATACATGCACGTTAGCAAGTGTGGCCATGGTTGATTGTGTATTTCCTGTCATGGAAATAATTTTTGCACCAAGGCGTTTTAACACTGGAATAATATTAAGTACTTCACTGGTTTCGCCTGAGTTAGAAATAAGCATAACGACATCGTTTTTAGTGATCATGCCCAAATCGCCGTGGCTGGCTTCGCCTGGGTGCACAAAAAAAGCAGGGCTACCAGTGCTTGCTAAAGTTGCCGCAATTTTATGGCCAATATGCCCAGACTTACCCATACCAATAATTATAATACGGCCGCTGCAGTCATACATAAGCTGACATGCCTGATGAAAATTATCATCTACATATTGTTTTATATCAAAAAGTGCTTGGCGCTCGATATCAAGAACACGTAGCCCTTGCTCGATAAAACTTAGCTTGGTCATAGACAACTCTTACCCTATTTGACTAAAGATGTAACCTTGGTAAATCAAAAATGCGCTTAGCAGTAAACCACCTTCTACTCTATTGATACGCTGAGCGCCTCTAAAGTTCAATGACATAACAATAAGTGCCAAGGTTGCTGCAATCATAATCAGTACATCACGATTAGCAATAGAAGGGTCGATTATCGATGGATTGATAATACCGGCAAGTGGTAACACGGCTAAAATATTAAAAATATTTGAGCCCACAATATTACCCAGTGCTAGGTCATCTTCATTTTTAAGCACACCTGCAACAGACGCTGCCAGTTCTGGTAAACTGGTGCCAATAGCAATAATAGTTAAGCCAATTACCAAGTCACTTAAGCCAAAGAATTTTGCAATATCGACAGCTGAGCCAACTAAAAAGTGAGAACTAACAGGAAGTAATATCAAGCCCACAATGAGCCAAAAAACTGCCTTTTTAGTGGGAACGTTATCGGGTACTTCATCGCAGGCTTCGTTTACAAATGGATCGTTATTATTTTTAGCTCTTAGGGAGATAATAATAAGTCCAAAAATAAATACAACAAAACCAATAAGTAGGGCAATTGCTTCTGGGTATGAAAAATAGTTATCTGAAAAAATATACCAAGTAGCTAACGAAATAATTAATACCAAAGGTATTTCACGTTTTAAGGTGCTTGATGAAACAGACAACGGGCGCAATAAAGCGGTAATACCCAGTACTAATAAAATATTGGTTATGTTTGAGCCAACGGCATTGCCTATGGCAGTATCGGTTTTACCGGCTAAAGCGGCAGAAGCCGAAACCATCATTTCAGGCGCTGATGAACCCATTGCAACAACGGTTAACCCTACAATTAAAGTAGGCACACCAAAGTTTTTCGCCAGTGCTGCGGCGCCATAAACGAACTTGTCAGCGCTCCAAACTAGGCCAGCAAGACCAAAAATTAAAATAACAAATGAGGTAACCATTGTATTGAACCAGTTATTGAAAATACATATTGCGCGAATAGTAACAAAAGCCAATCTGAAAGTATAAATAAAACAGTGGCGAAGAGAGCGGTTAATCACTTATTTTATAAATATTTAGGGTATGCTATGCAAAGGTTTAAGCCAAGGTTAAGGTGGTTTGAGCGAGCCTTATAACTGTTTTGGCAATTACATTACAAAATCTTACGAATTGTTTTTTCCATCTTGGTCGAAAAAGCCTTAAAATAGGAATACGAGTGAATATTGTTATGGAGAGCGACTTGTCGCAATCAATAGTAGAAGTCAAGGATGTTTGCTTTTCAAGGGGCGATAGAATCATATATAAAAATATGAGTTTTAGTGTTCCTAAAGGTAAAATCACTGCCATTATGGGGCCAAGCGGCATTGGTAAAACTACCATGCTACGTTTAATTGGCGGTCAGCTAAAGCCTGACTCGGGTGATATTTTATTTGAAGGCAATAGCATTCCAAAAATGTCACGTAAAGTACTATATGAAGCACGTACCAAAATGAGTATGCTGTTTCAAAGTGGTGCATTATTTACTGACATGTCGGTATTCGATAATATTGCTTTTCCGATTAGAGAGCACACTAAGCTAAGTGAAGACCTTATTCGCTTAGTGGTATTAATGAAGTTACAAGCTGTAGGTTTACGAGGCGCTAAGGATTTAATGCCGTCGGAGTTGTCAGGTGGTATGGCTCGCCGTGCAGCTTTAGCCCGCTCTATAGCACTTGACCCTGAATTAATTATGTATGATGAGCCATTTGCAGGCCAAGACCCTATTTCTATGGGAGTACTGGTAAAGCTTATAAAGTCACTCAATGAAGTGCTTGGTTTATCGTCTTTAATCGTGACCCATGATGTTAACGAAGTCATGAGCATTGCCGATCACGTTATAATAATTGCCGATCAAGGTGTTATTGGCAGTGGATCGCCAGAACAAATGCGTCAACATGAATCTCCTTTGGTACAGCAGTTCTTAAAAGGCTTATCGGATGGTCCTGTGCCATTTCATTTTCCGGCACAAACATATGCAGATGAGTTGCTTGGAGAGAATAAATGATGTTGAATTTTCTGCAAAAAATAGGGCATAAAACACTAGGTCGTTTTGCAGCGCTAGGGCGCTCAGCGAACATGTTATTTGGTGCACTTGTGCACATACCTAATTTTAAAAAAGGCACCCCCTTACTCATTCGCCAGCTCTATATGGTGGGCTCACAATCGTTGCTCATTATTGTGGTGTCGGGGTTGTTTATTGGCATGGTATTAGCGCTGCAAGGCTATACAGTGTTGGTTGGTTATGGTGCAGAGGATAGCTTAGGCCCTTTAGTTGCGCTGAGTTTGCTCAGAGAACTAGGCCCTGTGGTTACTGCATTGCTATTTGCTGGGCGGGCGGGCAGTGCGCTCACCGCTGAAATTGGTTTAATGAAAGCAACCGAGCAATTGTCATCACTCGAAATGATGGCCATTGATCCATTGAAACGTATAATTGCACCGCGTTTTTGGGCTGGTTTAATAAGTATGCCGTTGTTAGCATTAATATTTTCGGCAGTGGCTATTATTGGTGCTCATTTAGTCGGCGTTGATTGGCTAGGCGTTGATACCGGAAGCTTTTGGTCAATTATGCAATCACAAGTTTCGTTTCAGCAAGACATACTCAATGGCATAATTAAAAGCGTTGTATTTGCTATTGTAGTGACCTGGATCGCCCTTTATAAAGGATATGATTGTGTACCAACTTCTGAGGGGATCAGTAAAGCAACCACAGAAACCGTGGTGCACTCATCTTTAGCAGTGTTAGGGTTTGACTTTCTTTTGACAGCGGTAATGTTTACCAACTAGTAGGGTATAGATAATGAATTCACGGAAATTAGAGATTTTAGTTGGTTTTTTTGTCGCACTAGGCATTTTAGCATTTGCTATGCTTGCGCTTAAAGTGGCCAACACTGGTATTAGTGGCTCAGGTGACACATACACACTTAATGCTAAATTTGAAAACATAGGCTCATTAAAGCCCCGTGCACCCATTAAAGTGGGCGGTGTGGTTATTGGCCGGGTAGAATCTATTTATGTTCATCCGCAAGAATTTTTACCAGTTGTTAATATGACCATTGATGCACAGTATTTATGTCGTTTTTCAGATACTAGCTCAATCTCTATTTTAACGTCAGGCATTTTAGGTGAGCAGTACTTAGGGATTAACCCTGTTATTGCACCAGAATCTGCAGAGCAGCGTTGTTTAGGTTTAACTGTGGTACATAACGAACAAGATCAAGCAATTGATGATTTATTTGGCGTAGAAAGTAAAGCGCTAGGTGACGGTGGATCTATTACCGATACTAAGTCTGCCTTAGTGCTAGAAGAGTTAATTGGGCAGTTTTTATTCAACCAAGGTAGTGAGTAATTATTATGTTGAAAAAGTTTTTAGTTATTGCAGCGCTTAGTACCCTAACGTTTGCACAGGTAGTTAAAGCTGCCGATGTTAAGCTAACAGATCCTAACAAAATGGTACGTCAAGTGGCAGATAATACCTTTGAGCGGATCACAAAAGATCAGCCATTAATTATTAAAAATAATGAGCATTTTCGTGTCATTGTTGAAGAAGAATTAATGCCCTACATTGACTACAAATATGCGGCACTGCGAGTGTTAGGCAGCGAAGTATCAAAAGTGCGTGCAATAACCGATGAGGCTGAAAAGGCGCGCGCAATTAAAGATATTCAGCGCTTTATTGTAGTATTTAGAGAGTACCTAGTAGCAACGTATGCAGGTGTTTTTACCCAATACACCAACCAACAAGTCGAGTTTGGCGCACCACAACCTTTTAAAGGTAAAGATGTGGTGGTAGTAAAAACCAAGATCATTGAAGCGGGTAAACCCGATATTAAAATTGACTTTAAAGTACGTGAAGACAGAAGTGGTGAATGGCGTGCTTACGATATGATTGCAGAAGGTATTAGCTTACTAGATGCAAAGCAAAGTGAGCTACAAGGCATGTTACGCCAACAAGGTATTGACCACGTAAGTAACCTTTTAGAGCAAAAGAGCCAACTGCCAGTACAGTTTAGAGGCAGCGACACCAATGACTAAGTTGGTGATAAGCCAAGTTGATGAGCAACATTTTCGAGTCAGTGGTGAGCTTACTCGAAGTTCAATTGGCGATGAAAAAGGCCTGGGCAGTCAGGCAATAACCAAGCATAAAATCTGCTACTTTGACCTTAGTGACGTATCTAGGGTTGACACAGCAGGCTTAGCTTGGTTAATTCACACTTTTGCGCAGTACAAGCAACAAGGCATTCGCCTTGAGTTGCAAAATCCACCTGAACAATTGCAAAATTTAATGCAATTGGGTCAAGTTACAACCCTATTTGAGTGAGAGTTATGGAAACTAGCCAAGTCGAAATATTATTACGCGATGAACTTCAATTAGCAGAAGTACATGTTAAAGCCAATGGTAGCCATTATGAAGTAATAGCTGTTGGCGAATGCTTTGACGGTTTAAGCCGAGTGAAAAAGCAACAGCTAGTTTATGGACCATTAATGAATACTATTTCAGATGGCACCATTCACGCAGTATCAATTCGCGCTTTTACTCCTGTAGAGTGGAAACGCGAACAAAAATTTATTTTACCGCAATAAAAAAGGCCCCTACATGGATCAATTTGTAATTCAAGGTGGCACTTCGCTTGCGGGTGAAGTTACTATCTCTGGCGCTAAAAATGCGGCACTTCCTATTTTATTTGCCGCATTATTAGCCGATGGTAAAAGTACGTTTACTAATGTACCGCGCTTGCGTGACATAGTTACCACCGAAGCGTTATTAAAAACCTTAGGTGCGAGTGTTAATTGGCAAGGCGACACGCTTGTGATTGACGGCGCAACAGTGGATAAAACACTTGCTCCGTATGACCTAGTTAAGCAAATGCGTGCATCGGTACTGACACTCGGGCCTTTAGTGGCGCGTTTTGGTGAAGCACAAGTGTCACTCCCTGGTGGCTGCGCTATTGGGGCTCGACCTGTGGATATTCATATTCAAGGTTTAGAGCGCATGGGCGCACAAATCAACGTAGAAAACGGCTATATTAATGCCAAAGTAAATGGTCGCTTAAAAGGCGCTGAAATCTTTATGGAGATGGTTAGCGTTGGCGCTACTGAAAACCTATTGATGGCCGCGACCTTAGCCGATGGCAAAACTGTGCTTGAAAATGCAGCTTGTGAGCCAGAAATAACAGACTTGGCTAATTGCTTAATTGCTATGGGCGCTAAAATTACGGGTGCGGGTACAAACCGTATTGAAATTGAAGGCGTTGAGCGCTTAGCGGGTTGTGAGCACCGTATTTTACCAGATCGTATTGAAACAGGTACTTTTTTAGTTGCTGCTGCTATGGCCGGTGGCGAAGTGCTGTGTAAGATGACCGATTTTCATTCACTTGAGCCGGTAATTGAAAAGCTACGTGCAACCAATGCATTGTTAGAAGTACATGACAACAGCATTTATTTAGATATGCGCGGCAGAGAATTAAAAGCCGTTAATATTAAAACAGCTCCGCATCCTGGTTTTCCTACCGATATGCAGGCGCAGTTTACCGCATTAAATGTAGTGGCTAATGGTAGTGCCACCATTACCGAAACTATTTTTGAAAACCGCTTTATGCATGTACCTGAGCTACAACGTATGGGCGCAAATATTCGCTTAGAAGGCAACACAGCTATTTGTGGTGATACAAAAACTCTTAGCGGCGCCCAAGTTATGGCAACCGACCTACGTGCATCAGCCAGTTTAATTTTAACCGGTATAGTGGCGCAAGGTGAAACGATAGTTGATCGTATTTATCATGTTGATAGAGGTTATGAGCGCATTGAAGATAAGCTCAGCGCGTTAGGTGCTAATATTAAACGTAGAAGTAGTTAAGTAACTATTTAGTTAGTTAAGGTATTTTTAAAGGCCGGATAAGCTAATTTGCTATCCGGCCTTTTTATTAAAGCTTAGTTTCAAGCTCTGCAACCGTCACCATTATTTTTTCTATTTTACCATTGCGGTACAGCTCAAATTCTATTTCTTTACCGGGTTCGGTATTGCCTATTTTTTCTAACACTTTTTGTGGGTTTGCTACCGAAAGTCCTGCTATTTCAATTACAATATCTTGCTCTTCAATACCGGCCTGCCAAGCTGGGCCTAGTGGGTCTAAGTTAGTAATACGCATACCTGCCACGGGCGTTAGGCTGTCGTTTACTTCTTTGCCTGTGCTATCTACAGCTGTCCCCTCAAAGCCTAAGTAGCCACGAACCACTCGGCCATGACGAATTAGTTTTGCCATAACCTCTTTTACTAAAGAGTAAGGAACCGCAAAAAATATTCCCTGTATGTTTAAGTTTTCGCGAGTTTTAAATTGTGCAGAAGTAATACCGACTAAATCACCATTGGAATTAACTAATGCACCGCCCGAATTGCCTACATTAATGGCTGCGTCCATTTGCAATAAATTATTATAAGGACTGTCGGTGATTTTTTGTTTGCCGGTGGCGCTAATAATGCCTTGGGTAATGGTTTGCCCTAAATTTAAAGGGTTACCAATGGCCAGTACAATGTCGCCAACACTTGATGAGTAGTCATCGTTAACAGGAATAACAGGTAAGTGATCGGCATTAATTTTTAAGAGCGCAAGGTCAGTAATAGTATCAAAACCAATAAGCTGTACATCAAAAAAGCGTCGGCCATCGGTTAATATAACCAGTATTTGGTCGGCATTATTAATCACATGATAATTGGTAAGAATATAGCCATCTTGCGACATGATCACGCCCGAACCTAGTTCTTGTACGGTGTTTTGTCGTTTATAGCGTGGTTCTTTAGAAATACTTTCTGAAAAAACGGTGACTACCGAAGGAGCCGCACGCTTAACCGCATCTGAAAAGCTTAAATGGTTGCTACTCATAGCACTGGGCAGTGGCACATTAGGCAGCAATGCAGTGCGCATATTAGGACTAAAAAAAACCACTAAAAAAGCAATACCTAGGCCTGCAAATAGAGGAGGGAGTATAAATTTTAAGATTTTTAGCACAAGATTCTTATTGTTAGTGAGCAATCTCTTTATGATGGCCAAAAAAAATAACAGCGGCAAGTGCCGCTGTTACTTTTATTGCATTTTAACGGTTATAAATTATTGAATGAGTACAAATATAGACTCACGACCGCGTTTTACCCCTAATACAATGTTGCCTTTGATGTTTTCAATGATCTGGTTCATATCATTTATGCTTTCTACGCGCTGGCGATTTACTTGCACAATAATATCACCTTCTTCAAGACCAACACGCGCTGCAGGAGAGCGCGGATCTACCGTACTAACTTCAATACCCTTAGCGTTATTTTTCTTAACGTTTTCTAATGTGGCACCTTGAAATGCAGGGTGTAATTCTTCGCCTGTTGCGGTAATACCAGATGCGCCATCTAGGGTTACTTTAACGGTTTTTATCTTACCATCGCGGTAAATACCTAATTTAACGTCTCGGCCTTCGCCTAAGGTTGCTATTTTACTGCGTAATTCATGAAAGCCGCTAATATCACTACCATTAATGCTAATAATAACATCGCCTGCTTGTATGCCCGCTTTGCTGGCTGCAGTGTTATCCATTACTTGCATAACATACGCGCCCTGTTTTACGTCAAGCTGCTGTGCTTTGGCAAGCCCAGCATCGAGAGGGCGACCTGATATTCCTAGCGAGCCACGGCGAACTTCACCGTGTTCAATAATTTGATCAACTAAGTTTTTCATCATATTAGAAGGAATAGCAAAGCCAATACCTACGTTACCGCCAGATGCGCCTAAAATTGCGGTGTTAATTCCAATTAGCTCGCCATTTAAATTAACTAATGCACCACCAGAGTTACCTTGGTTAATAGCGGCATCGGTTTGAATGAAATCTTCGTAACCTTCAATATTTAAGCCACTGCGACCAAGTGCGCTTACTATGCCAGATGTAACCGTATGGCTTAAACCAAATGGGTTACCAATGGCAACAGCAAAGTCGCCCACCCGTAAATTATCAGAGTTAGCTAGCTTTACTGCGGTTAAATCATCTGCATCTATTTGTAATAAGGCGATATCAGACTCTTTATCAGTGCCAATTTTGGTTGCCTCAAACTCTCGGCCGTCTTCAAGGGTGACTATCATTTTTTCGGCGTCTTGGATCACATGGTTGTTAGTGACCACATAACCTTTCTTAGCATCAATAATAACCCCTGAGCCTAACCCGCTAAATTGACGTTTTTGACTGCGAGGTTGTGGGTTACCAAAAAAGAACTCCAGCGGATCGGCGCGGCGACGTATTTCTTTTGAGCCCGAAACCTGGATACTGACAACACCAGGAGTTATTTGCTCTAACATAGGCGCAAGTGTTGGTAATTGTTGGCCATTTACTGCAATCGGCATTTTTGCGTAAGACGTAACCGGGCTCAATAATAGGCTAGTAGACAAAATAGCTGCGCTGATAAGTGATAATTTCATTTTCATAGTCAGGGTTTACTCCACTTAGGATAAGCGAAAACAAAAAGGGCTACTTTAAAAGCAGCCCTTTTCGGTTTATTTAGGGCCTGTTGACCTTTCAGGATTGTAATTTGTTCTATCTAGAGGGGGGTTTAATCGCGGCGCGAGATTTGTAACCTAGTGGGCTAAGTAAAAACCGAGCAACAATGAGTAAATTCCCCCTAGGACGAACCCAAGGGCAGCGCATGTTTGTTATTTATGCTGCGTTATCGCCTGTTTATGTGAAATAACCACATGGCACAGGCTCTGCCTTGCCTAAAAATCAAACATACTGCTGCAAATTCAACCTCGAAAGAAAAACAGGCCCTTTAAAACAACAAAGCTGTTATATCTAAAGACTATGGGGTTGAAAAAAAGTTCATCAAGATGCTGTTGAAGATTTTGCTTCGCCAGCAAACAAACCAGACTCACCCGATACGTAATCAGCCGGCTGTGCATCGGCGTTAGAGCGATCTGAGCGGCGCTCTTTAAGTGAAGCTTGTAACTGCTCAGTCATCTCTTTAGAGAAAAAAGGTTCAGCAGGTGCTTTATTTCTGTCCTCTAGTAACAACTGATTAGTTTCTTCAACATGGCTAAGTAACTGATCGTAATTGTCTTTCATTTTAGTTACTAACTTACCAGTATTTGCTAAGTGATCAGCTACATCTTGTCGATATTGCTCTAGCGTATTTTTTGCTTGTTCAACCTGCTCTTCTAATTCATCATGCTTGAACTGTTTTTTAGTGACAAATGCACCGATGAAAAATGCGGCTATAGCAACAATAATAACTAAACCGACCCATGTAAATGTACCCATAAATATCACCTCTTTGGGAAAATAACTAACGAATATCTTAAATCAAACTAAGTCTAATATACCCTGACTAATGATGCGTGTTAATATGCTTTGTAAATTAAACTGCGTTTTAACTGTAAATAGATATGACTCCTTGGCAAACATACCAGCAAGACCTCAAGCGTGATGACTTTGTATACGACGCAGCACAAGAAAATGCTGTACGTCATTTACAGCGCTTATATGATGATTTAACTCAAGCAAAACCGCAACCTACCGGTTTTTTTGCAAAGCTATTTAATAAAACAGAGCCTGCACCTATAAAAGGTTTGTATTTTTGGGGCGGAGTAGGGCGTGGTAAAACGTATTTAGTTGATACCTTTTATGAAGCACTACCGGGGCAGCGTAAAATGCGCGTGCATTTTCACCGCTTTATGCACCGAGTACATGACGAGCTTAAAAAATTAAATAAAAAAGAAAATCCACTAGAAATAGTAGCTGATATTTTTAAAGCCGAAACCGATATAATTTGTTTTGATGAATTTTACGTTCAAGACATTACCGATGCTATGTTACTCGGTGGCTTAATGGAAGCACTGTTTGCTCGTGGCATAGTGTTAGTTGCTACGTCGAATATTATTCCCGATGAGTTGTATCGAAATGGCTTACAGCGCGCGCGCTTTTTGCCCGCGATTGCGCTTGTTAATGCAAATACAGAAATAGTAAATGTCGATTCGGGCATAGATTACAGGCTAAGAACTTTAGAGCAGGCAGAGATATTTCACAGCCCACTCGATGAGCAAGCCGATAAAAACCTATTTGAATACTTTGATAAGTTATCACACGAACAGGGTAAATCTAATACCGCCATTGAAATTGAAGGGCGCATGATTAAAACCCGTAAAGTATCTGATTGTGTTGTAATGTTTGAGTTTAGCGAATTATGTGAAACCGCGCGTAGCCAAGTAGATTACATGGAAATTAGCCGTTTATATAACACAGTTATTTTGTCTAACGTAAAACAATTTGGGCAAGTGAATGACGACGCAGCAAGACGCTTTATTGCATTAGTAGATGAATTTTACGAACGCCACGTGACTTTAATAATTTCGGCAGAAAAACCCATTACAGAGCTCTATACTCAAGGTAATTTAAGCTTTGAGTTTAAACGCTGCATAAGTCGCTTACAAGAAATGCAGTCGCTAGAGTATTTAGCGAAAGAGCATTTAGCATAAAAGTTAGCGTCTTAGGGCTAATTTACTCTTTTGAGGAAAGGGCTCAATGCTAGAGCCCAATACACAGCGAAGGTCTCTTTAATATAAAGTGCCTAGCAGTTAAAAAATTTGTGGAAAAAACAACCCGCCGGTAGTAATGCAATAAAAGTGCTGATATACTCCCGCTCCTGCCACGTTGCGTTCTATGCCTTCATATAGTCTAGCCACTTGTGAGCGGCGCAAAAGTCTAAAACTCGAAGGGGTTATAGCAAACTTAGAGCAGTAGTTAATATTAACTACTTGTGGTTTTAATTGAAAAACATTGGATTTTTATAAATGAAAACGTTTGTTGCTAAACCAGAAACAGTAAAACGTGACTGGTACGTAGTTGACGCTGAAGGTAAAACTTTAGGTCGCATCGCTACTGAAATCGCTCTCCGCCTACGCGGTAAGCATAAAGTTGAATATACACCGCACGTAGATACTGGTGATTATATCATCGTTATCAACGCTGAAAAAGTTACTGTAACTGGTAACAAATTCAAAAACAAAGTGTACTATTCACACTCTGGTTTTCCAGGTGGTCTTAAGTCTACTACTTTTGATAAACTTCAAGCTGCAAAGCCTGAAATGATCATCGAAAAAGCTGTTAAAGGCATGTTGCCACGTGGTCCTTTAGGCCGCGCTATGTACCGTAAACTTAAAGTTTACACAGGTACTGAGCATAACCATGCTGCACAACAGCCTCAGGTTCTAGACATTTAAGGAGCACCATCATGGCAAATCAATACTACGGTACAGGTCGTCGTAAAAGTTCTAGTGCTCGCGTGTTCTTACGCCCAGGTACTGGTAACATCGTAATCAACAAGCGCTCTTTAGAAGAGTACTTTGGTCGCGAAACAGCACGTATGGTTGTTCATCAAGCTCTAGAGCTTGTTGATATGACTGAAAAGTTTGATCTTCACATCACCGTTTCTGGTGGTGGTACAACTGGTCAAGCTGGTGCAATCCGTCACGGTATTACTCGTGCACTTATGGAGTTTGACGAGTCACTACGTCCACAACTTCGTAAAGCAGGTTTCGTAACTCGTGATGCACGTAAAGTTGAACGTAAGAAAGTGGGTCTTAAGAAAGCGCGTAAGCGTCCACAGTTCTCAAAACGTTAATATTTACGTTATCAAGAATTCAAAAACCCAGCTTATGCTGGGTTTTTTGTTTTTCGCGACATAATAAATGGTAACTTTGACGATAGGTAATTGATAAACTCAGCGTGTTTAATGAGCAAAAGTAAAAAAACACTCAGTGAATACTAAAAAAGTTAAATAATTATCGTAATTAGTTTAAATCCATCAGTTAATTGGTGAATTTTTTTGCTACAATTGGCTGGCAAATAATGTGAGCAGGTTTAGCCCTAGCAAATGCAGTTGTTACTGCTTGTTTTGGTGAGGTTGACCTGAGTCAGTATATTATTTTTACAGAAGCGATATGATAGTCATTCGGCTTCATACTCGAGCTAACTTAATCTATTTTTTGAGCAAGTCAGGATTATTCGAGCATGGGGCTGTGAGTAACCTTGTTTTAAACAAGGATTTAAATATGATCGTTTCTATTTTATAATTCAAAAAAATTAACCTGCTGTAACTGATGTTCTCAATATAGCAAGTGTTGAGAATCATAGTGGAGATAAGTGGATGAGCAATGCGCCTGTAGACAATGGCCGACGTCGCTTTTTAACCATAGCTACCTCTGTTGTTGGTGGTGTTGGTGCGGCTGGGGCTGCTGTTCCTTTTATTGCGTCTTGGAATCCAAGTGAGCGAGCTAAATCTGCGGGTGCGCCTGTAGAAGTAGACATAAGCAAACTTGAGCCAGGACAATTAATACGTGTCGAGTGGCGTGGTAAACCTGTATGGGTTGTATCACGGACCCCAAAAATGCTTGAGCAAATGAAAGGACATGAAGATCAACTTCGTGACCCGCATTCGCAAGAGCCACAACAATTAGAATCATCAACAAATGATTACCGTTCATTGCGTCCAGAAATATTTTTGGCTGTAGGTATTTGTACTCATTTAGGATGTTCACCTAGCTTTTTACAAGGTGGCTTTGGTGAAAAAGTGGAAGGGACTGACGACGGTTTTTACTGTCCATGTCATGGTTCTAAGTTTGATATGGCTGGCCGTGTATTCCAATCGGTACCTGCACCATTAAACCTAGAAATACCACCATACACTTTTCTTGATGAAACCACTATATTAGTGGGCGAAGAACAAGGAGTGGCCTAATGTTTGGTAAGATTATTGGTTGGCTAGACGACCGTATACCATTGACACGTGTCTGGAACATGCATATTGCACAGTACCCAGCACCTAAAAACTTTAACTTTTGGTACTTCTTTGGCTCACTAGCTATGTTAGTACTAGTTAACCAAATTCTTACAGGAATTTGGTTAACTATGAACTATGTACCTTCTGCTGAGGGGGCGTTTGCATCAGTTGAATACATCATGCGTGATGTTGATTATGGCTGGTTATTACGTTATTTACACTCAACCGGTGCATCAGCGTTTTTCATCGTTGTATATTTACATATGTTCCGTGGCATGATCTACGGCTCTTACCAAAAACCACGGGAATTGCTGTGGGTATTTGGTATGTTTATTTTCTTAGCGCTAATGGCCGAAGCATTCATGGGGTATTTATTACCATGGGGGCAAATGTCATTCTGGGGTGCACAGGTAATCATTTCACTATTTGGAGCAATTCCGGTTATAGGTGATGATTTAACACTTTGGATCCGTGGTGATTACGTAATATCGGGTGCAACGCTTAACCGCTTCTTTGCATTGCATGTTATTGCTTTACCATTAGTTATCGTGATTTTAGTATTTTTACACATAGTTGCACTACATGAAGTAGGGTCAAATAACCCTGAAGGCGTAGATAACAAGCGTAAAAAAGGTACGGTAGCTGAAGAAGATAAACCTAAGTTTAAGTTCCATGAATATTATACTGATAAAAAAGATATTCTTGATGCGATCCCGTTCCACCCTTATTACACAGTAAAAGATATTGTGGGTGTGGTTGGTTTCTTAATATTGTTCTGTTGGGTGGTGTTCTTTATGCCAGCCATGGGTGGTTTCTTTTTAGAAGCGCCAAACTTTGAAGCGGCTAACCCGCTGAAAACACCAGAGCATATTTTTCCAGTTTGGTACTTTACGCCATTTTATGCAATCTTACGTGCGATCCCTGATAAGTTAATGGGTGTTGCAGCAATGGGTGCATCTATTGTAGTGCTTGCGTTATTACCTTGGATAGATCGTGGTTCAGTTCGCTCAGTTCGTTACCGTTGTGGTTTCCACAAATGGAACATTGCAGGCTTTGTTGTTACTTTTGTTCTTTTAGGTTGGGTTGGTGCAACACCACAAACTGACATGAAAACAATTGTTTCGCAGATATGTACTGTGACTTACTTTATGTTCTTCGTACTGTTATTTGTATACAGTAAGAATGAAAAAACTAAGCCATTGCCTGAGAGGTTACTGAAATGATGAAAAAGCTACTTATTGGTTTATTTGCTTTATCAATTAATGTGTTGCCGGCAATGGCTGCAGGTCCTTCAGTGGCATTATTAGATGCTGGTAATGACCTAACAGATCAGCCTTCGTTGCAACGCGGTGCTAAATTGTTCATGAACTATTGTGTTGCTTGTCATCAAATGCAATACCAGCGTTATGAACGTACTTTTCGTGATATCGGTATTCCAACGGAAATTGGCGCAGAACAGTTAATTTTTGACGGTTCAAAAGTAGGTAGCCATATTACCAATGCGATGGCCAAAGAAGATGCTGAAAAGTGGTTTGGTGCTGCGCCACCAGATTTAACTAACGTTGCACGTGTTCGTGGTTCTGATTGGATATATACGTATTTAAAATCGTTCTACAAAGATGAGTCACGTCCATTTGGCGTAAACAATACATTGTTTCCATCTGTAGGTATGCCGCATGTTCTGCAAGAACTACAAGGCTTACCAACAGCTATTACAGAAGAAGTAGAAGTGAATGGTCATACTGTGACCAGAATTATTGCTACTGAAACTGATGGCTCAGGTGAATTAAGTGTAGATGAATACGACCAAGCTGCTCGCGATTTAACCAACTTCCTTGAGTACGTGGGTGAACCTTCACGTCTTGAGTCAGAAGCAATAGGTATTAAGGTAATTGGGTTTTTATTCATCCTATTTATCTTGGCATTTATGCTTAAGAAAGAATACTGGAGAGATGTTCATTAAGTTTGAACATGTTTAAAGGTAATTTTGCAATAGGGGCTTAAGCCCCTATTGCTGTTTTAGTTATTTAATGGAGGTAGGCATGGCCGTAGCTGCCAATAAGCGCCCTGTAATGACCCTTTTTTCTGGTGCTAACTGTATGTATAGCCACCAAGTACGCATTGTACTTGCTGAAAAAGGTGTAAGTGTAGATATTCATTTGGCTGAAAAAGATAACCTGCCAGAGGCACTTCACGAAATTAACCCTTACGGTACAGTGCCAACACTGATTGACCGTGAGCTTGGTTTATATCAGGCAAATATCATCATGGAATACCTTGATGAACGTTTCCCTCATCCTCCACTAATGCCTGTTTACCCGGTAATGCGTGGCCGTAGCCGTTTAATGATGCACCGTATTGATACTGATTGGTACAGCCTAGCTGACAAAATCACTAACAACGCACCAGATGCTGCTCAAGCTCGTAAAGAGTTAACAGAAGCATTGCTTGCGGTTGCAGCAATCTTTAGCGAAGCACCTTACTTTATGAGTGAAGAGTTTAGCTTAGTAGATTGTTACCTTGCTCCACTATTATGGCGTTTACCTGAATTTGGTATTGAGCTTAACGGTGCAGGTTCTAAAGAGCTTAAAGAGTATATGATCCGCTTATTTGAGCGTGAATCATTCCAAGCTTCTTTAACTGAAACTGAGCGTGAGATCCGTTTATAATGACGCCTAATCGTCCTTATTTATTACGCGCTTTTTTTGATTGGATTGTTGATAACGAATGCACGCCACATTTAGTGGTTGACGCTGATTACCCTGCAGTACAAGTGCCAACACAGTTTGTGCAAGACGGACAAATTGTATTAAACATAAGTCCTTCAGCGGTAACCCAGTTTTCGTTAGATAATGAGCAACTTAGCTTTAGCGCGCGGTTTGGTGGTCAGCCAATGCAAGTGTATGTGCCTTTAAGGGCTGTACTTGCAATATACGCGCGTGAAAATGGCGAGGGTACGGTCTTTACAGCAGATGAGTTTTTAGAGGACGAAGACGACTTTGCTCCAGATTTTGAAAGTGTTGATTCATCAGCAAATTATGTTGACGAAACACCACCAGAAAAGCCTGAAAAGAAAAAAGGTTCGCATTTACGTGTTATAAAATAATACATTTTATAATCTGTTAATGATAAAAGAAAAACCGCTAATAAGCGGTTTTTTTATGTCTGTATAAAAGTAAAAGGTTTTAGGTATTAGGTATTAGGTAGAGATTAAGCCAAGCACAAAGTTTCGCTTAAGGCTTTATGCCTTAAAGTTTGCGGGAGTGGGCTGCGAGACGTGGGTTAAGGTTGATTGTTGTAACGGCGGGTTTTCCCACCGGTATAAAAAACCTTGCAGTGTTAACTACAAGGCTTTTATATTCCTCGAACCAGCTATCTTTACAAATATTCAAATACTTTAATTACGCGCTCAACACCCGATACATTACGCGCAATATTTACTGCTTGCTCTGCTTCTGCGTCAGAAACTAAACCCATCAAAAATACTTCGGCATTTTCAGTCACTACTTTAATATTATTACTACTAATATTTTTAGCGGTTAATAGCTGTGCTTTTACTTTTGAGGTTAACCAAGAGTCATGAGTTTGGGTAGTCACCCCAATATTTGAACCAATACGAATTTGGTTATGTATTTTTCGAATGCCAGCAACACTCTCAATGGCTCTATTAGCTTCGTTTTTCATTTCTTCATTGGCAACTTGCCCAACTAATAAAACAATGCCATTAACGCTTACAGCGCTAATATGAGCAAATTTATGCAAGCGATCTACTTCACTAATTGCAATGCTAGCTTTTATTTCAATATTGCTGTCATCGATCTGAGAGCCAATTGTGCGACGATCGTTTGCAGCTGTTATTGCACTAGCAGTACCAGCAACCACTGCGGCTGCACACCCTTGCAGTAATACAACCGTGCCTAAAATAATAAGGGAGCGTTTAAACATAATTTTCATCCTGCGGGAAAAGCGTTAAATCAACCAGTTCACTTAAACAATGTAAGTTAACTAAATGCGACTCAATAATACGGCTTGGGCGTTTAGAAGGCGTTCTAATCTCAACATCATTAGGGCCAAGTAAACCAACTAGCTCACCGCCGTCATCACCAACCATAACTATGACCTTCATATCCTTAGTTAGTGCCGCCTCTACCGCTGAAATAATTTGTTTTTCATTACCATTAATAGCCAGTGCCAGCAGTAAGTCACCTTGTTGAGCAAAGGCACGTACTTGACGAGCAAACGTGTCGTAATCGTCAACCTGAGTACTTTGCCCTAAGTTAATACTATCTTGCGATAACGCAATAGCTGGCAGGCAAGGGCGCTCGGTTTCATAATGATTAACTAAAACACCTGCCATGTGTTGAGCAAGCATATGGCAGTTAGCTGTACCGCAACAAATAAGCTTATTGCCGTTGATCAGGCTTTGAGCAATGGTAAAAGCGGCTGACTCTAATGCACTGGGTAATACCTCACCCGCTGCTATTTGTACCTGAATGCTTTCTGTAAAAATTTCTTTAATTGTGTCTTGCATAGAATACCAACAATTTATACCTAGTTCTTTGTTTTTAAAATACGTTTTTGAGCCAGTTAATATGCATAGACGGCTCTCCAGTGATTGCTACATAATCGATTCTTAACGGCTGATTTGTTAGGTTTTTAGCGGCTAAGTAATGATAAATACTGCGTTTTAAGCGTGCTTGTTTTTGTATACTTAATGCGTAATTAGCGCCGCCGCGAGCGTGGTTTTTACGAAACTTAACTTCCACAAAAACCAAAGTGTTACCGTCTTTCATAATTACATCAAGTTCGCCAAAGGGGCAGTAATAGTTACGCTCAATTGCTGTTAACCCTTGAGAAACTAAATACTTTTGTGCCTGGAGCTCATAATACTGGCCTTTTTCACGACTGTTTTGCCACAGCTGTTTAAACCAAGACATGTCGCCCCCTTAGTTATTCGGTAATGTATAAGTCACTGGCTGATTGCATAAATAATGGTACAGGGCGTTGTGTTTTTAGTTGCACTGCCTTAATCCGACGATTGGTATATTGTGCCCAGTCTAATGTGCGTTCAATATGCCCGCTGGTATTAACCGAGAGCTTACCACTTAAACCGTTAAACTGATTCCCAGGGGAAAGACTTAGTTGTTTAATGTCATGTAATATAGTTACTGCATCGTAGGCCATAGCAAATAAACGCTGACTTATATCGGCGTGCTCTGGCCACAATGTTTCGTATTGCTGGCGAAGATTATGCTGTTTAATTTGCGACTTTAACATCCAAGGAAGTTCGGTAAAGTATAAGCCATCTAAGTCGCCTTTATCGGTACGATCAATTTGGCTACTATGGCTTTTAGAACTAGCATAAAGCGGGATCCTATCAGCAAATGTACTTACATTAACGTCTAAATACGGCTTTATTAAACGGGTTTCTATTGCATCGCCTAAGATATAAATAGCGTCTATATCGCTGCGCGAGCGTGTTTCGTTTTCGACTTCTTGCTTAAATAAAGTTTTAACAGTTTTGATCCGCTCTTTACTTTTATCAACCTCAAGTAAGCTGGTAATCGTATCAGGCATGTCTTGATTACTGTTATAAAAGCCAATTTGTGGTTTGGTTTCGCTATAGCGTTGCCACTGCAGGTTAAAGTAATCAACCAAACGCTGCCCGTTGGCATTATTAGGCGCAAGTAACATAGGCTTTTGGTAGCCCTGAGCTAAAAAGTGCTCTAATGCTTGTTGTACTTCATGCTCGGGGTTAAGGGCAAAAAAGTAGTGCTGTAACGAAAGCCGATCACCATCAAAGGTATTTAAATGCATAGTAGGTATGTCTATAAGCACTTGCGCATTAGCAAGTTTATCTATATTCGCTTTTAACAGTGGACCAACAACAAAGTCGGGTTTTATTTGCGCTATTTTAGCCGTAATTTCATTAACATCACTGTTTTCATCAATAAAAATGGTTTCATTAATGCTTTGCTGATCAAGTGCTGCGAGCACGCCGGCTTTAAGTGCATCACCTAAGCGTTCATTAGCACCAGATTGCGGCAGTAGTACAACTAAACGCTCTATTATTACAGGCGTTAAGTCATTCACTAACTCATCTTGTTTAGATAAAACTACTTTAGCAGGGTGCCCGGGGTAGCGTCTCAACCAATTATTAATAGCTTGGTCAAGTTCAACGGCACTGCCAGCATAAACTTGATGGTACAAAGCAAGGTTAACCCAACCTTGTTGAATAACCGACCCTCTGTTAAAGCGTTCAAGTGTATAAGAGGAAAGCTTTTTTAAGTTATCCCATAAGTTTTGGTTTAGCTGTGCAATATCAATATTGTTTTTAGTAGCAGACTCAGACGCTGCAAAAAAGTAAGGGGCTGCGCGTTTCGCAAAGTCTTGCGATGCATACACACTGGCGGTTAAAAATTGATGCCATGCAAAATGTTCAGGCTGTTTAAGTTGACCATCTAACGACTGCAAAATAACTAACGCTTGAGCGTTTTTATTTTGCTGCTTTTGCGCAAACGCAATATAAAGACGATTTTGAATCTGATCAACACTTGGGGTTAATTCTAACTCACCGCATACCTTTTCTAATAACGACCAACTTTGCTCATTCACTGCAGCATCGCGGGCACTATAAAGTAGCTGTATTTTATCGGCACCTTGGCGGTTTTGCGCCAATTGGTAGATAGATAACGCACTATTAGCTTGGTTTTTTAGTGCATTGGCACTGTTACTGAAGTTATCACTGTTTTTAGTTGGTTTTTCGGTTGTGCTACACGCCGATAACCCTGACAATATAATTAATAGACTAACTAGTTTAAGTCGCACAATGATTTCCCAATACGTTAACGCGATTTGCTTATATTACTGACTGACGCAGGAGACCTCAATGTTAAATGAGGAGAATTCACAGAAAATTGGCACTCTTTACATTGTAGCCACCCCAATTGGCAATTATGACGACTTAAGTCAGCGTGCAATCGCGACATTATCGCAAGTTGACTTAATCGCTGCTGAAGACACACGCCATACTGGCAAGCTACTTAGCCACTTTGGTATCAAGGCTAAAACTTTTGCTTTACACGATCATAACGAAAAGCAAAAAGCACAACAAATTATCGACCAACTCAATCAAGGCTTAAATATAGCCTTAGTATCAGACGCAGGCACACCTTTGATCAGCGATCCTGGCTATGCGGTGGTTAATTTATGCCGCGAGCAAGGCGCACATGTTACACCTATTCCTGGAGCATGCGCTGCAATAACCGCTGTATGCTGTTCTGGCTTACCAACTGATCGCTTTCAATTTGTTGGTTTTACACCAGCAAAAAGTAAAGCACGCCAAGAATTTTTTATTGATGCAGTAAATTCTGGCATTACTAGCATAATGTATGAAAGTACCCATCGTATTATGGCAAGCCTTGATGACTTAGCCGAGGCACTTGGCGATGATCAGCAAGTGGTGTTTGCTAAAGAGCTGACTAAAACCTTTGAAACATTTTTTAATGGCAGTGTGAGTGAGTTAAAAGCATTTTTAACTAACGATCCTACCAAGCAGCGCGGCGAAATAGTACTCATGTTGCCGGGTAAACCTAAGCTAATAGACGACGTACCGCCTGAAGCACGTAAAATGCTAGCGCTGCTTGAAAGCGAAATGCCAATGAAAAAAGCCTGCGGTATTGTAGCCGATTACTTTGGTATGAAAAAAAATGCGCTGTATAAAACAATAATTGACGAAAAAGGGTAAATCTTTACTGCGCTTGGCATTATCCTCAGGTATAATCCGCGCCGAGTTAGCCAAGATAATCGCTGCCTGTGACGAAAATGATCAGGGGGAGGAAAGTCCGGGCTCCATAGGGCAGAGTGCCAGTTAACGGCTGGGGGGCGCGAGCCCACGACAAGTGCAGCAGAGAGAAGACCGCCAATCTTCGGATTGGTAAGGGTGAAAGGGTGCGGTAAGAGCGCACCGGGCCGCTAGTAATAGTCGGTTGCAAGGTAAACTCCACTCGGAGCAAGACCAAATAGGGTTCCTTATGGCGTGGCCCACGTTGGAACCGGGTAGGTTGCTTGAGCCATAGAGCGATTTATGGCCTAGACGAATGATTATCACTTTCTTCGGAAAGGACAGAACCCGGCTTATACGGCTAACTCACTCATTCAATAAAAAGCCCGCAGTGCAAACTGCGGGCTTTTTTGTGTCTAAAATAAAAGTAAGTTCGATATAACCTGATACGACCTTATAAAACTAGCTCCCTGATTTTTAACTAGATAATATTTTTACCTTGCTCGGGATCGCGGGATTGATCTGCTTGCTCGCGTATTTCATCGGTGTCGCTACTTACGTCATCTAAGTTTTTGGCTTGAGCTTGTGTTTCTGATACTTTTTTAGTTGGCGCTATAGGCTCACTTTTTTCTGGGGTTACAGCTTCAAGGTTAGGATCGCTAAGTATAATGCGTTCTCTGGCATCGTCTGGCATGCTGATGTTATGACTAGTAAATTCGTTTACTAATTCTCGCATTAGCTGTGAGGCCACTTTAGCGGTACTGAACTGCTCGCTATTAACCCAAAAAAATAACGTAAAGTTAATTGTTGATGAGCCTAGGTTTTTAATTAATACCTGCGCAGGTGGATCGGTTAATACTGCGTTTTGTTGGTTTGCAATTGTGAGGGCTAGGGTTTGTGCGCTGCGTATATCGTTATCATACCCTATGCCTATTTCTACTTTGCCGCGCATTTTAGGGTTGGCAGTGAGGTTTTTAATAATATTTTTGTACACAGTGGCATTAGGTATTTGAATATGGTTACCGTCGTAGTCAACTAAAGTGGTTGCGCGAGCGGTTACTTTTTTAACTATGCCGAGGCGGCCTTCTACCTCAATTACATCATCTATTTTAAAAGGGCGTTGTATGCTTAATAATAAACTAGCTATAAAATTTTCGGCAATATCTCTAAATGCAAAACCGAGAATAAGCCCTATCAAACCTGTGCCACTCATTATAGCTACGGCAAACTGTGTCAGCCCAGCTAAACGTAAAAATAAGTAAATACCCAATAGTAGGATTAAAATACTTATACTTCGTCTTATAACCAGATGAATAAGTGCACTATCGGTTAAATATTCAATAGGTTTAATTAATAGGCGTGATAACGGCCTGGCAAGGATGTAACTTATTACAACTATAATAATCCCTAAAAATAGGGTGGGTAAGGTTTGCACTACTACATGTAGGAATTGCATGCTTTGCTCTTGCAAAAACGCCCACGACAATACATCGGCTTTAATGCTTGGAGTAGCAGGGGCTGCATTAACTGCAGTTATAATGTTATTTAAAGCACTGAGCATGGGGGTTATCCGTGTTAAATCATCTTTATAAACAATAATAGCAAGTTTAATACCAAGCGCATTGGTGTTGGCAAACATTTTGCTCTCTTACTGCTATATAACAAAGGAGTTAAAATGAGCGATGTAAAACGTGGTCAAGATGCACAGCAACCAGTAAATATTCCGTTGCTTGGTTGGTGGGATATTACTAAGCGTATTTTTACTCAAATGAGTCGTGATAATTTATCGTTAGTGGCCGCTGGCGTGGCATTTTATGCGTTACTGGCTATTTTTCCGGCGCTTGCTGCACTTGTATCTATTTATGCCTATTTTGCATCACCTACAGATATAGGGGCGCATTTAAGTCAGGTAATTGAGCTGCTACCAGAGAGTACCGGAGAGTTAATTTTGTCGCAAATAGCCAGTATCGCCCAAAGCTCAAGTACTAGCTTGAGTTTGAGCGCAATTGGCACATTAATATTAACTATTTGGAGTAGTTCAAAGGGCAGCCAAGCATTAATTACAGCCTGTAATATAAGTTATCAGGAATATGAAAAACGCTCATTTTTTAAAGCACAACTTGTACGCTTTCTGTTTTCGATTGGCGCTATTGTAGTGGCTATTTTTGCGCTGTTAATTATTGGTATTTTACCGGTAGTACTTAATTTAGTGGGATTAAAAGAAAATATAGATTTACTCATCACGTTTATTTCATGGCCATTATTAGCATTTACTTTTAACTTTGCCTTAGTGCTTTTATACCGTTACGCGCCGCATCGTAAACCTGCTAAATGGCGTTGGATCACCTTAGGATCTGTTATTGCGACAATTTTATGGATAGTCGCTTCAATTGGTTTTTCATTTTATGTATCGAAATTTGCCAGTTATAACGAAACTTATGGCTCGTTAGGTGGGGTGGTTATTATGCTGATGTGGCTATACATTAGTGCTTATATTGTAATTTTAGGGGCGACAATTAATGCTGCCTCAGAGCAACAAACTGCAATAGATAGTACAATAGGCCCAGATAAGAAAAGAGGTGAGCGCGGAGCCTATGTTGCCGATCATCTTGATGTGAAAGAGCTTAATAGGTAAGTAACTTTACAAGTACTCATAATAGAGTACTTGGGTAATGTTTGGTGCCTAACGCTGTGGTTATTTTAGTGCAATGATTTGGCTTGTGGTTAGTAAGCTCATAAACTGCTCTTTAGGTAAGGGTTTTGAAAATAAATAGCCTTGCCCATAGTCGCAACCAGCTTCAAGTAACAGTTGCATTTGCTGCTTGGTTTCTATTCCTTCAGCAATTACTTTTAACCCTAACTGATGCGCCATAACGATAATGGTTTCGCACAATACCAGCTCCTGGCTACCTTTATTAATGTTATCAACAAAGCGTTTATCTATTTTAAGGTAGTCGGTATCCATTTCTTGTAAGTAAGCGAGAGAAGAGTAACCGGTGCCAAAATCATCAAGGGCTAATTGCATTCCCGACTGAACCAGTGCCTTTAAACGGCTTTGTGTTAAAGCCTCAGGGTTGACCATTAAGCCTTCTGTTATTTCAGCAACAATTGATGATGCAGGCAGGTTTGCTGCATTAAGCATAGCTCCCCACTCATCTATCCCGCTATCTGGGGTAGATAGCTGTATTGGCGATACATTAACGCTCAGCTGAAAATCATTGGTTATGTGTGCTTTTATATCATTGAGTGTTTGTAATGCTTGGGAGAAAACAAATTGCCCAAGTATATTTATTTGTCGGGTTTCCTCAGCTAACGGAATAAAGTCAGCAGGGCTTATTAAGCCTTTTTCAGGGTGACGCCAACGAATTAATCCTTCAGCTTTGTGTACGTGCAAGTCTTTTAGGCAGACGATAGGTTGATAAAACAATTCAAACTGCTCAAGCTCTATTGCTGTTCGTAATTCTTTAAGTAGCAGCATGCGCATTTGCGCTTTTTCGCGCATGTCATGGGAGAAAAATTCAAAGCCATTACGGCCATTAACTTTTGCTTTATACATTGCTTGATCGGCTGCTTTGAGTAACTGCTCAGTATTTTCGCCATCATTAGGGGCTGAGGCAATACCTATACTGGCACTAATAAACAACTCTTCGTTTTCAATATAAATAGCCGATGACAAGCTAAGTAAAATATTTTCAGCTATTTGCTTTATATGCTGTTCTTTAATTTTACTAAATACGATTACAAATTCGTCGCCGCCAATGCGGGAAACAAACTCGGCATTTTTTGCTGACTCTAAAATACGCTGCGACACAAATTTAAGTAAAGCATCACCATAATGGTGCCCTAAAGTGTCGTTAACGTCTTTAAAGTGATCTATGTCGAGCAACATAATAACCAGTTGCTCGGCATTATTTTCTACACGCGTAAAACATTCATTTAAACGTTTTTTTAACTCTAATCGATTCGGTAAGTCAGTAAGGTGATCAAAGTGAGCTTGTTTCCAAATAAGCGCATCGGCTTGTTTTTTTTCTGTTAAGTCTGTAAATATGGCTATACGACGAACCGGCATGTTATTGTCATCATACACAGTATCTATAGTTAACCATTCCACGTAAAGCTCACCATTTTTACGGCGATTAATAATTTCTCCCTGCCAACGCCCCGTGCTTGTTAGTTCTGCCCACAGAGCCTGATAAAATGTCTTATCGTGCTTGCCAGAGGACAAAACACTGATCGTTTTATTAATTACTTCTTCTTTAGAAAAAAGCGTGGTTTTACTAAAAGCAGGGTTAACATCGAATATAATGCCATTTTCATCGGTTATAGCCATTCCTTCACTACTGTTACCGTACACAAGCGACGCTAAGTGTAGGGCTTCTTCATTTTGTTTGCGCTGGGTTATATCGCGTAGCACTACTACAAACTCATGGTTAGTTTGCATTGGGTTTATTCTGGCTTCAAAGCTTTTAATATCAGTTTGGCTTTGCAAGGTAAACTCTAAGTTACTTGAGCTTTTTGAAGTTGAAGTAGGGAGGTTATTGAGAATTAACTGTGCATTACGCTCAGTAACAAAACTAGCTAAAGTTAAGTTGTTTACCGATTGCGTAACATCAGGAATATTAAATGATCCCCCAATATTAGAAACATCACCTTTGTTGTTAATCTTTAAGTAACTATCTGGCAGCGCACTTAATAAACTGGTTAACTCATCGTGTTTATTTTTAAGGTTAGCCTCAGTAGCTAAGCGAGTTTCAGCCATTATTTTAAAGCGTTGATATAAAACCTTGAGTTCGGGGCTGTTAGGAGTGTCATTTTGCTCAGATGGCATAACGCCATTTGCTAAGCTGTCGGTTGCTTTAGTTAGGTTATTAATAGGTGTAAAAATACTTACTTTAAGTAGTTTGTAGGCAATAAATGTTAGCAGTAATAAAAAGATTATAAATACAGTTAAAGAGATTATAAAGTTATGATTTATTTGTGCTAAAACATCGGTGACGGGTAAACCAATATAAATATCTAAGTTGTTATTATGTGGATCGTTATAAATAGTTGAGCGAGAAAAAATACGGATAACACCTTGCTCATCTGTAATAAAATGAGAATCAGCCTGCATCGACTCCACATAACTTTGGGCAATGCTATTACCTATTAAAGTAGTGTTTTTGGGGTAGTGAGCTAAAATTTTAGTGTTAGAATCAACAATGGCAACTAACGATCCATCAGGTAAGTTAATTTCATTTATTGCTGCATTCCACCAATCTAAGGCAATCACAATTATAACAGCGCCTTTGGTAACCCCAGCGGTATTTTTTAACGACAGCGCAAAATTCACCGTTGTTGTTTGTAAACTTCGATCTAGCTGAAAATAGCCTACAGATAGCATGTCGCTATTTAATGCATTTTTAAAATAATCTCTATCTGCAATATTTATACCTAGATTCAAATTGTAAGTGCATAACTTGTTTTGGCTAGATTAAGTGGTCAGTTGCTCATAAACTAACTGCTTTTTCTCCGGCAAGAGATTTTACAATGAGACATTACAAACAACTGACCTATGCGCAAAGATGCCAGATCGCCGTTCTAAAGAAAAGCGGTTTTACGCAACAAAGTATTGCTGAGCTAACTAATTTATCGCAATCTACGATTTCAAGAGAGCTTTCTAGAAATACAGGTAAGCGAGGTTACAGACACAAACAAGCTCATGAGCGGGCTTTGTTTCGCCGAAGAAGTGTAAGAAAACCGCTTAAGATGACACCTGAAATGATAGCTTTAATTACCCAGAAGCTTAATGAGAAGTGGAGTCCTGAACAAATAACGGGATGGTTACGCAAAGAAAGTGAACTGTCTGTCAGCCATGAATGCATTTATCTGTATATCTGGGAAGATAAAAAAGCAGGTGGTGAGTTATACCTACATCTGCGCCGACACGGTAAGAAATATCACAAGCGCAGTCATGGTAAAACAAACCGAGGGCAAATAAAAAATCGCGTTAGCATTGAAGAGCGCCCACAAATAGTTGATGAGAAAGGTCGTATCGGAGATTGGGAAATAGATACCGTCATAGGTAAAGGTCATCGAGGCGCCCTTGTTACCATTGTAGAGCGGGTCACCCAATTCACTGTATCAACTCAGGTGGCAGGCAAAACAGCACAAGCCGTCACTACGGCGACGATAGAGCTATTAAGGCCATATAGGTCAGCGCTTCATAGCATCACGGCTGACAATGGAAAAGAGTTCGCTTATCACGAGCAAATCACAGAGGCTTTAAGTGTTCCTGTTTATTTTGCTCACCCTTATCACTCATGGGAGCGCGGATTGAATGAAAACACGAATGGATTACTACGTCAGTATTGGCCGAAGAGCACCGATTTTAAGGCGGTAACACCAGCGCAAGTTATACCAGTACTTGAGCAACTTAATAATCGTCCGAGGAAGACACTTGGATTTGAAACGCCTGCAAAATTGATGCAGGATCACTTGGCGGCTAAAGCCGCCTAAACGTTATGCACTTCAGATTTGAATCCGCGATATTTTTTACTTGCCCCGATGTGGCGCAACTAACATTCCCCTGCAAGTCAATCATGCCAATATTAGCAACATTATTGTAGAGTGACTTAAATAGCTCAAAATAGTTAGGACAGGTGGTTAGCAACTCATCATGCTTGCTTTCTTGTTGTGCGATATAGCGCGCTAAACGCTCAATATCGTCAAGCATATTTTTTTGTTGTAATGAAAAACGGTTGGCAATATTGGTTGCTTGTAGCTCACTTTGCTTAATTGAATAGTTACGTTCTAGTAATAACGTAAAAATGATCACAGCGACCCCAGGAATGCTAAATAAAATAAGCAAACGGTAAAGCTGATTTTTAAGTGAAGTGGTAAAAATAATAATGCCTTAATAGAGATTTACGCCAAAAATAATTGTAGCTAACTTTTTGTTTAATAACCATATAAATAATATGGATTAAAGTGTTACTTATTAAACAAAAATCAGCTGTAATAACTACTATAACAGCAAGTCATTTTATAACAGTAATGTTTTAGGATAAAAGCTAAAATTCGTTTAAAAAGAATAAATGGTACGAATTAAACATATATACGTAAATTTTCAGTGTGATTAAATAGTGTTATCTACTTTATTGGAGCAATAAAATGAAAGTAATTAAACAACTAAGTGCGCACGCAACCCAAGATGGTGATGGCGTTAATATTAGTAGAATTCCCGGTTTTGATGGCAAGCACCTAGATCCCTTTTTAATGATTGACGAACTAAAGTCAGATAATAAAAACGATTACATTGGCGGTTTTCCTGCGCATCCTCATCGTGGTATGGAAACCTTTACCTATATTATTAAAGGTGGCTTTGAACACCGTGACCAAATGGGTAATAAAAAGGCCATAAAAGCAGGCGATGTACAATGGATGAGTACAGGTAAAGGGGTAATGCATAGTGAAATGCCATTGGCAGATGCCAATGAAGGGTTACATGGTTTTCAGATATGGATCAATATGCCCAGTGCAGAAAAAATGCGCGCACCAATTTACCAAGATACAACAGCGCATCCTGCGCCAGTTGCCACCAATGATAATGGAGTAACACTTAAAGCATTGGCAGGCACATGGCAGTTTGCCGATCAGGCTTTAACATCAAGCCTACAAACGCTCGCTGCAAATGCCGCTTTAGCTGATGTAACTTTACCTGCAGGACAGCGTTTTGAGTTGCCACCACTGAGCCAGCAAAAAGTGATGCTATATATTCATACCGGTTCGTTAACTACGCAAGCAGGTAACGTTATTGCAGCAAAACAGCTGTTAATACTAGAACCAGGGAGTGACATTGACTTATATACAGAGCAAGGAGCAGGTGTGCTTATTTTAGCTGGTGATGAGCTTCAACAACCAATTGCTCACATGGGGCCATTTGTAATGACCACTGAAGCTGAAATTCAGCAAGCTATTCGTGATTATCAAAACGGTGAGTTTGGTAATATTTAGAATCGCCGATTTATGATCAATGATCAATTAAGCCGCTTAACAAAGGCTAAAGCTATCAATTAGTGCTGCGCTATTATTTATTGCGCGGCACTGGTTTTATCCATTAAGCTAATAATCTTGCTAGCCAAGCATATTTTTTGATTAAACCAGATTTAGTACTACTAGCCTGCACAACAGCACCGGCTAAAAATGCGCTTGAAATACCAACTTTGGTAACCGCAAAGCGTTTTAATCTGTACTTAAACGCCATGTGATGTTGGCGTTTTAATTCACTTTGTAAATCCATTTGTTTACTAAGATTATTCACCGCTTTGTTTGGCGACTGAATTAAATAGTTAACCAGCATTGTTATCTCCTTGAAGGTTAAATAACCTGAACTTTGGATAATAAATCTATCTCAAACAGCTACTTTAAGCGCTAACTGCGTTGAATTTACTTGCAATAGGCCAGCTATTGACGCGTCAATTCGTCTTGTTTTCACTGAAAGTTTCTGGCTAGAAAAAATAAATTTAAACATAGCTATGATTCAATACGTTAGTAAATCTTTTAACCAGAATTCAGGTTAAATAACTGTTTTAAGCTACGTAATGTTTTACTAAAGCCAATTTTGTTACTTAAATAAATAGCACTTTTCCAAAGCCAAATTAAGCCTATAACTTGTAGTAAAGTTGCGGTTGCTATACTTAGCCATACAGAGGCAAATAACTCATAAACTCCAAAGCCAATTGCGCCCAATAAAACAATCCACAACAAAATCAAACCGCTGGCAAAACAACCCAAAAGTATAGTAATGAGTGCAAGTGATCTGAGCGACAAATGCCACTCAGCTTTTGCTAATTGTTTGGTAAGTTTGCCTTGCGTTTTGTAGTCATCCTTAATTTGCTCAGAATAGGCTAAAAGCTTAGCAATATGATCTTGCCAATCTTCCTTTTGGCTCGCGTCTTGGCCCGTTTGATTTTGAGCGTCACCATCCTTGGTCGCTGTTGTTTGTGGATTATTCATCATTGTTTACTTACGACGAAACAATGCAGTTACTAGCATACCTGCGGCAAATGCAATTCCAGCTGTTGCTAATGGGTTCTCTGCTGCAAGGGTGCGTGTTTTAGATGTATATTCACCTAGTTTTTCACGGGCAATGAGTTGCTTTTCACTCAGTGTTTCAGCAGAGCTAGTTGCCCCTTTTCTTACGCTGCTCTCTGCTACGGCTGCTTTACTAGAAAGTGCATCTACTGCGTCGTGTGCAGCCGATGTTGCTTTTTCTGTAAAGGGTGCTTCGTTAACTTCAGGTTTAGTCGCTGTAGTTGTTGATGTTTTAGTATTTGTTGCAGTAGCCATAATCAATCCTTAATAAAAATAAAGTTAAAAAATTTATTGGTAAGTATATAGCTGCAATGATCAAACCAACTTTAAAATAACTTTAACTATATGATTTATATTAATATATGTGTTTTACGGTTGGCCAGCTTTAACTTGAGTCGTAACAATTGCCATATAATTGAGTAAATTTTACAAATGGCTAAATCACGCCTTAAAATTTGTAATTGTTCACTGGTTATTCAGTAAGCAAAAAGTGTAAACGAAAGGTTACTTAAAATGATAAGAAAAAATCTCACCACGAATTCCATTTTTTCCCACTTAATTCAATCGCTTTACGCTAAGCCTTATTTTTTCTAGCTTTGAGACGCGTTAAAGGAAGCCTGATTACTTGACAAAAAGCCTTGTCAAGCCCTAAACTGGAGCACTGTGGTAAAAAGTGGTTTATAGTGGATCAAAATGGATCGGGTTAATCAAAAGTGTTGATTAAAACAATTTTAAAGTAGGCTTTTTATGTTTCGTGGCGCAAGTTCGCTGAGTTTGGATGATAAAGGACGTTTTGCGGTACCCACTAAGTACCGAGACGATCTATTGTCTGAAGATCAGGGAACGGTTATTTGTACCGTCGCATTAAATGAGCCGTGTTTATGGTTATATCCATTGGCACAATGGCAAGAAATAGAAAGCCGCCTAGCAAAAATATCTAATATGAACCCACGAGCCCGTCGTATGCAGCGCATGTTGCTGGGTAATGCTACTGAATATCAACTTGATAAAAATGGCCGGATTTTGCTAGCGCCTTCTTTGCGCGCCCATGCAGATCTTGGCAAAAAAATCATGCTAGTTGGTTTAATGAATAAATTTGAAATATGGGATGAAGCGCGTTGGCATCAGCAAATGCGCCAAGATACAGAGCTTGAAAGGCTTGGTGATTTTGAACCACACCCAGATTTAGATAATTTCACACTCTAACGGCACAATAAAAGGCAAATAATAGCTAATGACAGCACAATTTGAACACGTATCCGTGCTTATGGACGAAACCATAGATGCACTTGCAATTAAGCCAGACGGTATATACATGGATGGCACTTTTGGACGTGGCGGTCATTCAGGTCAAATATTAGCGCGCCTTGGTAGTGAAGGTCGCCTACAGGCCATAGATCAAGATCCACAAGCAATTAAATCGGCTGAAAAATTTGCAGATGATCCACGCTTTGCAATTGCTCATACACGCTTTTCAAACCTATACGATGTGGCTGAGCAAAACGATCTGATTGGCAAAGTTGATGGCATTTTACTTGATATTGGCGTGTCGTCGCCACAGCTTGACGATGCACTGCGTGGCTTTAGCTTTATGAAAGATGGCCCGCTAGATATGCGCATGGATCCAACCACAGGGCGCAGTGCTGCACAGTGGCTGGCCGAAGCTGAACTTGACGATATTACCCATGTTATTAAAAAACTAGGTGAAGAAAAGTTTGGTAAGCGCATTGCGCACAAAGTGCTGGAAGTTCGCGAACATACGCCAATTACCACCACTAAGCAGCTTGCCGACTTGGTAGATGAAGCGGTACCGGTTAAAGATAAATTTAAACACCCAGCTACACGAACTTTTCAGGCTATTCGCATTTATATAAATAGTGAATTAGAAGAAATTCAAACAGCATTACAATCTGCGATTAAAGTTCTTAAGCCAGGTGGTCGCTTAGTTGTTATTTCGTTCCACTCTTTAGAGGATCGTATTGTAAAACAATTTATTAGAAAGCAAAGCCGTGGCGAGACGCTACCTCGAGGTTTACCTTTAACTGACGCACAAATAAATCAAAATTTGACATTAAAAGCTGTGGGTAAAGCCATTAAGCCAAGCGCTGCAGAAGTAGAGCGTAACCCACGTTCACGTAGCTCTGTACTTAGGATTGCGCAGAGGCTGGGATGAGTAAAAAAGCGAGCTATCGTCAACCTAATTTATTTTTTGAAATAATTAAAGGCCTAGGTGCTAATAAGCTTACCTCGGCCTTATTGGTTGTGATACTCGCTTCTAGTTTAACTTTGGTGCAAATAACGCACCTTGCGCGAGGGCAACTTATCGAGCAAGACTCGTTACTGCAACAACGCGACGAATTAGATTTAGAGTGGCGTTACTTATTAGTAGAAGAAGAGTTTTACTCTCAGCATGCACGCATTGAAGAAGTTGCTATATCGCAGTTAAAAATGAAACGGCCAACCAGCCAAGATGAGCAGGTGATAATACTACAATGAGAACTCGCGGCAAAAAACCGGTTAATAATTTAATCACATGGCGCTTTACTTTAGTTTGCGCAGTGGTGTTTTTAGTGTTTGTAACACTGGTAGCCCGTGCTGCTTATTTGCAAATATTAGAACCAGATAAAGCCCGCTCAGAAAGCGATAAGCGTACCGTGCGAGTTGAAAAGCTGCATGTACAACGAGGCATGATATTTGACCGCAATGGTAAAGAATTAGCGGTAAGTGTACCTGTAGTGAGTGTGTATGCAGACCCCAAAGCACTGCACAAATCATTGGTATCTAAAGTACTAAGGCAAGCACGTAAAAATGGTGAAGATCACCAAGCATTAGCAGAAAATACTGCTGAGCTAGATAAGCGTACTGCACTTTATTATAAAAACGATTTGCGCTGGCGTGAGCTTGCCGATGTTTTACGTTTAGAACCTAAAAAAATAAACTCACGCTTGCTAAACGATCCTACGCGCCGCTTTGTATATTTAAAGCGTCAAGTAACCCCCGCAGTGGCAAATTACATTGGTGATTTACGCCTACCAGGCATTCATTTACTCGACGAGTCAAAACGCTATTATCCCGCAGGCGAAGTAACTGCGCATATTATTGGCTTCACAAATATTGATGGTAAGGGTATTGAAGGCATAGAAAAGCTTTACGAAAATGCCCTTACAGGTGAAGAAGGCCGTCGTACAATTCGTAAAGACGCCCAAGGCCGTGAAGTTGCAGTACTTGACGAGCGAGAGCGTATAGAGCCCGAAAGCATTCACTTAAGTATTGATCAGCGCATTCAAGGTATTGCTTACAAAGCGCTAAAATCGGCAGTGCTTACTTATAAAGCCACATCTGGCTCTGCCATGGTGGTAGATGTTAAAACCGGCGAAGTATTGGCTATGGTAAATAGCCCATCGTTTAATCCTAATAATTTAAATGACGCTGCCCCGCATAAGCGCCGTAACCGTGCTATTACAGATTTGTTTGAACCAGGTTCAACCGTTAAGCCTCTAGCCATTTTAGCTGGGCTAGACTACGGCGCAATTAAGGCCGATGACACCATTGACACCTACCCAGGTTGGATGCGATTAGGCGGCAGCTTAGTACAAGATACCCGTAACCACGGTGAGATGACGCTGCGCGAAATTTTAAAATATTCCTCAAATATGGGCGTTGCTAAAGTAACTCAGTTGGTACCCAAAGATTATTTAGTGGGATTATTTCAAAAGGTAGGATTTGGATCGGATTCTGGCACCGGTATGGTGGGTGAAAGCAGTGGGTTGTTTTATCCAAATCGCCGTTGGTCTGACTTCGAAATTGCTACATTATCATTTGGTTATGCTATTGCGGTAAGTACCGCGCAAATGGCACGTTTTTACACCATGTTAGGCGCAGGCGGAATTAATCGGCCATTAACCATTTTAAAGCAAGATGACATCCCTGAGGGGGAGCGTGTTTTTAAACAAAAAGACGTAGAAGCGGTTGTACACATGATGGAAAGT
The DNA here is from genome assembly GCF_002221505.1 of Pseudoalteromonas nigrifaciens. Classification (NCBI taxonomy): domain Bacteria; kingdom Pseudomonadati; phylum Pseudomonadota; class Gammaproteobacteria; order Alteromonadales; family Pseudoalteromonadaceae; genus Pseudoalteromonas; species Pseudoalteromonas nigrifaciens. The sequence continues at coordinate 2,935,282 of NZ_CP011036.1, read as the reverse complement.
GTATTTGAAAAAGACGGTACAGCGCGCAGAATTAACGTAGATGGTTATCGCGCTGCTGGTAAAACAGGTACTTCTAAAAAAGCAGCTGTTGGTGGCTACGGTGACGAATATGTAGGCTACTTTGCCGGTATTGCACCTGCAAGTAATCCTAGATTAGCAGTGGTAGTGATGATTAACGAACCCGGCGGCGATGTGTACTATGGAGGTGCCACTGCTGGCCCTGCATTTGCAGAAATCGTCTCTAACGCATTAAGAATATTAAACGTAGCGCCCGATAAGGAAGAGGTAGCGTACGTAAAAGGTAAAGAGAACGATGCGTGATTTAAAAGCAATTTTAAAATATATAGAGATAGATGCCCCCTCGCAGCAGGTAGGGCACCTACGCCTTGATAGCCGGGAAGTAACGCCCGGTGATGTATTTGTGGCAATTAAAGGTCATCAATTAGATGGCGGACAATTTATTGCGAAGGCAATTGAAAATGGCGCGGTTGCAATTATTGCCGACAGATTATGCGAATTTGAAACTAGTTTTGAGCCACTTTACTTAGTGTCAGAGCTGACTAAAAAGCTCCCTGAGCTGGCGAGTCGCTTTTACCAGCAACCAAGCCACATGCTTGATTTAATTGGTGTGACAGGTACAAACGGTAAATCGACCACCACGGCTATGATCGCTCATTTAGCGCAGTTTTGTAACAGCCAGTCGGCCATTATTGGCACCTTAGGCTATGGTCATCCAGATAATCTAACACCACTAATAAATACCACGCCATCGACGGTTGATTTACAACGAATTTTAAATGATTTAAAGCAGCAAAATACCAAGCTGGTGGCGATGGAAGTGTCATCCCACGGATTAGTACAGCAGCGGGTTGCACAGTGTCAATTTAAAGCGGCGGTATTTACTAATTTATCGCGCGATCACCTCGACTACCATGGTGACATGGCGCGTTATGGTGATGCTAAGCTAATGTTGTTTAAAGACTTTGAGCCTGAACTTGTGGTTCTTAATCAAGATGATGGACAAACAGAACAGTGGCTCGAAAAATACAGCTTTAACAGTTTAGTGTGTTACGGGCGAAAAAACTTACCACCTAAAAATGCACAGTTTGTGTACTTTTCAGACGTTACTTATTCAGCGCAAGGCATAGCAGCACAATTAACTACAAGCTGGGGCGATATTGCTATAAAGTCGCCGTTATTTGGCGAATTTAATTTATATAATTTAACTGCGGCACTTGCAACTTTATTGGGGCTAGGTTATCCGCTAGCACAATTAATTGCAGGCTGTGCGCAATTGCAACCGGTAGCCGGACGCATGCAAGCATTTAGCGCCAAAGGCAAGCCAACCTGTATTGTTGATTACGCTCACACACCCGAGGCGCTTGCGCTTGCGCTGCAAGCATTACAGCAGCATGTACCTGGTGGAGTAAGTTGTGTATTTGGTTGTGGTGGCGACCGCGATAAAGGCAAGCGGGCATTAATGGCACAAGCGGCAGAGCAAAATGCGGATAAGGTTATTATTACCAGTGATAATCCACGTTCAGAAAATCCTGACGCCATTATTGCCGATGTAGCACAAGGTTTAGCGCAGCCAACAAAAGCTTATTTAGAGGCCGATAGAGCAACAGCTATTAGTTACGCTATAAGCAATGCCAAAGCAGACGAGGTTATTCTTATTGCTGGTAAAGGCCATGAAGACTATCAAATAATAGGTGATCAGCGCATCGATTTTTGCGATCGCCGTTACGTACAACAACAACTAAAAAAAGCAGTAAGAGGGACTCAAGCATGATCCCGATGGATTTTGATTGGCTAGCTAACGTGCTGGCAACCGATTATCAAGGTGATAATCAACCAGTGCTAAATATAAATACAGATACTCGCAGCATTTGCAGTGGTGAAGTGTTTTTAGCACTAAAAGGGCCAAATTTTGATGGTCATAAATTTATTGCCCAAGCAAAACAAAATGGTGCGATTGGCGTTGTTGTGCAGCACAAAGTTGATGTTGATATTCCACAGTTTATAGTTGCCGATACCCGTTTAGCATTGGGAATTATAGGCGGCGCAGTAATGGCGCAAGTAGCCCCTAAAACTATTGCCATTACTGGCAGCGTTGGCAAAACCACAGTAAAAGAAATGTGCGCTGCAATTTTATCTGTGCATGGCGATGTACTAGCTACTAAAGGTAATTTTAATAACGATATTGGCGTACCGCTAACCTTGTTACGCTTAGAGCCGCAACACCGTTTTGCCGTTATAGAGTTGGGTGCAAATCATTTAGGTGAAATTGCTTATACCACCGCTATGACCAAACCCGATGTTGCCGTGGTATGTAATGTAGCCGCCGCTCACTTAGAAGGTTTTGGCAGCTTAATGGGTGTGGCTAAAGCCAAAGGCGAAATTTTTGATGGGCTTAAAGATGATGGCGTTGCCATTGTTAATTGCGACAGTGAGTTTAGCCAATATTGGCTAGATAAACTCGATGGCCGTAAAGTAACGCGTTTTTCGAGCAGTGAAAAACTCGATATTTGGGCTGAAAATATTAGCCTAGATGAAAATGCTCGCGCTAGCTTTACCCTATGCACTAAAAACGCACAAATACCGGTTAAGCTTGCGCTACCAGGTAAGCATAATATTAGTAATGCACTTATTGCAGCAGCACTAACCAGTGAGTTTGATGTCACTCTTGAGGATATTGCCAATGCGCTGGCAACCATGGGGGATGTAAAAGGCCGCGTTAATTTAATTAATGTTTCTGACTTATTAACTGTGGTTGATGATACCTATAACGCCAATGTTAAATCGGTTAAAGCCGCCATTGATTTACTAAGTGACATGCAAGGGCATCGTATTTTAGCACTGGGCGACATGGGTGAACTTGGCGAAGAAGCACGTCAATATCATCAAGAAGTAGGCGAATATGCATTAGAGCAAGGCATCAATGAGCTGTTTACTTTAGGTGTATTAAGTCGCTATGCCAGTGATGTGTATGGCCTGCCAAATAGGCACTTTTCAAACCGTGAGCAAATGCTGCAACAAATTCAAACAAGTATTAAAAAAGTAGATAAAAAAACCACCATAGTCGTGAAAGGATCACGCAGTTCTCGCATGGAGCTTTTAGTAACCGATTTAGTTAATGGCCAGCAACAAGCCATCAATGGAGTATTTTAATGTTAGTTTGGCTGGCAGAGTATTTAACCCAATATTACACGGGCTTTAATGTTTTTTCGTACTTAACCCTACGTGCGATTTTAGGGATTTTAACCGCATTAATGATGTCGCTTTATTTAGGGCCTAAGTTAATTCGCGCTTTGCAACGTATGCAAATAGGGCAAACAGTGCGCGATGACGGTCCACAATCGCATTTATCAAAATCGGGAACACCTACTATGGGTGGCTTACTGATTTTAGCGGCTATTTTTACCAGTACCTTATTATGGGCCGATTTATCAAATAAATATGTTTGGGCAACGTTATTTGTTATTGGCTCGTTAGGAGTGGTTGGCTTTGTGGATGACTACCGAAAAGTTATTCGTAAAGACCCTAAAGGTTTAATTGCTAAGTGGAAGTATTTTTGGCAATCAGTTATAGCCTTAGTTGTTGCTTGTGCATTATTTTTTACCAGCACTCAAGCCAATGAAACTTCGTTAGTTGTACCATTTTTTAAAGATGTATTACCGCAACTAGGCTTGTTTTACATTGTTATTACCTACTTTGCGTTAGTAGGAACATCAAACGCGGTAAACCTTACCGATGGACTTGATGGCCTTGCCATAGTACCCACTATTTTAGTGGCAGCAGCACTGGCAATTATTGCTTACTTAACTGGTAATGTGAATTTTTCGAATTACTTACATATTCCATATTTACCGCTGGCCAGTGAGCTTGTTGTGGTATGTACCGCAATAGTAGGCGCAGGGCTGGGCTTTTTATGGTTTAACACTTACCCAGCGCAAGTATTTATGGGCGATGTAGGCTCATTAGCATTAGGCGGTGCATTGGGTATTATTGCCGTATTAGTTCGCCAAGAGTTACTGCTTATTATTATGGGGGGAGTATTTGTAATGGAAGCCTTGTCGGTTATTTTACAAGTAGGCTCGTATAAATTACGCGGGCAACGAATTTTTAGAATGGCGCCTATCCATCATCATTACGAATTAAAAGGTTGGCCAGAGCCGCGGGTTATTGTGCGCTTTTGGATTATTTCAATCGTGCTAGTGTTAGCTGGCCTTGCGACGTTAAAGATTCGATAAATGCGATACTTAAGTGAGATAAAAAACAAACAAATAACAGTGCTCGGACTCGGTGTAACCGGTCTGAGCATTGTGCGTTTTTTAGTGTCTCAGGGTTTAACACCAACCGTGGTTGATAGCCGAATAAACCCACCGGGAATTGATTGGCTAAAACAAAATACGCCAACCTTAACTACCCGTTTTGGTGATTTGGACAGTGCCGATCTTTGCGCCAGCGATATGATCATTATTAGCCCAGGCCTTAGCTTAACAATTCCAGCAATTGCTAAAGCTATAAACGCAGGCGTTGAAGTGATTGGTGATGTTGAGTTGTTTGCCCGTATTAATACTAAACCTGTGGTTGCTGTTACGGGATCTAATGGTAAATCCACAGTAGTCACACTGGCGCAGCAGGTATTACTTGCTGCTGGTTATAAAGCAGCATTAGGTGGCAACATTGGCACCGCAGTGCTTGATTTACTACAAAGTGATTTAAGTAACAACGACGTTGATGTGTACGTATTGGAGTTGTCTAGTTTTCAGCTAGATACCACAACAAGTTTACAGCCAATTAGCGCCACCGTGCTGAATGTTTCAGAGGATCACCTCGATCGTTACGCCAGTTATCAAGCTTATATAGATTCCAAGCTGAGTATTTATAATAACGCAGCTTTAGTGATAACCAATGCAGACGACGAAGCCACGCATAGTAAAGCAAAATCCCAATTAAGTTTTGGTGCTAACCAGGGCGGTTACAGCCTTGGCGAATATCAGCAACAAACATATTTTATGCAGGCTAATAAAGCCTTTTTACCAGTAACTAGCTTGGCGGTAGTCGGCAAGCACAATTATTTAAATGCTCTTGCGGTAATGGCGCTACTTAGCCCGTTTAATATTAGTAAAGCACAATACAGTACAGCATTTAGCCAATTCAATGGCCTTGCACACCGCTGTCAGTTTGTTGCTGAACGTGCTGGTGTTAAATACTTTAATGACTCTAAAGCCACTAATGTGGGGGCTACTATTGCTGCAATAGATAGCCTTGCAACTAATGGCCAACAATTAATAGTTATTGCTGGTGGGGATGCAAAAGGAGCCGATTTAAACGCCCTTACACCTTACTTACAGCAGCATGTTAAAGCGCTAATTTGCTTTGGAAAAGATGCCAAAGATTTAATGGCATTAACCAATAAAAGCCATTTAACCAATAATATGAGCGAAGCGGTAACACTGGCTAAGCAATTAAGCGAGCCCGGTAATATTGTGTTACTTGCCCCAGCTTGTGCCAGTATTGATATGTACAATAACTACATGCAACGCGGCGATGACTTTATACAATGTGTTATGGCGGAACAGCCATGATGGCCTTTGCCGATATTAAAGAAGCACTAACGCCCAAGCCTTCGGCGCAGCTCTACGATGTACCATTATTGTATTGCATGCTGATGTTAATGGGGGTGGGTTTTGTCATGGTTACCAGTGCATCTATGCCTACAGCAGACAGATTATTTGGTAATATTTATCATTTTACTATTCGGCACGGTATATTTTTAGCTTTGTCGTTTTGTTTATTTTGGATCACCACTTCAGTGCCTATGAGCTGGTGGAAAAAAGCGAATCCGTACTTGTTGTTAGTGGGTTTAGGCTTATTACTTATAGTGCTTATTGTTGGCCGAGAAGTAAACGGTTCAACTCGTTGGATACCCATAGGGCCGTTTAACATTCAGGCATCTGAGCTGGCTAAGCTATTCTTTTTTAGTTATATATCAGGTTATTTGGTGCGTAAACGTAGCGAAGTCCAAGAAAACATAAAAGGTTTTATTAAGCCAATACTAGTATTTGCGGCTTATGCAGGATTAATTTTAATGCAGCCTGACTTAGGTACTGTGGTCGTTATGTTTGTAACTACCGTGGGTTTATTGTTTTTAGCTGGTGCCAAACTTTGGCAGTTTTTTGTATTAATTCTAACCGGTGTTGCCTTGGTTATCGGGCTAATAGTGCTAGAACCATACCGTATGGCGCGGGTTATTGGCTTTTTAGAACCGTGGGACGATCCATTTGGCAAAGGGTATCAGTTAGTGCAATCGTTAATGGCTTACAGTCAAGGTGATTGGTTTGGCCAAGGCCTAGGTAACAGCGTACAAAAGCTACAATACTTACCCGAGGCGCATACCGATTTTATTTTTGCGGTAATAGCCGAAGAGCTTGGTTTTGTTGGTGTATCGAGCATATTAATAGTATTAGGCACCTTAGTGTTTAGAGCCTTACTAATTGGCCAAAATGCGCTTAAAAATGGTAAAGAATACGAAGGCTATTTAGCGTTGGCAATAGGTATTTGGTTTGCTTTTCAAACCATGGTGAACGTAGGCGCAAGTGCGGGTATTTTACCTACTAAAGGGTTAACACTGCCGTTTATTTCTTACGGTGGGTCGAGTTTACTCATGATGACAATTGCTGCTGGTATTTTATTACGTGTTGATTTTGAAACTAAAATGGCGACCAAACAAGCCACGTCAGGTGGAGCTAAGCGATGAGTAAAAAGTGTGTTGTAGTTGCCGGTGGTACTGGCGGACATATATTTCCGGGTATTGCTGTGGCCGACTACTTAAAGCAGCAAGGCTGGCAAGTAAGTTGGATAGGCACTCCCGATAGAATGGAAGCAACGGTTGTTCCTAAGCATAATATTGATATCAATTTTATTAATGTAAAAGGCGTACGTGGTAACGGAATAAAGCGTCTTATTAAAGCCCCATTCATGGTGCTTAATGCAATATTACAAGCGCGTAAGGTATTGAAAAGCGAAAAGCCCGATGTGGTACTCGCTATGGGCGGTTATGTAACTGGCCCAACAGGTATTGCAGCTAAAAGTTTAGGTATTCCGCTGGTGATCCATGAGCAAAACGCCATTGCCGGTATGAGCAATAAGTGGCTTGCTAAGTTTGCTAATCGGGTATTGGCGGCTTTTCCAAGTGCATTTGCTACAGGGCAAGCCGAGTTAGTTGGTAATCCAGTGCGAGAAAGCGTGGCAAATATTGCAGTGCGAGAAGTATCAAGCCCAATTAATATTTTAGTGGTAGGCGGCTCATTAGGGGCGCAAGTACTTAATACAACTTTGCCTGCTGCGTTTGCAGAGCTGGGTAATACCAATGCTATAAGTGTTTGGCACCAAACGGGTAAAGGGCACTTAGGCAGTGTTGAAGCTGCTTATAAGTCGCATAAATTTAGCACTGAAAATACAAAAGTAGCTGAATTTATAGATGATATAGACACAGCTTACGGCTGGGCTGATATTGTTATTTGCCGCTCGGGCGCGCTCACTGTGAGTGAAATTGCCGCTGCTGGTAAAATGGCAGTGTTTGTACCTTTTCCGCATGCGGTGGACGACCATCAAACAGCTAACGCACAGTATTTAGTTGTGGCAAATGGTGCATTACTAATGCCACAAGGGCAGTTTAATCAACAATCAATTGTTGCGCTTTTAAGCCCATATTTAGCTAAACCTTCATTAATTAAAGAAATGGCGGCAAATGCAAAACAGCAAGCCATTTTAGATGCCACAGCAAGCGTAGCTATGCACTGTGAGCAAGTAACCAATAAGAGAGCATAAGTGAAACAAACGTCAATAAGAGAGCAATATACACGACCAGCAATGCGTCGCATTGAAACCATCCACTTTGTTGGTATTGGCGGCGCAGGCATGGGCGGCATTGCCGAAGTACTCGCGTTTGAAGGTTATAGGATTACCGGTTCAGACATTGCGCACAGCGCTATGACAGACAGGTTAATTAAAGCCGGTGCAGAGGTGTTTATTGGGCATCACGAAAATAACGTAAAAGATGCCAATGTAGTGGTTGTTTCCAGTGCTATTGATGAAACAAATCCAGAAATTATAGCCGCAAAGGCCGCAAGAGTACCTGTGGTACGCCGCGCCGAAATGCTCGCTGAGCTAATGCGCTTTCGCCACGGTATAGCTATTGCGGGTACACACGGTAAAACTACAACAACCAGTTTAATTGCCAGTATTTATGCACAAGCTGGCCTTGATCCAACATTTATAATTGGTGGCTTGTTAAATAGTGCCGGCAGCAATGCAAAAGTAGGTAAAAGCGACTTTTTAATCGCCGAAGCGGATGAAAGCGATGCCTCATTTTTACACTTACAGCCAATGGTATCGGTGATCACTAATATTGAAGAAGATCACATGGAAACCTATGGCGGCAGCCTAGAAAAAATGAAAGACACTTATGTGGACTTTATTCATAACCTGCCGTTTTATGGCTTAGCTGTAGTGTGTATTGACTCTGAAGTCGCGAGCGAGCTTATACCGCGTTTTGGTCGCCCAGTGATTACTTATGGTGAGTCGAGCGATGCGGATTATCGCATGAGCGACTTTAGCCAGTCGGCAAACACGTGCAAGTTTACGGTAACCAATAAACAAGGCGAGAGCTTAACCGCAACGCTAAATATGCCAGGCAAGCATAATGCACTTAATGCCACTGCAGCTATAGCGGTAGCAAAAGATCAAAATATTGCTAATTTCGCTATTTTAGAAGCATTGCAAAAATTTGAAGGTATTGGCCGACGTTTTCAGCACTACGGTGAATTTGAAAACGAACGTGGTAGCGTAATGTTAGTTGACGATTATGGGCATCATCCGTCAGAAGTGGCCGCCACTATTACCGCTGCTCGTGAAGGCTGGCCAGATAAGCGTTTAGTTATGGTGTATCAACCTCATCGCTTTACTCGTACTCGCGACTTGTACGAAGATTTTGTAAAGGTATTAGCCGAGGTTGATCAGTTGTTATTACTCGATGTATACAGTGCTGGCGAAGAGCCAATTGTAGGCGCAGATAGTAAAAGCTTATGCCGTAGTTTACGCCAGCGCGGTAAAGAGCCCCGCCACGTAGCTAATAGCGCAGAGCTGGCAAGCGTATTAGCCGATTGCTTACAAAATAACGATTTAGTATTAACCCAAGGGGCTGGCAACATAGGGCAATTAGTAAAAACCTTAGCCGCTACGGGTATGTCGATAGAAAAACTTAAACAAGGTGAAGTATGACACAGTTAAATACGCAGTTTGGTAAAGTAGCGGTGCTGTTAGGGGGTAACTCAGCAGAGCGTGAAGTGTCATTAAGATCAGGACAAGCGGTATTAAATGCATTGCAAAATCATGGCATAAACGCCATTGCCTTTGACCCAAAAGAGCGCCCGTTATGGGAGCTAAATGAGTTAGCAATTGATAGAGTGTTCATTGCACTGCATGGTCGTGGTGGCGAAGACGGTACAGTGCAAGGTGCGCTTGAATTTATGAACCTGCCGTATACTGGCAGTAACGTACTAGGCTCAGCGCTGGCTATGGATAAAGTGCGTTGTAAGCATTTATTTAAATCGGCAGGGTTAAGTACCGCTCCTTATACCGTGGTTGATGCCAAAAAAGGCTTTGATGCAGCGGCAATAATGCAGCAATTTAAAAAAGTGATGGTAAAGCCGTCACACGAAGGCTCAAGTATTGGTATGGCACAAGCAAGCACGCCACAAGAGCTTGAAGATGCACTGAGTAATGCGTTTAAGTTTGATAGCCAAGTGCTAGTTGAACAGTGGATCAGTGGCCGCGAATTTACCATAACGGTATTAGGCGATGAAGTGTTGCCAGTAATCGAAATGACAACCCCCAATGGTTTTTATGATTACCAAGCTAAATATCAAGCAACCACCACGCAGTATCATTGCCCGGCAGATTTATCGCCTGCAGATACCGAGCACTTACAAGCAATGGCACTCGATGCATTTGATTTAGTAGGTGCTAGCGGCTGGGGACGCGTAGATGCAATGCAAGATCAGCAAGGTGATTTTTACTTATTAGAAGTAAATACAGTACCCGGTATGACCGAAAAGTCGCTTGTACCTATGGCGGCAAAAGCACATGGTGCAAGTTTTGAGCAATTAGTTGTTCGCATTTTGGAGCAAACACTTTAATATGCATCCCCTTTTAGAAAAAACGCTACAAATCAAACAGCAACTTAACTGGTCGCTAATTTTTGGGGTGAGTTTTTTTCTAGCTGTCGTAATCGGCTTAGTGCAAATTACTACAGGTGTATCGGATTGGTTGGTAGAAAATAAAGATGCCCAAATTAAACACTTAATGGTGCAGGGTAATCCTAAATATACCGACGAAATCGCTATTATTAGGGCGATTAAAAAAGCAGATTTAACTAGCTTTTTTGACCTTAATGTAAAGCATGTACAGCAATTGGTACAAGATTTACCTTGGGTGGCAAGTGTATCGGTGCGTAAACAATGGCCCGACACACTGCAAGTTTATGTAGTTGAGCACCGCGCTGTTGCGCATTGGAATAGTGACTTGTTACTTAATCAAAACGGCGATGCATTTGAAGCTAAAAGTAATAAGTTAAGTAAAAACTTACCTCAACTATATGGCCCAGAGGGCAGTGAGCAAGAAGCATGGATTGCGTTTCAGCAATTTGACGAAATGCTAAAAGTAAACGCATTAACGTTAAAAAGTTTAGCGTTATCGGAGCGTTTCTCATGGCAGTTGTGGCTAGATAATGGAGTGCGCTTAAATTTAGGGCGCAAAGATAAAGCTAAGCGTGTACAGCGTTTTATAGACGTTTATCCACGCATGGAAAAGCGTGCAGATGCTCAAATAGATGCAATCGATTTACGCTACGATACTGGCCTTGCAGTCAGCTTTAAGCCATTGCAAGAAGAACAATTACAAAATAAGAGTAAGGCATGACTAAGTCAGCAGAAAGAAACCTAGTGATTGGATTAGACGTTGGCACCTCAAAAGTGATTGCAACGGTAGGTGAAATCACCGCAGACAACAAACTCAGTATTGTTGGTGTAGGCACGCAGATATCCCGAGGTATGGATAAAGGCGGCGTAAACGATTTAAACTTAGTATCTGAGTCTATTCGCCGAGCCATAGACGAAGCCGAATTGATGGCTGATTGTCGTATTAGCTCAGTGTACCTTGGTATCTCTGGCAAGCATATACAATGCCAAAACGAAAGCGGTGTAGTAGCAATTAACAACACCGAAGTAACCGATGAAGACATTGAAAATGTGATTCATATTGCCCGCTCAGTGCCTATTTCAGCAGAGCGTAAAATGCTACATGCGTTACCACAAGAATACAGTATCGACATGCAAGAGGGGATTAAAAATCCACTCGGTATGAGCGGCGTACGTATGGAAGCACGTGCTCACATTATTACGTGCTCAAACGATATGGCAAAAAATATCGAAAAATGTGTACAGCGTTGTGGGCTTGAAGTTGACCAGCTTATTTTTACTGCACTTGCCTCATGTTACTCGGTACTGACCGATGATGAAAAAGAGCTGGGAGTAGCAGTACTTGATATTGGTGGTGGCACTATGGATATCACTATATACATTAATGGTGCACTGCGTCACTCAGCGGTTATTCCGGTGGCGGGTAACCAAGTAACTGGCGATATAGCAAAAATATTTCGCACACCTATATCACATGCAGAGGCACTCAAAGTACAATACGCCTGTGCTAGTAGCCAAATGGCCAGTAATGAAGACACCATAGAAGTACCGAGTGTAGGCGGACGCCCAGCTAGATTAATGTCACGTCATACATTATCGGAAGTGGTAGAGCCAAGATTTAGAGAATTATTTGAATTAGCGATGGAAGAAATTCGTCGCTCAGGGTTAGAAGACCAAATTGCAGCAGGTCTCGTTATCACAGGCGGAACTGCTAAAATGGCCGGCGCAATGGAAGTAGCAGAAGATATTTTCCAAATGCCGGTAAGAATAGGCAAACCAATTGGGATAGTTGGTTTGACAGACTATGTGGACGATCCTTCGTACGCAACCGCTGTTGGTTTGTTACAATACGGGCGTACCATGCAATCAATGAATGCACAAAAGTTGAAAGCAGAAGGGAATAATAATTTATGGAGCCGCATTACTAAGTGGTTCCAAGGCGAGTTTTAGTACTCAAGTCGGAGAGTAAACATGTTTGATATGATGGAACAACATAGCGAAGAAGCTGTAATAAAAGTAATTGGCGTGGGCGGCGGCGGCGGTAACGCTGTTGAGCACATGGTAAAACAGCAAATTGAAGGCGTATGCTTTATTGCTGCTAATACAGACGCACAAGCATTACGTAACTCAGCAGCGCACGTTACTGTACAATTAGGCACGCAAATAACCTCTGGGTTAGGAGCCGGTGCAAACCCAGAAATAGGTCGTCAATCAGCTGAAGAAGATGCTGATACAATTCGTGCCAGCCTTGAAGGTGCCGACATGGTATTTATTGCAGCAGGTATGGGCGGCGGTACTGGTACTGGTGCAGCGCCTGTAGTGGCAAAAATTGCAAAAGAGCTTGGTATTTTAACCGTAGCAGTAGTTACACGTCCTTTTGACTTTGAAGGTAAAAAGCGAGCTGCAGCTGCTGAACAAGGCATTAATGAATTGTCAGAAATTGTAGATTCACTTATTACAATTCCAAACAATAAACTGCTTAAAGTTTTAGGAAAAGGGACTACACTTTTAGATGCCTTCGCTAAAGCTAACGACGTATTATTTGGTGCGGTTCAGGGTATTGCAGAGTTAATTACTCGCTCTGGTCTGATCAACGTGGATTTCGCCGACGTACGTACAGTAATGTCAGCAATGGGTCCTGCAATGATGGGTACAGCGTCTGCATCAGGTCCTGATCGTGCGCAAGAAGCAGCAGAAGCGGCTATCTCAAGCCCATTACTTGAAGACGTAGATTTAACAGGTGCTAAAGGTATCTTGGTTAATATTACTGCGGGTATGGACATTGCGATTGAAGAATTTGAGATCGTTGGTAACCACGTAAAAGCATTGGCATCAGAAAACGCTACTGTGGTTGTAGGTGCAGTAATTGACCCTGAAATGACCGATGAATTACGTGTAACTGTAGTTGCAACTGGCTTAGGTGGCGATCGTCGTCCGCAGTTTGGCATTGTTGATAATGGCTTTAAAAAAGCATCAGGTTCTGATGTAGCCAGCACTTCAAACCAAAGTAGCAGCATGTACGTACCAAGCTTTGCAAGCCAAGGCACAAGCGCTGAAGAAAACACAGCAAAGACGCAAGTTGAAAGTAACGAAAAAACAACTTCATCTAGTGCTAACAAAAGCACAACGAGTGCTGCAGCGCCAAGTAACAAAAAATCAGATAAGTCAGAAGGCGGAGATTATTTTGATATTCCTGCTTTTTTACGTAAACAAGCTGATTAATATAAACAGTATTTCGTTTGAAATGTGAACGAATATTGCAATTGCGGCGTATTTATGTTAGTATCCGCCGTCTAACTGTAACTGAATTTAAGTGAGCGAACCTATGATTAAACAGCGAACGATTGCACAAGTAGTCAAAGCCATAGGAATTGGACTTCATAAAGGTGAGAAGGTCACAATAACTCTCCGACCTGCGAGCGCAAATACTGGGATTGTATTTCGTCGTGTCGACCTTGATCCGGTTGTTGATTTTGAAACAACACCTGAAGCCGTTGGTGATACGCAATTATGTACCTGTTTAATTAACAAAGATGGTGTTCGCTTATCAACTACTGAGCATCTTATTGCCGCTGTTGCTGCAATGGGTATTGATAATCTAATTGTAGAATTAGATAGCTCAGAAGTGCCAATAATGGATGGTAGTGCATTACCATTCATTTATTTGTTACAAAAAGGCGGTATTGAAGAGCAAAATGCAGCAAAACGCTTTATTCGTATTAAAGAAAAAGTACGTATTGAAGAAGGCGATAAATGGGCCGAGTTAGAACCGTATGACGGTTTTCATATCGACTTTGAAATTGCCTTTGATCACCCAGCTATCAATGAAAGTCGCCAACGTATTGGTTTAGATATTACGACGAAAAGCTTTATTGAAGAAATTAGCCGTGCACGTACTTTTGGTTTTATGAAAGACATTGAATATATGCATGCTAACAACCTAGCATTAGGTGGCAGCATGGATAGCGCAGTAGTACTTGATGAGTTTAAAGTGTTAAATCCAAACGGTTTACGCTACAGCGATGAGTTTGTTAAGCATAAGATATTAGACTGTGTTGGTGACATGTTTATGACAGGTCATAACATTTTAGGTAAAGTAACTGCATTTAAATCGGGTCACGATTTAAATAATAAATTACTACGTAAATTAATGGCTACTGAGTCAGCATGGGAGTGGGCAACCTTTGAAACGCCTGTAACGATGCCTGCACCCGGCCTTGAATTAGCGCCAGCCTAATTTATTGCTCACACAGTTATAAAAAATGACGCTAATTAGCGTCATTTTTTTTGCCTATTGAAAATACTTTAAGTGCGTAGCTACCTACAGCTCTAAAATACTTTTTAACTGCTTCAAATGAGTAACGGTATAGGTAGGCTTTATACCCTCGGGCAACTGCTCGTTTGGGTGTTGTAACCAGCAGGTATCAATCCCCGCATTATTACCGCCTAAAATATCGCTTGTGGCAGTATCGCCAACCATTAATATTTGGCTTTTATCTGGGTTACCCATTAATTCAAAGGTATGGTCAAAAATAGCTTTATTAGGCTTAGCTATGCCCACTAATTCAGAAATGACTAACCATTCAAACATATCTTTTAAACCAGTATGCTCAAGGCGCACGGTTTGTAAACGTGCAAAACCATTAGTAATAATACCTAACTTAGCGTGGGGCTTAAGTTTATTTAACAGCTCTATGGCACCGGGTAGCGGCTCGCATATTTCTGCCATAGCATCTAAAAATGCATCATTAAGCTCTTTTGCTGGCACATTTAGTTTAGTAGCCCATTCGCTAAAGCGAGTAACCTGCAAGTAGTCGGCACTAATGTCGCCATTTTGGTAATCAACCCATAGTTGCTTATTGGTTTTTTGATAATGAAGATAGTCGGCTTGGCTAAAATCTACGTTATATGTTTTAAACATGCGAGTCATGCCCGCTAAAATATCAAATCTAAACAAGGTTTCGTCTGCATCAAACAGCACGTAACTGTATTTCATTAAACTTCCTAAAATTAATTTGTTTGGCAATAAAGCGCTGAATGTAAAAAAGGTGCCATGGCCAAAGTAAGTGCCTGAGTATAGGTACTTTCGCGGGTGGCGTGGTTATTAGTGAGTAAACCAATAGCGCCGCCTTGCTGCTTTATATTGGTGGTATTAAAAGTCTTATCCATAACATCGCCAAGCTCTGCACCATTAAGTAATGCGTTATACAGTATTTGCGGCAAAGGTAGGTTGCTACTGCGTCCTACAACTTGATTTACCGCGTTATCGATAACTACATAGGCAAAGGTTGCGGCACCGTAACTAAATTGCTCTGCACCGCCTTCCATGGCCACATAATAGTGGGCTTGGTAGTGCTCTTTGCAGTAATTCACTCGGTTTTGTGCGCCAATGCGAGTTTGCTCTTCACCAATAGGTTGATCAGGCACACCCGAGGGAGCATTTACACCTTGGCAGTCAATGTCACGCTCTGGAAAATATATGCTAAAAATGCACTTAGCAGCATTTATTTTTACTGGGTTTTTAGAGCCCACAATAACTTTTAATGGTTGCGACATGCTGATCTCACTTTAAGCAAAATCAGCAGTGTACGTGAGTTGGCTTTAACAAAAAAGGGCAGTGGGTTATCCAATATCAAATAGGTAAATCCAGTGGTGCTAGGTTTTCTAATGCTCGTTTTTTTAAAATAATATCTTTAATGAGTGGGGTAAGTACCAACTCCATTGCCAAGCCCATTTTACCGCCAGGCACTACCAAGGTATTAATACGCGACATAAAGCTACCTTGGATCATCTGTAAATAGTACGGAAAATCGACATCTTCAATGCCCCTAAAGCGGATCACCACAAAGCTTTCATCGAGTGATGGAATGTCTTTTGCGCTGAACGGGTTAGAGGTATCTACGGTAGGGACTCGTTGAAAGTTAATATGGGTGCGTGAAAATTGTGGAGTAATATGGTTAATATAATCGTCCATACTGCGCACTATAGATCCCATTACCGCTTCGCGTGAGTGACCACGATCAGAGGTGTCGCGGATCAGCTTTTGGATCCACTCAAGGTTGATAATGGGCACCATACCAATAAGTAAATCTACATGTTTTGCTACATCCACATTGTGCTCTTGATCTACAACAGCGCCATGCAATCCTTCGTAAAATAATAAATCGGTATTTTGCTCTAGGTTTTGCCACGGAGTAAATGTGCCGGGCAATTGGTTGTAAGGGACCGCTTCGTCAAAGGTATGTAAATAACGACGCAGTTTACCTTGGCCGGTTTCACCGTAGCTATCAAATAGGGTTTCTAGTAAACCAAAGTCGTTGGCTTCGCGGCCAAAGTAGCTAATATGTTTGCCTTCTTGTTGCGCGTCACGTACTTTTTTTTCCATTTCAGGGCGAGTGTAACGATGAAAGCTATCCCCTTCGATAAAAGCCGCACTAATGTTAAGGCTACGAAAAATATGTTTAATTGCATTCGTGGTGGTAGTTGTCCCCGCACCTGAAGAGCCGGTTATTGCAATAATAGGATGTTTAGCTGACATATTAATTCTCTTTTATAAGACCCGGTTAGTTATAAAGATGTTGCTGGTCTAGGTCAAGTGACGTAATCAGCAAATAACGTTATCATGGGGTGCTTAAAAATAAAACGAGATAGAGCATGAAATTTTTAAAACCACTACTAGGGTTGTTTTCAATAAGCGCTTTAACGCTCTCAGTAGCACAGGCAAGTATGCCCAAAAGCCAAGTATTATTAGCCGATTTAAATACTCCTTATGGCCTGCAAGTTACTATTGTGAGCGACAGTGATAGTTATAATAATCAGCCTCATATACACAATAATGGTGTTTACTTTACCCATGAAGTATTAAGTATTGAGCAAAGCCAAACCGATATTGCTTACTACGACTTTGCAACAAAACAAATTATTAATATAACCAATACGCCAGTAAGCGAATACTCACCAACCGTAATGCCAAATAAACAAAGCTTATCGGCAATTGTGGTAGAGGCCAATGGCAAGCAAAAGCTATGGCAATATCCGCTTGATAGCGAAGTTGCAGCAAGTCGTATTTTTGACTGGATAGAGCCAGTGGGATATCACGCATGGGGTATAAATAACGATTTAGTAATGTTTATTTTAGGTGAGCCACATACATTACAATATAGCTTGGTTGCAGCGGCAAAAGGGCAAGTTGTGGCAAAAAACATTGGTCGTACGCTTATTTACAATCATACAATGGCGCAGTTTATATTTAGTTACACCCAAAATGAGCAACATATTGTAGCGCGTTTTAATCCACAAACTAAGCAGGTAGAAAACTTACTTAGATTGCCGCTACAAGTACAAGACTTTATCTTAAAAGACGACAGTACGCTGGCTTATGCGCTTAACAACCGTGTTTACCAACGTAACCTTAGTGGCAATAACACTGTATCGCAATGGCTGGATTTAACACCCTATTGCCATACCAATATTACCCGTATGAGTTATAACAACGACAAACTTGCTTTTGTTTGTGATGTAGCTGAGGACTAATTTAAATAAATTTCAGACTTTATAATGCGTATGCGTTAAGGTTATGCGCAAATTTAACTAATAGGGATTACAACGTGGCTTATAGTGCAGACGAGCTTACTGAGCAGCTAATTAAATTAGAGTGTAGAAGTAATTTTAAAATAAAGAATATTGCCGAATACATGTTAGTTAATTCAAAAGAAGCGTTTTACACGCACAGTGAAGGCGGCAAAGGTAAAATTATAATTCGCCCAGCATTTGAAGTGTTTAGTGATGATTTTACCGATATTGATGGGGTAGTGCGTACTCAGGGTTATTTTCATAGTAGCGAAATGACGCGTTTTCCTACGCGCATTTATAAAAGTGCACAGCCGATTCATTATGGTGTCGCGTTTAAAATAAACTCTGAGCAAGCAGCAAAAGATTTTATTGCTAAACTAACGATGATTTTAGGTGGGTAATAGTAAAGGTTTATAAATCAGCTTTCAGGCTTCAGATTTAACAAAATATCGGCCAAGCTGGGTTTAGGTTATAAGTAGGCAAGGCAGTATACCGCGCTTTTTTAAAGCCTGGTAAATTTAACACCACAGCGCAAAATGCTAGGTATTAGTAAAAAACAAACCAAGCTCGCAGTAAATTATTAGCTACGAAGCTTGGTTTTGTTATCAGCTCTAGGCTCTAAAATAAAACCTAGAACCCTAATATAGCTACTTACCTTTTAAGAAGTTATTAACCGATTCAAGCTCACGATTTTTCAGTGCAATACAATCATTAGTGCTTTCTTCTAGTTTACTTAAAGTACGAGCGTAACCTGGTATTTCAGCTAACTTAGTATTAAAGAAGCTTTGTGTTGTGGCAAAGCTATTTGCATCACAATTTGCAGTTGTAAAATACGGTAGGTTAGGGATAAAAAACGGCGGTAAGCTTGCTGTTACTTTATCGTAATTACTGTAAACCCAGTCAATAAACAGCGCTTGGCGCTCATCAGTATAGCTTTGTCCTGCTAAAATAGTGCGCATGTCGGATGCGGTTACTTCATCTGTTAAGCTGTAAGCCAATACTGCTTTTTGCAGTGCAGGTTTTGCAAAGTAGCCCATAGCCGAGAGCATATTAGTACGTACTTGTGGATCTTTGGTGGTTTTAAAGGTTGCCATAAATTGATCAAGCAACGCTTTATCGCCGTTAAAAGCAGCTAAAGTTAAATAAGTACCTGCTAAGTACGGGTCTACTTTTTGTGGATCGTTTAAATAAACCTGAGTTTGCTGTTTTGCTTTATTGATCACATTTTGATCTTCGCCATCAAAACCTAAACGCGATACAACCGCAGCTCGAAGTTGTGAAATAGCGCCATCTTCACCTACTTTTGCCTCTAAGCCATATTTTTTAGCCGCAGGGGTTACTGCACCACGAATAAATTTAGGCCATAAGTCTTTATTGCTATCGTCTTTAAAGGTGCGTTGTTGCGATACTAAATAGCCCAGCGCGGTATTAGCAACGCGAGGGTGGCTGTCGCTTATAAATACTTCAAGCGTTTGCATTAACTTAGCGGCCGATATAACACCAGCATCAAGTAGTGCATCGGTAGCAGATAATAACGCTAAACGTTCGCGGTCATCTAGCTTGTCAGCAGCATTGTCGATAAGCGCACTAAACTGTGCATCGTCCATCACCCAGCGGTAATAACCCAATGCGCCTTGATCGGGATAAATCCACTCGGGTGCAAAATCTAAATCTAGCGTTTGGCTTTGTTTATTAAGTAATACGTTCGCTGTTTTTACTTTATCGCCCGCGCCATATTTAATTGCAACAGGCACATTCCATAATTGCTCAGGCGCATCAACACCGGCATTTACAAAGCGACTTTGCGATATAGTTATTTTACTACCTTGCTGAGCTACTTTAATCAGTGGGTAGGAAGATTGCTCAATAAACGATTTTAAAACACTCGCTACATCTTTATTAGAAGCTTTGCCAAGTGCTTGCCATAAATCGGCAGCTTCGGCATTTTTATAGGAAAATTCTTTTAAGTAATTTTGAATACCTTTTTGAAAGGCCTCTTCACCTATCCAGTTTTCAACCATAGCAAGTACCGAGCTACCCTTGCTATAAGCAAGGCCTAAACCATCCATAATATCGGCTTCGGTTTTAATTGGTTTACGAATTGGTTTAGTACTCAAACGCGCATCAAGTGGCATAACGTTATTTTGTGGTAAATCTAGGTGCGATTCAAATTCAGGGTTTAGTTGCTTGGTAATTTTTGCCGCCATCCAACTAGCAAACGCTTCGTTTAACCATAAATCGTTCCACCACTTCATAGTGACTAAGTTACCGTACCATTGGTGTGCAAGTTCGTGAGCAATAATAGACACATTGCGTTGTTTTTTACTGCGCGTAGCGGCAGCTAAATCAACCAATAAAATATCTTCTCGGTAGGTTACAAGTCCTGAGTTTTCCATGGCACCAAACGGAAATTCAGGTACAGCCACCGAATCTAGTTTTTGATACACATAAGGAATACCAAAATACGCCTCAAGTGCGCCTAGTACTTTTGGCATGTTTTCTTTTGCGTACTGGGCTAAATGAATTTTACCTTGTGGGGTAATTACGCGCCCTGGCACCGACATACCTTCAACATTAAGCTCTTCAAAAGGGCCCACAGCCATTGCTACTAAATAAGAAGGAATAGGCGGTGTTTTATCAAAAAAGTGGGTGGTCATGTCGCCATTTACTGTAGTTTTAAGCTCAGGTGTATTGGCATATACTTTTTGTGAGGTAGGCGCGGTAATAGTGAGCTGAAATGGAATTTTGTAGCTTGGCTCGTCAAACACCGGAAATGCACGGCGCGCATCACTCATTTCAAACTGAGTAAATAAGTAAGGTGTACCTTGATCTAAGGTTTTATATAGCCCAACACTTTGGCGATTATATGGCGCTGAAAAATCAATTTTTAAGGTGTATTTACCCGGCTGAATTTGCTCATCACAGCTAAATTTTACTTTACCGGTTTTGAGCATTTCGCTGTTTAAGTCACAATTTTGCTCGCCAAGTAATTGTGCCATTTTAGTTGCGTAAGCCACGCCGTTTAGTTCTATGTAGTTAGTTGGCTTGAGTACTTCTAAAATAATTTCAGTCATTCCAGTAAAGGTATCTTGGCTTGGATCGAGTGTTAACGACACTGATTGACTGCTTGGTTTTGCGAGTTTTTCAATTACGAATTCGTTAGCATTTGCTGCGTTCATCGCGAATGCAACACTTACGGTTAAGAGGCTTTTAAGAAACATAGTATCCCTAGTTTATTATTGTTATAAATGACTAAAGCAGACAGCGTTACCACGCTACCTCAATAGAAACGGTATTATATGCGGATATCCTAGCAGCTTTCTTTTATGGAGTAATCGAATAACCCCGGATTTGGACGAGTAAAGAGTAACAAAGTTTGTCAGTGACTATCGCGATTGATAAAGCGCTGCCAATGCAGTTGTGAGTTAATAACGCGAATTTGCCCAATTATGCTATTTAACACTGCTACATTGCTATAATTTGGGTGTGGGTATTCGTTAAAGCCCATTAAATAATTAAACGCGTCTTTAGAGTTGGCTTGCAGTGCATAAATACGTACTTGCTGCTCAAAGTTAAGCCGCAGGCTACTTATAGCGGTTTTCATTCCGAGTTGGTCAATGTTTGGAATTGCACATTTTTGTAAGTAACCAGCGCGCTCGCCTTCGCCGCTAAACCAAATGCGAACTTTTTCGCTGTAGCGACCGGTTTTAGCTGGCAAGTCGAACATTAATCGCTGTTGGTTTTGGCTTTTTATAAATGCTAAATAGTCGTTAAAGCCAGCATTAATTAGCGCTTGATGTACAGGAATAAGTCGCGGTTTTATTTTTCCGTGGGTATGAAAACTAAAACATAAAATATTTTGCTCAACAGTTAAGTCATCAAGTGTTAAACAGCCTATTTCGTCACTATAAGCGCCCGTATAGTAAGCAATTAATGGCAACCAAAAATGCCAATGTTTTGCTTGTTCACGCACCACGCGCATATCGCCATAAATATAGCCAGTGTAAAGTGTGTGCAGCTCCATAGCTGAAAAAGGACGGCGACCAAGATGGGTTTTCAACGGTGTACCTTGAAAATAATGACAAAATACATTTTATACCCAAAACATAGCAAGATGCGAGTATGTTTTGGGTATAAATACTTATACCTAATTAATTAAAACAAAAAAGCCAACTAGCACGAATGCAGTTGGCTTTTTTTATGCTTTATTAATTAAGCTATAGTGAATTATTCACTTAATGCGCGTGCTAAACCTACTGGTTCAATTTCTACGCATACTTGGTCGTCATTCCAGTTAAGGCCAACTAAAGCATTGTCTTCGTTTAGGTCTTCAACCCATTCATCTAAAAATTCATCAAGGCCAATTTCTACTGGGCTGTACTCTTTCCACTCGTCTTTACACTGAGCTTTAGCAGCCGCTTCGCTTTCCCAAAGTAGTAATACGTCAGTCTCGTCAAATTGATTTGAATCACACACTACAAAGCCATTATCTTCTGCACCTAGTGCCCAAATTACTTCGCTCATACGTACTTTTTCAACAAAGTTGACTAGTTCTGATTCAATCTCGATATCGCTCATGTGTTTACCTTTTTAAATTAATGACTAGGACTGGTATTTATTGCTGCTTGGCGTTGGCCATATTGCTCATAAAAAGCAACAAGCGCTGAATGCTGACTAATGTCGGTTAGTTCACGAAAGCAAATCCAATCAAGCAGGCAGTATAAACTGATGTTGAGGTATTCACAGCCTTTAAATTCATCATCAGTTAAATGATCATTTAAAAAGTGTAATGTTTCAACAATACGTTCGTTTTGCAAATTAAAAAATAACGCATCACTTTGCGTATCAAAACCAGAGCGCTGGCATAAAAGCATTTCCACTAAAGAGTCATTACAGGCATTAATAGTGGTAAGTAAGTGCTCTTGCGGCCAAGTTAATTTTGGCTGTGCTGTTTTTTCAAGTAAATAACGCAGTATTGAGTTTGAATCACTAAGGGTTAAATTGCCATCTACGAGAATAGGGATTTTGCGTGCTGGGTTTTTGCTCACCATAGTTGGGCGATCTTGCGCTGAAAAAATATCCAGATTAATAAACTCTAAATCACAGTTATTTTCCAGCGCCCATATTCTAATACGGCGTACATAAGGCGAGGTAACAGAACCAAATAGTTGCATAATTACTCCATAA
This sequence comes from Pseudoalteromonas nigrifaciens, assembly GCF_002221505.1. Lineage (NCBI taxonomy): Bacteria > Pseudomonadati > Pseudomonadota > Gammaproteobacteria > Alteromonadales > Pseudoalteromonadaceae > Pseudoalteromonas > Pseudoalteromonas nigrifaciens. Next base: position 2,912,255 of record NZ_CP011036.1, on the reverse strand, counting down.
AAAAGCCGCATAAGCGGCTTTTTTCAAAATTTACAGTACAGAATAAGTTACTCTGAACGGCTGGTTACTTCAAGTAAATGGTAACCAAACTGTGTTTGTACTGGGCCTTGTACTTGATTAATTGGCGCAGAGAACACCACTTTATCAAACTCTGGCACCATCATACCTGGGCCAAACTCACCAAGAGCACCGCCATCTTGACCTGAAGGACAGTTAGAGTGTGCTTTTGCTAACACAGCAAAGTCTTCACCTTGTTCAATTTTTTCTTTTAAATCTAAACACTGTGCTTCACTATCTACTAATATATGTCTTGCGCTTGCCACTGTCATAAAATCTCCTAAAAATTAATCTGGTTGTTTTTTGATCATACTAACGTGTGTTTTAGTTAGTTTAAACTAATTGTAACGGTTTTAACCTAGTTAATAGCTAATGTCGCTTCAATTGCTGCAGTTAGTTTTTCTGATTCGGGGGCTACTTTACTGTTAAAGCGCGTAATTGTTTTACGATCAGCAGACACTAAATACTTATAAAAATTCCAATTAGGTGAGCTGGTTTGGCTATTTAAGTGTTTAAAAATAGGGTTTGCATCGCTGCCGCGCACTGCGCTGGTGGCAAACATAGTGAAAGTAACCCCGTAATTAACAAAGCAGACTTTGGCGGTGTCTTGCTCGTTGTTTTCTTCTTGAAAAAAATCATCAGAAGGAAATCCCAATACCACTAAGCCTTGATCTTTATATTTATTATAAACCGCTTCAAGCCCTGCAAATTGCGGCGTAAAGCCACAGTTACTCGCTGTATTAACAATTAGCAGCGGTTGGTTTTCAAATTGGCATAAGTTAACAAACTCTTTTGAGCGTAGTTTACGCAAAGTAACGTTAGTAAAGTCTTGGCAGTTATTTTGTTTTTTAATGGGGTGCTCAGCCGTGCTTTGCGCTTGAGCTAATGTGGGTAAAAGTAACGCCATTAATGCTAATAATATTATTTTTATCATTTTTAATGCCTAAAGTTAAAAGGTTACATATTGTTTATAGCCTCAATGATACGCTAATATAAACGCAACTGATCAACCTTATCTAGACCTTATGACAATCCGTTTAGCACGCCCAGAAGATTTAAAAACTATAGTCGCAATTTATAACGAAACCATTGCCAGCAGAATGGTTACCGCCGATACCGAAGAGGTAAGCGTTACCGACAAGCAAGCTTGGTTTGATAGTCACACTTCTCTACGGCCAATTTATGTATATTCTGAAAATGACCAAGTGTTAGCATGGCTTAGTTATAAACCGTTTTATGGGCGCGTAGCTTACGAAGGCACGGTAGAAATAAGTATTTATATTACCGCTAAAGCACAAGGCAAAGGTTTAGGTAAAACACTAATGGAGTTTGCCCAAACGCAAGCTAAGCAACTTAACATTAAAGTGCTGCTAGGGTTCATTTTTAGTCATAATTTACCCAGTATTAAACTATTTAAATACTTTAATTTTAGTGTGTGGGGCGAGTTACCACAGGTGGCCATTATGGATAATAACCCTTACAGCTTAACTATTTTTGGTAAGCACCTATAACCGTAGCGATTAATTAAAAGTGCTTACTCCACACCTAAACATTTAAGCGTCGCGGGGTAGGCCTTTTTCAACAATTCTGATAAGCCTTGCGGTTTTACGCAGTATAGTACCTTGCTTATTGCGTTGCTGTTGCAGCGCCCAATTTATATGCTCTAAAACCAGTTCACTGCAAGCTAAGCTTTTATCTTCTAGGGCATGAATAATGCTAGGGCTAAATTCAGCATTACCTAAGCCTACAGCCAAATTACGCAACCAACGCTCGTGGCCAATACGACGAATAGGGCTGCCTTCGGTGTTTTTTAAAAAAGTGGCTTCATCCCAAGCAAACAGCTCAAGCAGGTCTTTATCTTTTAATTGGGTGCGCGGATGAAAATCATTTTCGTCGGTAAGTTGGCCATAACGATTCCACGGGCAAACTAATTGGCAGTCGTCACAACCATAAATGCGGTTACCTAATAATGTTCGGTATTGCTCTGGAATAGGGCCTTGTAGCTCAATGGTTAAGTACGATATACACTTACGTGCATCTACCACGTAGGGCTCAACAATAGCGCCAGTTGGGCATAGCGTTATACAAGCTACGCATTTACCACAGCCTTCAAAGGTGTTTTCTGCATCTATGGGCAGCGGTAAATCAACAAATAACTCACCTAAAAAAAACCAAGAACCGGCTTCTTTATTAATAAGTAATGAGTGTTTACCGCGCCAGCCCAAGCCTGCTTTTTCAGCAAGTTGGCGCTCAAGTACCGGGGCTGAGTCGACAAAAGGCCTAAAACCGTATTCGCCAATTTCGAGCTCTATTTTTTGGCCTAATTTTTTTAAGCGATTACGCATTAATTTATGGTAGTCGCGGCCAAGAGCATAGCGACTTATATACGCTTTTTCTGAGTTTTTAAGGGTTTTGGCAAAACCTGCATCGGGGGGCAGGTAATTCATTTTTACCGAAATAACACGCTGCGTTCCTGGCACTAACTCAGCAGGGCGAGCGCGTTTCATACCATGAGCGGCCATGTAATCCATATTGCCATGGTAGCCGGCGTCGAGCCAACGTTGCAGCTGCGTTTCATGCTTGCTTAAGTCTATATCAGTAATACCTACTTCGCTAAAGCCAAGCTCTTGTCCCCACGCTTTAATTTGTTGGGCAAGGTTTTTATAATCAGGAACTGCGTCGCTCACATGCATCACACGGTTAAATAAATAGCTGGGTAATTTAACATATTTAGCTTATGGGTAAAACGCTTGTTATACCCATAAGCTTGTTAGCAAATACCTATTTTTAATAAAATAGGTATTACTGCACAAAGCGTTTTAGTTGTTGTTGTGTTTGTTGGCTGAGGGTTTGTGATTGTTGGCAATCATTAAGTGCTGTATCTATGGTTTGTTTGGCTTGCTCGCCAAGCGCTACAATATGCTCTACCGATTGGTGGGTTTGATTTTGTGTTTGCTCAAGTAAGTGCACAGCCTCGGCAATTTGTTGTAACTGTTGCTGGTTATGCTCAAATTCAGTAAGCATATTAGTAAAACCATTAGAAGTACTATTAATTGATTTTTGCGCATTGTGTGAGTGAGTAATTAATTGCTCTGACTCTTTATTTGTTTCGTTTACTAGCTCGTTCATTTGGTTTATAAAATCACTAATTTGCCGCGTTGCACCACTTACCTTAATTGAAAGAGTACGCACTTCATCGGCAACTACCGCAAAACCACGTCCCGCATCACCGGCTCTTGCTGCTTCAATGGCGGCATTTAGGGCTAGTAGATTGGTTTGATCAGAAAACTCTTCCACCATTTTTAAAATGCTACGAATGTTTTCACTGTTTTCTTTTAAGCCTGAAATAGTTGCCGAAAAGCCGGTTAGCATATCGGTTATTAATTTTACTTGTTGCACTAAGGCCGACAACTCTGTTGCCGAAAGCTTAACAAAATTTAAATGCTCACTATTTATTTTATGCACGCTGTCGGTATTGCTTACTATATTTTGTAAGCTCTGCGCTATTTGGTTGCTGGCATTTATAATGGTATGGCTTAAATGTATTTGTTGTCCGCTTAATTGTTCAGTACGTTGCATAGACTGAGTTGCTTGCTCGATACTTTGCACGCCTGCTTGGGCGCTATTGTAGGTTGTGTTTAGTAGCTGATTTAAATGAGTAGTAAAAAGATTGTATTGCTCGCTTAGTTCACGAAACTCATCATAAGTAAAATGGGGTAACTTTGCCGATAAGTCTGCATCTTGCTGGTTTATATTTATTAGCGTGTCGCGCATTGCCTTGACTGGGCGCACCATTAAAAATCGCATATAAAATAGGGTGAAAATAAAGCCAGCCACAATCACTAAAGCTAATGCCCAAAATAACCCAGTACTTTGTTGGTTTAGGGTTAAGCTTTCATACAGCCAAAATAAAGTAATAGCCTGAAATAAAAATACAAAACTTAAATTACCCACAATTTTGCGCGTTAAGGTAAAAAAAAGTGTTTTTTCTAAAAAATTATAAATTCGCATATAGCTACTCATTATGTACAGACCATTTGGTTATTATTAATCACCTAAGTAAGCTTTAGTTTGTGCCGGATAATTTGTAAAAATACCATCCACACCTAAATCTAGCATCAGCTTTATATCTTGTTGTTTGTCTACAGTGTACGCATAAATTATTAAACCACGTTGTTTTGCATCATCTACAAAGGCTTTATTTATAAAGTTTTTATCTACATGAACACTGTACGCGCCTAAGTCTTCAGCAAACTTTGCATAATTAATTGGTATAGATGACGTTAGTGCACCCATTTTTAGCCAAGGTAAGCGTTTTTTTAACCAGGCTAGTTGATGATGATCGAACGACGACACTAAAATGTTATCTGCTGATATGCGTTTTTCTGTAATGTTTTTTTCAACTTGAGTAGCAAACTGTTCAAGATTAAAAGTATGTTTTAGCTCTAAATTTAAGAGTGTTTGATTATTATTCCAATCAAAAAGTTGCTGTAAAGTTGGTACTTTTTCGCCATTACCAGCATTGAGTTGCATAATGTGAGCAGCAGTAAAGTTACACACTTTACCTACGCCGTTAGTGGTTCTATCAAGCCAAGTGTCGTGAATGATCATGTAATCATCAAGTGCGCTTTGTACATCTACTTCAATGCCGTCAACGCCTATTTGTAAGGCCGCCATAATGGCGCTTTGGGTGTTCTCTGGAAAGTGCCCACTGGCACCGCGATGGGCAAATACTTTCATTGGCGTGATTTCCGTGCAATAGACCAAGTTTCAAAACAAGCAGCGCTAACAATTAATGCACCACCAATAAAAGTGGCGATAGAGGGGCGCTCATGCAAAATAATAATAGCTAATAATGTGCCGTAAAGTGGCTGAAGGCAAGCAATTAGCCCCGCGGTTGCCGCCGATAAATGCTTTAAACTGGCAGCAAATAATGAGTGTGGAGCTGCGGTAAATATAACTCCCGCAACTAAAATAAGCACCAAATCGTGATTAGTGGTCGCATAAATAGGCACTTCAATAAACGCGCAAAGCATTAGGCTGGCAACCAAGGTTTGATAAAACATGGTTTGCGGGCCACCGTATTGATTAAAATAGCGCTTATGAATGATATTACGAATGGCAAAAAAGAACGCCGAAATAACCCCAGTGATCACCCCAAGTGTTACATCATTCCCTAAATTTGCATTAGGTATTAATAAATAAATGCCGATTAACACTACCGCCGCACTAATAATGTCTTTTGCTTTGGGCTTACTTTTATGAAAAAACGGTTCTAAAAACACGGTTATTACCGGGTAGCTAAAAAAAGCCAACATACCAATGGTGATCCCAGCAAGTTGCATTCCCGCAAAATAAGTTACCCAATGTATGCCTACTGCCACACCGAGTAACAGGGCAATTAAGTAATCTTTACCTTGGTTTAGCTTAATCGGCTTTTTTTGCATGCCGAGCAAAATAAAAATAGCGATGCCGGCTATGGCTGCACGATACACGGTAATGTCGAGTGCATTTAAACCAATTAACTTTGCAAATAGCGCAGTGCCGCCAAAGAGTAATACGGCAATGTGTAGGTAAATTAAACTTTGCTGTTGCGACTGCATGTTATTTCCTTATGTTGGCTCATCTAAATATTGCAGACAATGGTTAAGATGAGTTTTTGAGTTTTCGTGACAAATGTAAGCAAAGTTAGTTGTATTTAAGGTAATGTAACTAAAATCGAATTTACTTTTAATATTCGTTTAGCTTACACTCGTTAGTAGGTTACTGCGTTTAAAATTGATAAATACAGGAATTAAACGTTTATTTGTAAAGTTGTGCGTAAAAACACTAAACCAAGCTTGAGTGTATTAATAACAAAAACGCGCTGCTGAAACAGCATTAATAATTAAAATAATGAAAAATGAGGGAATAAATGACACGTTTTATAGCAATAAAAACCGAAGAAAGCACGGCCGTTTTAACCATGAATACCCCCGAAAACCGCCATAATCCAGAGTTTTTGGCTGAGTTTAATCAGCATCTTGATCAAATAGAAGCCGATAAAAATATTAAGTCGGTGGTGCTTACATCTAACAGTGAAAAAAATTGGTCATTGGGAATCGATTTAGAGTGGATGGCTAATACGAGTAATACCCCAGAAACAATTGCCGGCTTTATGAGCGATGTAACCGCGTTATTAAAACGCATTGTTACGTTTCCTATGCCGATTATTGCCGCGTTAAACGGCCATACTTTTGGTAATGGTGCAGTATTGGCCTGCGCTTGTGATTTTAGGCTAATGAAATCTGATAAAGGATTTTTTTGTTTTCCTGAAGTCGATGTGATGGTGCCATTTTTACCCTCAATGTTTCCTATTATTAATAAAGCTATTCCACAAGCCTTTTTTAACCGTTTAGCTATGTCGGGTATGCGAGTAGGGGCACAAGAGTTATTAGATAACAAAGTAGTAGAAGCTATTTTTGCCGATGAAGCTCAATTACAAGCAGGTGCGCTGGGCTTTGCACAACAGTTTAATAAAAACCGTTGGATTTACGCTCAAAATAAAACCCAAATGAATAAACAAATAGTGTTAACCATGGAAACAGAAGATCCGATCTTTATCGATAATATCAGTAAATTGTTATGGAAAAATTTACAGCAAAAATAATTCTAACTTAACGTCAAACAGGCCTTAATGAGTTTGTTTGAGCTACTAATTTTAGTTACTAATTTTAACTTATAGCAGAATAAACCCGCCACAAAATTAAGGGCGGGTTAAGCCCGGTTAGGCTAAGTTTTTAAATACAAAAAGTAAGGTAAAAGTGCTTTATTAAAAGTTTAATAGCTTTTACCTGTCTCATTTTAGCTATATGGGTTAAAATACCTACATAACCAAACTAACAAGATAGTGAATGTCAAACCAAGATCCAAATCTCAGTCGAGAACAAGAAAAGTACGAAAACCCAGTCCCTAGCCGTGAGTTTATACTTACTCACCTTCAAGAGCGTTCAAAACCTGCTAACTATGCACAGTTATGTGAAGAACTAGCGGTAAACGATGAAGAACGGCAAATCGCATTTAAACGCCGCCTTCGTGCTATGGAACGTGACGGTCAGCTGTATTTTAATAAGCATAAATGTTACGCCCTAATTGACGAAGCCGGTTTAACTAAAGGCAAAGTAGTAGGCCACAGAGACGGTTTTGGCTTTTTAGAAGTTGAAGGCGAGAATAAAGATTGGTTTATTGCTAAGCACCAAATGAACATGGTGTTACATGGCGACATTGTACTTGCTAAAGGCACTAAACGTGGCTCTGGCTCAAAATGCGATGCACGTATTATAAAAGTACTTACCAACGAGCGAGCGCCTATTGTTGGCCGCTATTTTGTTGAGCATGGTATTGCCGTTGTGGTTGCCGAAGATCCGCGTATTACCCAAGACATAATGATTTTACCGGGAAGCGAAAACGGCGCGCGCCATAACCAAATGGTGCAAGTTAAAATAACGCAAAACCCCACCCGAAATATGAACGCGGTAGGTAAAGTAATTGACGTACTTGGCGAGCATTTAGCCCCAGGTATGGAAATAGAAGTTGCCCTGCGTAACCACGATATTCCGCACGTTTGGCCTGAAGAAGTTGAAGCGCAAGTAGCCCACCTTGGCGAATTTGTTGACGAGGCTGACAAGCAAAACCGCGTAGATTTACGCGACCTACCTTTAGTAACCATAGATGGCGAAGACGCACGCGACTTTGATGATGCCGTTTATTGTGAGCCTAAAAAGTCAGGTGGTTGGCGTTTATGGGTTGCTATTGCCGATGTGTCGCATTACGTAGGTATGAACACCCCGCTAAACAAAGAAGCCATAGAGCGCGGTAACTCAGTGTATTTTCCTGAGCAAGTAATTCCTATGCTGCCTAAAGTATTGTCTAACGGCTTATGTTCGCTTAACCCTGAAGTTGACCGCTTATGTATGGTTGCCGAAATGACAGTGTCAGATTCGGGCAAGCTTTCGGGTTATAAGTTTTACGAAGCGATAATGAATTCGCATGCACGTTTAACTTACACCAAAGTAAATGCCATTTTACAAAACGATGAAAAACTACGTAAAGAATATGCGCATGTAGTGCCACATTTAACCGATTTACAGCAAATGTATTTAGCGCTTAAATCGGCTCGCCAAGAGCGTGGTGCAATTGAGTTTGAAACTCTCGAAACTCGTTTTGTATTTAACGCACAGCGTAAAATAGAATCGATAGTGCCGGTTATTCGTAACGATGCGCACAAACTTATTGAAGAATGTATGATTTTAGCCAACGTATCGGCGGCTAAATTACTTGAAAAACACGAAGCCAGCACGCTATTTCGTGTGCATGACGAGCCAGATAGCGAAAAACTAGGTAACTTTACTAAGTTTTTAGGCGAACTTGGTATTGAGAGCACGTTAAGCGACGAGCCAACACCTAAAGAAATTACTCAAGTGCTAGCTCGTTTAGGCGATCGCCCAGAAGCAGAGCTTATTCAAACCATGCTGCTGCGCTCAATGAAGCAAGCTGTGTATCAACCAGATAACATAGGCCACTTTGGTTTAGCCTTATCTGCTTATGCGCACTTTACTTCACCAATTCGTCGTTACCCCGACTTAGTAGTGCATCGTGCTATAAAAGCGGTACTAAAAGCACAAGGCCAACATACTTCAGGCGAATACGCATACACAGATGACGAAGTAGATAAGTTAGGTGAGCAGTGTTCTACCACAGAGCGCCGCGCCGACGATGCTACTCGCGAAGTAGCCGATTGGTTAAAATGTGAGTTTATGCAAGATCACGTTGGCACTGAGTTTGATGGTGTTATTTCATCGGTAACCAATTTTGGTTTATTCATTCGTTTAGATGATTTGCAAATTGATGGCCTTATTCATGTTGCCAACTTAGGCAACGAATTTTTTGCCCATGATGCCGCAAAACATTGTTTAATAGGCGAGCAAACGCACAAAGTATATCGCCTTGGCGATAAAGTAACGGTAAGTGTTGCATCGGTTAGCTTAGAAGACAGACGCATAAACTTAACCCTTAAAGGCGATAAAGCGCAAGACCGATACACGCGCCGCCGTGGGCCAAAAGGCACTGATAAATCTGAGCATGCACCTGCGAGTGTACGTTCACAGTTAAAAGCAGGCAAAGTACCGGGTAAAAAATCGCATGGCGATGAAAAACCTAAAGGTAAAAAAAGGCCAGCAAGCAAAGATAAAGGTAAACCTGCAAATAAGTCGGCAACTAAACCAGCTGACAAAAAAGCAGTAGATGCCACAGCAAATAAAAAACCGAAAAAAAAGGCCGTTAAAAAGCCTAAAAGAGTAGGCAAAAATGCCCGCAAACGTAATACCCCAGGAGCAGAAAATACGTGAGTAATGAATTAATTTTTGGTTTTCATTCTGTTGAAGCGATTTTAGCAAGCGAACCAGAGCGTTTTGTAGAAATTTACGCGCTTAAAGGGCGTGACGATAAACGCTCAACCCCGATTATTGATGAAGCACTTAAATTTGGTATTTCAGTACAGTACATGCAACGCAAAGCCCTTGATAGCAAATCAAAAGGCGAGCAGCATCAAGGTATTATTGCCAACGTAAAAGCAGCACCAACGTTTAACGAAAAAGATCTTGATGCGATTATTGCACGTGAAGATACTCCATTTTTGTTAGTGCTTGATGGCATTACTGATCCGCATAACTTAGGTGCATGTTTACGTAGTGCCGACGCCGCTGGCGTACATGCTGTAATTGTACCTAAAGATCGCTCAGCTAAGCTTAACGGCACAGCGCGTAAAGTTGCCTGTGGCGCAGCCGAAACAGTACCGCTTATTCAGGTTACTAACCTTGCACGTACATTGCGCGAAATTAAAGACGCTGGTGTTTGGGTTGTAGGCACTGCAGGCGAAACAGATAACCACGTATTTGATGCCAGCTTAACAGGGCCAATGGCTATTGTTATGGGTGCCGAAGGCGAAGGGATGCGTCGTTTAACCCGCGAGCATTGCGACTTGTTAGTTAAAATACCTATGGCGGGAACGGTTTCAAGCTTAAACGTATCGGTAGCCACAGGTATTTGTTTATTTGAAGTATTACGCCAACGTAGCGTTAATAACTAAGTTATTAACTGGCTCGTTGAAGCAATAAAAAAACCGAGGTTGAAAATTCAACCTCGGTTTTTTTATGTTCGTAATTTAATGCGGTTGTTATAAACGGTTCAATAACAAGGCAATAATTTAGATGTGTAGTGTTTCCTGCATAAAAAATTATTACCGCTGTTAGTGAGCCGTTTAACCAGCTTAAAGCTTAAAAGCTGTAAGTGTAGCCCAACTGTAGGGTACGAGGCTTACCTGGTTGGATACCGCCATTAGCACGATTAGCAATGTAGGTTTTATCAAACAAGTTATCAACGCTTAAGTATACTTTTTGATTGTCGTCGATGCGGTATTTAGCGGCTAAATCCCATACCACACGGCTATTAATAGCATTTAAGCCAGAGTCGGTTAAATCTGCATGTGAGTCAGATACATAGCGCAGTTGGCTGTGTACAACAAATGCTGATAATTCAGCACCCATAGAGAGTGCTACTTGGTTTTTTGGCACGTAAGGCATAGCGTCGCCTTTTTCTACTGTGCCCCAAATTTCTGAATCAAAAGTGTTTTTAAATTCAGAATCTGTGTAGGTGTAAGTTAACTTAACCGGGAACATAACAGTATCGGTGTTAAAAGTATGGCCTGCACTAAATTCAACGCCAGAAACAGCTACTTCACCATAGTTATATTGATCGCCAATGTTCTCATCGCTACACCCTACAGCGGCAGTACAATTACCGTGCATGTTGTCGTAATCAGAATAAAACGCAATAATTTCACCATTAATACCGCTTACGTTATAGCGTGAACCAAATTCAATATTTACACTTTTTTCTTCTTCTTGGTCGGCATTACCTGGCGCGGCTGGTGCATAACCTTGTTGAATACCAGCAAGTAGAGTGATGTTGTCGTTTACTGTGTAAGTTGCACCGAGTGACGGCACTAAAATATCAGTGTCGTTCGACACATTTTTAGTTAAACCATTGCTGCGTGTAGGATCCGACTTTGCCCACTCTTCACGGGTAATCGTAATGTCTTCGAAGCGCAGGCCAGCACTGATCACTAATGCATCTAGCGTCCATTCGTCTTGAATAAATAAAGTACGTGCAGTGGCACTATCTACGCGGTTACTGTCAGAACCCGGAACTCCGCGCTCTGTCAGTGTCATGCTTAAGTCTTGATTAAGCGTGTACTCGTCTTGCCACTGAAAGCGATCCATTTCGTCTTCATGGTAACGCATGCCCACAGTTATATAGTGATTGCCAGCAGGGATATGCAGCTCAGACTGAATACCTTTAGCTTGGTAGTCGCGGTTATTTGCTTTTATAGCAATGCCTTCAATACCTTGTGCGGTAGGGTTGGCTTCAAATTCGCTGTATTGCTCAAGGTAGCTTTCGCTTACTTTACTGGCTTTATACCAGTTACGATGAAAGTCGTTTAAATATGCCGTAGCAAGTAGTTCGTAACCTGCACCAAAGCGATATGCATAGTTAAGTTGATAAGCATTGTGACGGGTATTCATTTCATCATTTTGCGATGCCGCATAACGACGGTATGGCGTTGCTTGGTAATCGGCATCGGTTAAGCCCATGTAAGTTTCGTCTGATGTTTCGTCTGAATACTTAATTTTTAGCTCAAGGTTATGCGCGTCATTTTTACCAAATGTATGGCCTAACTTTAATAGTAAGTCAGTTTTTTCAAAGCCGGTGTTGTCATCGCCAACTGGCAGGTCTTTAAAACCATCTGCGCCGTAGGTAAATACTTCAATTAAACCCGCGGTATTGTTTTTTTCTTTGGCAAAATAAGCATGGCCTTTATAGTAGCCATCGCTACCTAAGGCAGCATCAAGCATACCTGTTGAGCTATTAGGCTCGGTTGGTAGGCTGCGCGATAATAAGTTTAAAACGCCGCCTGTAGTACGTGGACCATATTTAACCGATGCAGCACCTTTTAATACTTCAATAGACTCCATACGACCCATAGTAGGGAAGTAATAAGCCGAAGGAGCCGAGTAAGGCGCAGGTGCTACAAGTACACCATCTTCCATTACTGATATTTTGTCGTTACGACCAGTGCCAGTTCCGCGCATACCTATATTAGGGCGCAGGCCGTAGCCGTCTTCTTCTTGTACGTAAACACCAGGTACAGAGGCTAAAACACGAGAAATGTCGGTAAATTCAAATTTTTGCAGCTCAGCATCCGAAATAAACGTTGCAGAGCCCGGAATATCGTTAATAGCTTGTTGTGAGCCTATAACTGTAATTTGTTCAAAGTTACGCTCTACCTTACCCATATCTTTTGCCATTGCAGTTGCACTAATAGACAAGGCAACCGCAGTTGCAAGGGTAGATACTAAAAACTTATGTGCCATTGAGACTATCCTAAATTGGGTCAATTAACTAAATTGGCGCAATTTAAACACGTTAACGAATGAGAATCAATGTTATTCAGCGTTTACGTGTGTAAGTTTTTATAACTAAAAATCTTCATATATATAACTTTTAATATATGAAGATTTGTTGGCTAGTATGTGTATAAAGCAGGTTAGCCTAAGCGAAGTTTTATAAATTCGGCCAGTTTAAAAACGGCATTTTCTGGCTCACTGGCCGTTTTTACTAAGCTAATACCAATATCACCCAAGGATGGTAAAAATTTGGTTTTAAGTTGATAGTTTAGCTCGTTTGGTACAGTACTTTTAGCCAGCACTGTAATGCCTAAGCCTTCTTTTAGCGCAGCAATAAGCCCAGTTAAATCGGCGTTGCTATACACAATACGATACTTTATTCCCGACCTTTCTAGCGCCTCTATAGCTCGGCGTCTGTAAATACACCCCTCGGGAGCGGTAACCAAAGTAACAGTGTCGTTTTGTGCCAGCGACAAGTCGCCCACCCATACCAGCTGATCTTGCTTAAAAATAGGAAATTGCTCCGAGTCGAGCTGCTCGTTGAGTGCCAGTACTAAATCAAACTGATCTTGGCGTTCTTGCGATAATAAATGCTTACTTAAACGCGATTTAACTTCCAGCGATACTTCAGGGTATAAAGCTACAAAGTCGCCAATAATAGAGGGTAAAATACGCGCTGCAAATTCGCTTGGAATACCCAAACGTACTCGGCCGGTAATACTTTCTGAGGTAAATAGCTGCAAAATGGCATCGTTGTGTTGCATCATTTGTTTAGCCATTGGCAATAATAGCTCGCCATATTGATTAAGCACTTGGCGTTGGCCTTGTTTTTTAAATAATTTATAACCGAGCAAATCTTCTAAGCGCTTTATTTGCAGGCTAACCGCAGGTTGCGATAAGCCAAGTAAATCGCCGGCTTTAGCAAAGCCGCTGGCCTCCACTACCATTACAAAAGTGCGTAAACTATCTGTTGAAATGTTTTTCATATTTAAAATCACAATTAATATCGCCATATATATAAGCATTATTTATCAATTGATTAATAATTACAATTTGTTGTTGTACAGCGGGAGCAATATACTTTTGATATTATAAGTTTGATAGGTGTTTGTTATGACTTTTAGCCCCATTATGTTTGCCCGCCATAGCAAAGCTAACAGCGCGGTTATTAATTCTTTGCAGGCCAGCAACAACCACGTTGTAATAGACTTTAGCGGCACAGAAGCCTCGGTATTTTTAAGTAATATACTAGGCCACGATTTAACTAAGTTAACTGCCAGTGGTTTGGGTTTAATTGGCACCCTTGATGGCGATTTTAATTCTGATTATAGCTATGCCGTTTACTGTTTTAGCGAAACCGCTTTTAGATTTATATTACCGCACTGCGCAAGTCTGCAATTACAAGCACTTATAAACGAGCAACAACTGCGTTATGACATTGATTATGTGATGCGAACTGACCTAGCAAGCTTTATTTTAAGCGGCAGTAATGCCTTTGACTCAATTGTAGAAGCCTTTAAATTAACGCCGGGTTTACGTCTTTCAGATGCACAATTATGTTACGGTACGCAAAGCGGTGACGTATTTATCACAGCCATAAATAAAAACGACCAGCAACAATTTGTACTGGTGGCTAAAACTCCTGAGCTGCAAAAGTGGCAAGAGTATATGCAAGCCCAAGGCTTTGCCCTTATTCAAGGCGCTGCAGCGTAAAATATTCACCCTAACTTGGGTGCTCACAGCTTAGTATTAATATTTGGCTGTGTTTAATTACAATTTGGCAGGCGTTAAACGCAGGCCATATTATTCCCCCTCATTAAATTGAGGCCACGCCCAAATAACTGGGTTAATTTAAAAGTGAAGGAATATCATGACTTCTAAAACAGTACTTTATGCTAAGCACCTTGAAGCGGGCGCTAAAATGGTTGATTTTCATGGCTGGGAAATGCCAATTAACTACGGCTCGCAAATAGAAGAGCATAATGCAGTACGCAACGATGCCGGTATGTTTGACGTATCGCACATGACCATTGTTGATATACAAGGCGAGCAAGCACAAGCATTTTTACAAAAACTAGTAGCAAACGATGTTGCTAAACTTACCGTACCTGGTAAAGCGTTATATACCCCAATGCTAAATGAGCAAGGCGGCGTAATTGACGACTTAATAATTTATTTTTTCAGTAACACCTCTTATCGCCTAGTTGTTAACTCAGCAACTCGCGAAAAAGACTTAGCTCACCTTGCTAAAATATCAGCCGATTTTGCCGTTACCGTTACAGAGCGTAACGAATTTGGCATGATTGCAGTGCAAGGCCCTAACGCTAAAGCTAAAACTGCCACATTATTAACAGCTGAGCAAAATGCAGCAATAGAGGGTATGAAACCATTTTTTGGCGTGCAAACAGGTGATTTATTTATTGCCACAACGGGTTATACTGGCGAAGACGGTTACGAAATTGTAGTGCCAAAAGAGCAAGCTGCCGATTTATGGCAACAACTGTTAGACGCAGGAGTTGCACCAGCAGGTTTAGGCGCACGCGACACGCTACGTTTAGAAGCGGGCATGAACCTTTATGGCCTAGATATGGACGAAAGCGTATCGCCACTAGCGGCTAACATGGCTTGGACTATTGCATGGGAACCACAAAGTCGTGACTTTATTGGCCGTGATGTACTAGTACAACAACGCGCCGACCAAAGCACTGATAAACAAGTAGGCCTAGTGCTAGAAGAAAAAGGTATCTTGCGCAGTGGCTCTAAAGTAATTGTTGATGGTGGCGAAGGTGTTATTACTTCTGGCACTTTTTCACCAACACTGGGTTACAGTGTAGCGCTTGCACGTGTACCACGTTCAACGGGCGACACCGCTCAGGTAGAAATGCGTAAAAAATTAGTTACCGTAAAAGTAGTAAAGCCTGGCTTTGTACGTAACGGTAAATCAATACTTTAAAGTATAAATAAATTTAATTTTGGTGCTATCACCCAATATAAACCAAAGGACAAAACAAAATGAGCAATATCCCTAGCGAGTTAAAGTATGCCTCTTCACACGAGTGGGTTCGCAACGAAGGTGACGGTACGTTTACTGTTGGTATTACTGAACATGCGCAAGAGTTACTTGGCGACATGGTATTCGTAGAACTTCCAGAAGTAGGCGACGAAGTAGATGCAGGCGAAGAGTGTGCAGTAGCAGAATCGGTAAAAGCAGCATCAGACATTTACGCACCAATTGGTGGCGAAATTGTTGCAATTAACGAAGAGCTAGAAGACGCACCAGAAACAGTTAACACCGACGCGTTTGGTGACGGCTGGTTATTTCGCATTAAAGCATCAGATGAGTCTGAGCTTGAAAACCTATTAAATGCAGAAGACTACGCAAACACTATTGACGAAGATTAATCTTTAGTGAGTAAAAAGCCCCATTATTTAAAACATTGGGGCTTTTATGATTTTGCTGCTTACCTTTCCATACACTGTAAGTTATTAAATCATATTAATTTTAAGTTATTGCTGGTTACCCATTAGTAATAATCACATTTTTTGGATCATAGGAATCTGGACACATGTCAAACGCCAAATCTCTTGAGCAGTTAGAGCAAACGCAAGATTTTATTCGCCGCCATATTGGGCCAAGCCCAGCGCAAGTAAGCGATATGCTTAGCGCGCTTGAAGTATCGAGTGTTGAAGAGCTGATCGGTCAAACTGTACCTGCAGGTATTCGCCTTGAGCAGCCTTTAACCGTGGGCGAAAGCCGCACCGAAGTTGAAACACTAAGCTACTTAAAGTCAGTAGCAAGCAAAAATAAAGTTTTCAAATCGTATATTGGCCAAGGCTACCACCCAACACATGTACCGCACGTAATTTTACGTAACGTACTAGAAAACCCAGGTTGGTATACTGCGTACACTCCATATCAGCCAGAGATAGCGCAAGGGCGTTTAGAGTCGCTACTTAACTTTCAAACTATGACCCTAGATTTAACCGGCCTAGATTTAGCAAGTGCATCGTTACTTGACGAATCAACCGCTGCAGCAGAGGCTATGGGCCTTGCAAAACGTGTATCTAAAGCGAAAAAAGCCAATGCATTTTTTATTGCCGACGACGTACACACACAAACAATTGACGTAGTAAGCACCCGCGCCGAGCAGTTTGGTTTTGAAATAATTGTTGGCAAAGCAGCCGACGCTGTTAACCATGAGATTTTTGGCGCGTTATTTCAATACCCATCAACAACTGGTGAAGTGGTAGACATTACCGACCTAATTGCTGGCGTACAAAGCAAAAAGGCAATTGCCTGTGTTGCTGCCGACATTATGAGTTTATTACTATTAAAAGCACCGGGTAAATTAGGCGCAGACGTAGTATTAGGTTCAGCACAGCGTTTTGGTGTACCTATGGGTTACGGCGGTCCTCACGCTGCATTTTTCGCAACGCGTGATGCATACAAACGTTCATTACCAGGTCGTATTATTGGCGTATCTAAAGACCGTTTAGGTAACGATGCACTGCGTATGGCAATGCAAACGCGTGAGCAACACATTCGCCGCGACAAAGCCAACTCAAACATTTGTACCGCGCAAGTATTACTGGCCAACATGGCAGCGTTTTACGCTGTGTACCATGGCCCACAAGGCTTAAAAACTATTGCTCAGCGTATTCATCGCTTTGCCGATATTTTAGCTGCAGGCTTACAAGCTAAAGGCGTGAGCCTTAAACACAACACCTGGTTTGATACCCTAACGGTAGTAAGCGATAGCAAAGCCGACGTTATTGCGCGTGCACTAGCAAGCGGTGTTAACTTTGCTACTAACCGCGATGGCGAATACTCAATTGCCGTATCAGAAACCACCACACGTGCAGACGTAGCGCAGTTATTTGATATTGTATTAGGCGAAGGCCATGGCCTAAGTGTTGATGCAATTGCAGCCGATATTGAAAACAATGGCAGCACGTCAATTCCAGCAAGCTTAGAGCGTGATGACGAAGTATTAACGCACCCTAACTTTAATTCGTACCACAGCGAAACTGAAATGCTGCGTTATATTAAGCGCCTAGAAAACAAAGATTTAGCGCTTAACCACTCAATGATCTCGTTAGGTTCATGTACCATGAAACTAAACGCGACTGCTGAGATGATCCCAATTACCTGGCCTGAATTTTCAAACTTGCACCCATTTTGCCCGCTAGATCAAGCACAAGGCTATCAAATTATGATGGGCGAACTGCATGATTGGTTGGTAAACATTACCGGTTACGATGCGGTTTCATTGCAACCTAACTCAGGTGCTCAAGGTGAATACGCAGGCTTAATTGCCATTCGTAAATACCACGAGTCACGCGGCGACGCTCACCGTAACGTATGTTTAATTCCAAGCTCGGCGCATGGTACTAACCCAGCGTCGGCACAAATGGCCAGCATGAAAATTGTGGTGGTTGATTGTGATAAAAACGGTAACGTAGACATGGCCGATCTTAAAGCGAAAGCAGAAGCGGTAGCCGAAAACTTATCGTGTATTATGATCACTTACCCATCTACACACGGCGTATACGAAGAAACAATTCGTGAAATTTGCGATATTATTCATCAGCACGGCGGCCAAGTTTACATGGACGGCGCAAACATGAACGCGCAAGTTGGCGTAACTAGCCCAGGCTTTATTGGCTCAGACGTATCGCACTTAAACTTGCATAAAACCTTTTGTATTCCACACGGTGGCGGTGGTCCAGGTGTTGGCCCAATTGGTGTTAAATCGCACCTTGCGCCATTTATGCCTAACCACAGCATTATTAACGTACCAGGTACTAACGAAGGTAACGGAGCGGTATCGGCAGCGCCATATGGTTCAGCGTCTATTTTACCTATTTCGTGGGCTTACATTACCATGATGGGCTCAGAGGGCTTAAAACAAGCCACTGAAATGGCAATTGTAAATGCTAACTACTTAACGCATGAGCTAAGCAAGCACTTTCCAATTTTATACCGTGGCCGTAACAACCGTGTTGCGCACGAATGTATTGTTGACTTGCGTCCGCTTAAAGAGTTGTCGGGTATTACTGAAATGGACGTAGCTAAACGCCTACAAGACTACGGTTTCCATTCACCTACTATGTCGTTCCCAGTAGCGGGCACGTTAATGATAGAGCCTACCGAGTCTGAGTCTAAGGTTGAGATCGACCGCTTCATCGAAGCAATGGTGTCAATTAAGAGCGAAATCGACAAAGTAATCTCTGGCGAATGGTCAATCGAAAACAACCCGTTAGTGTTTGCACCGCACACCCAAGGCGACGTGTTAGGTAACGAATGGGACCGTGCATACGACCGTTTTTACGCAGCATTCCCAGTGCCAAGCGTGGCTAAAAACAAGTTCTGGCCAACCGTAACACGTATTGACGACGTATACGGCGACCGTAACTTAGTGTGTGCTTGCCCACCGGTTGAGACATACCGCGATTAATTTTTTGAAAAAATTTCTACTGTAGAGTGGAAATTTATCAAAATTATAAAAGCCGTTGCAGTAATGCAACGGCTTTTTTGTTTGCCCAGCGAAGCTGGCAAACCCGATAGGCTGAAAGATGCCTTATTACCCTGACTAAGGGGAAGATAATCTGAATGGCAAGGGCGTCACTGGCCAACGGTGGGGTCTGAAGGAAGCCATAAGAAGTTAGAGGTACACAACTAACCGTAACCTGTTTCGGCAGTATTGGTGGGTCAGCGTGCAAAATAGCGCAACGCCCTATACTTAGTCAGACCAATACTGTGCTTGAGGGTGGGATTTCTAACAGGGAGCCAGTGCAGTAACTGGGGAAGCCTGGCATCTAAACTTAGTGTAAATAAGTGGCCTAAACTCAAGGGGAAACCCAAGGTTTAACGTCGGTGTGAGGTGGCAGATGAACCCGTAGTAGTGAGTAAGGCTAGGCCGATGAAAGCCAGTAATGGTGTGGAGGACAAAACCAAGCCGACTATCAACAGAATGTTTGATAGGGTCAATTTTAATCAAAAGTTTTAATTGATTGCGAAGGGGGGAAGTATTCTTTAAGTGTATGAAAATCAGGAGTATCGACGTATAGGCTCACATGTATTTCGACGGAAATAGGCAAGAGATGACGGCTAAGCAGGAATGTGGACGCTGAGAACTGAAGGCCGAGCATGGGAGTAATGAGCGACCACTTAGGCAGATTGCCATTCGGCTAGCACACCTAATGTCCTCATGAAGAACACCACTATACATCAATGTGAAACGACAGACATACCGTAAGCAAAGGCAATTGATGACAGTTTACTACAGCTTGTATGGGCAATTATTAGATATTAATAACCTGTACAAGGGATTCAAAAAAGTGAAAGCAGCGAAAGGAGCGGCCGGAATAGATAGGCAGTCCATAGCCGCGTTCGCCTTGAATTTAGAAGAAAACTTGAAACAACTGCAAGGTGAACTGCAAAGCAAGCAGTATCGCGCACAGCCAGTCAAACGGATAGAAATACCGAAAGATGATGGTGGTGTGAGACTGCTGGGAATTCCAACAGTTCGCGACCGCATAGTACAACAAACACTATTGAACATTCTCCAACCGCTCTTCGACATCGACTTTCACCCATCAAGTTATGGGTACAGGCCGAAACGAAGTTGTCATGACGCCATCAGCAAAGCCACGGTATTTATTCGTAAATATCACCGTGAGTGGGTGGTTGATATGGATCTGTCGAAGTGTTTTGACCTACTCGATCACGACTTGATCATAAGCAGCGTCAAAAGCAAAGTGACAGACGGTAGCATCTTAAAACTGCTCAAACAGTTTTTAAAAAGCGGAGTAATGATAGGCAATAATTGGGAAGCGAGTGAGCTAGGAAGTCCACAAGGTGGTGTTATCAGTCCACTGTTGGCGAATATCTACCTAGATGCATTTGATCAAGAAATGAAAAAGCGAAATCACAGAATAGTGAGGTACGCCGACGACATATTGATCTTATGCTGCACAGAAAAAGCAGCCAAGAATGCACTCACAGTAGCGACTCAGATACTCGAAAAAGGCTTAAAGTTAACAGTCAACGAAAAGAAAACGCACATAGCGCATAGTAGTGAAGGCGTAAAATTTTTGGGAGTGGAGATAGGCAGTAATTGGACGCGTATCCAAGCCACAAAACTCAAAGGCTTTAAACAAAGAGTTAAACGATTAACAAAGCGAAATAGTGGCATGAACTTAATTGAAGTAATAAAAAGACTCAATCCAGTGGTGCGCGGCTTTGTAAATTATTTCAGTATAGCCAATTGTAAACGAGTGCTAAATTTGTTGGCAAGGTGGGTGAGACGACGATTAAGGGCAATTCAGTTAAGGTTGTGGAAAAACCCAGCGAGGTTGCATAAGCGACTAAAACAATTAGGGAAAAAGCCGCCATTTAAGTTCATCAAAATGAACTCATGGCGAAACTCTCTAAGTCCATTATCGAATGTAGCGATGCCAAACCAATGGTTTGAGGAGCAAGGTTTATATTCAATGGAAAAAGTAAGTACAGGATGGCTTGCTCAATCGGCGTTTAGAAAATAAGCCGAAGGGATAGAAGAATACAGGAGCCGTATACGAGGCCCGTACGTACGGTTCTGTGAGAGGGATGAGGCAAAAGCCTCACCCTACTCGATGTGCGTGGTGATTCGCCATAAATTATATGGGCGTAGGTTGGGAAGAGTGCAACGAAACCCAACGAATCACAAATATACTTACTCGCTCAAAAGCCAAGAGTATGTGCTATTTAATGTAGGCGTTAAGCTTGCTGGCGCGCGGGCGCCAGCCCAAAAGTTATAAATAACATTGTGCATTCGTAGCCTTCAGGCTACATTTGTTCAGCAAGTTGAATAAATTGGAGTAATTATTATGGCGCTACAAACATCAGATTTTAACCCGTTTGACTATATGGAAACACAGCAAGAAATTAATACATTTTTAGAAGAGTGTTTAGCTGATGATGATCCAAATACCTTTATCGAAGCACTTGGCTTATTAGTTAAAAAACATGGCGTGAGTGATATTGCTAAAGCAGCGGGGTTAAATCGTGAAAGCTTATATAAAGCAGTTAACGGTAAAACCAAACCACGTTGGGAAACTATTTTTAAAGTGATGAAAGTACTGAATCTTCGCCTTACAACGCAAATAAGGTAGGCCGGATAAGCGGCGCAGCCGTGCCATCCGACAGTTCACATAATTGCTTAAATAAACTTAAGAGCTTACGCTTCAGCCCCCAGTAAACTATCAATATAAGTGAGTTCTTCGCTAAAAATACCACTAATGAATGCACTTTGTTCGCTAATTACAGCGTCATGAGGTTGGGCTTTATAGTCTTGTTGGCACCTGACAAGTTCGGTGGCTAACCATTGGCATGTGTTGTTTGCTGTATTTATGGCTGTTTTTAAAAAAGATGACCATTTTATTTTTTGTAGATTAAAGCGGTATAGCGCGACAGCAATTAAGCTATAGGCTTGTTGCTTGGGCGATGGTGCGTTATTGCTCTTTAATGTGTAGCTGTTTAAAAGCTTGGTGCTGATAAGGGCTTGTTGCAGTGCGACTTGCTGTAATTGGCTTAAAAAAGTAGTTGTCATAACGTGTTGTGCCTCTGTGAGCTTAATAACCTGAGCTTCGGATAATAAACTTATCTCAAGCAGCTATTTTCAGCGCTAACTGCGTTGAATTTACTTGCAATAGGCCAGCTATTGACGCGTAAATTCGCCTTGTTTTCACTGAAAGCCTTTGGCTAGAGAAAATAAAATTAAATATAAATATGATTCAATACGTTAGTAAATCTCTTAACCAGAGTTCAGGTTTAATAGTTAAGGTTAAGCAAGGCGTTTTATGACTCATGCAGTACCGAAAAATACAGCAACATTGATAGCAAAATAGGGCTGACTCTTTACTGAATTAATCAAACATAATTGTAATTGGGTGGGGAGCAGGTTTGTGTTGTCTTTTTTATGGGGAGCGCAGGAGCCTGTGTTTTATTGGTGAAAAAATCACGAACTAAAATATCATTCCCTTGAAGCTTAAAGCCTTTCACTTTTCCTTTATATGAATTTCATCTACAACTGCGTTATTATCTAAAAGGTATTAACCAAACCCGAGAACACGTTGAATTATTTAGCTCATCTTTATTTAGCACAGCCTACGGCCGATTCGCACTTTGGTAATTTACTGGGCGACTTTGGTGGTCAACGGCATTTAAACCAGATACCTATAACGGTAAAGAATGCGCTCGATAATCACTATTTAGTGGATAAATTTACTGACTCTCATCCTATAGTTAAAGAGGCTAAACAGTATTTTTCATCTAAGCGTAAGCGTTTTGCAGGGGTGGCTATTGATGTGGTGTTTGATCACTTTTTAATTATGCATTGGCAAAAATATAATCTACAGCCATTAAACGACTTTAAACAAACTAGCTTTGCGCTTTTGCATAAGCGTATGCCTGTAATGCCGCCGCGAATGCAGCACGTTGTAAAACACATGACCGACAACGATTGGTTTAAAGAGTACGAAACCCTTGATGGGGTAGGGCTAGCACTTGATAATATAGCCAAGCGCATTCGCTTTACTAATACCTTTGCTGGTGCTGTTGATGATATAGCAAAGCATTATGATGAATTGAATGTTGTATTTTTAGCATTTTTCCCTGAGCTGATTACGCATGTAAATCAGTTTAATCTTGAAAACGCTAAAAACATCCGTGGGTTTTATACTTTATAGCCGGGGGATTTAATCCCCGAATCTACTTTTTATCCTCGGTAATAAACCTGATTTAGCTATCGGGTGCTTCTAATGTAAATACTAAATGTTTACGCATATCTTTTAAAACAACGCCTTTTTTTAGCATGGCTGCGCTTAAGCGCTTTTGCCATTTTAATAACTCTGGTTTTGCTGCAGCTAAAGCTTGCTCGTTGTCAAATTGAAAGCACAGTAGTAAGGAGCCAGGGAATAAGTGATATTGAACGTCAAACCAGCATTGCAGCATACCAGGGAGCTCTGCTAGGCCTTGTTTTTCGAGTGTATCGGCAATATTAAGGACAAGCGCTTGCTGTTTTATTTGCACTGCAGAGAGTTTTTTCATTGTTTTATCCAAGTTGTAGGCTAACAAATACAGCCATAAGTGCTCATTATACCCAAGCTTTTAGGTGAGCAACAACTTTGAGGATAGTTAACCTAAACTCTGGATAATAAATTTATCTCAAGCAGCTATTTTCAGCGCTAACTGCGTTGAATTTATTTGCAATAGGCCAGCCATTAACGCGTAAATTCGCCTTATTTTCACTGAAAATCTCTGGCTAGAGAAAATAAGTTTAAACATCATTATTATTATTCAATGTGTTAGTAAATATCTTAACCAAAGCTCGGTGGTTAAAATAAAAGGCGCTGTTCAAAGTGGTTTTTAAAGGCTAATCTGGGCTTATTGTAAAAAGACGGTAGTAATAAGTTAATGAGTAAAACCACGAGTGGTATGCAGGCTTATCAGCAGCAAGAAGAAGGTTATCGAATTAAAGCGTTAAGATTGTACCCTTGGGTATGTGGGCGCTGTGCACGTGAGTTTGAGTATTCTAATTTACGAGAGTTAACGGTGCATCATATTGATCATGACCATAATAATAACCCTGATGATGGTAGTAACTGGGAGTTATTGTGTATTTATTGCCATGATAATGAGCATAATAAATATCACGAATATGTGTTGTACGGCGGCACTACAGAGCAAAAAGTGGTGGCGGCTACACATAACCCGTTTGCCGACTTAAAGGCGCTGCTAAACAAAGATAAATAATGGGTAAACCCATTTTGGCCAAGTGGTTAGTTTGGCTTACTTATTTCAAAGCTTTAGGGTCTGTTTATCTTTCAAGGTTAAATTTGCAACAGTGTGTTTGGTATTTAGGCAAGGCAGAGCCTATGTGGTGTGATTATTCCCCATAAATAGGCGATAACGTAGCATCAATGCCAAACATGCGCTGCCCGAAGGGGTCTTAGGGGCAATTAACTCTTTGTTAGGGGCATGAGCAGGATGCAAAAGCTTTGCTCGGTTTTTACTTATTCTTACATGGATGTAAGCCAGTAGAATAACGCAGGAGCAGTTATCGAGCCCACTAGGTTACAAACCTCGCGCCGTGATTAACTCGCCCCTAGTTTGAACGAATTTTAATCCGCAAAGGTCAGCAGAACCTAATCTTTACTAAATACGGCGCAGTCGCGGCCTTGTTTTTTTGCTTGATACATAGCATCGTCGGCGCGTTTAAACCAGCTAGCAACTGTGGTGCCCGGTACCCAAGCTGCAACACCAAAAGATACAGTAATTGAGTTACCTGTAGGTGTTTTCAACTCGTTTTTTATTGTTTCGCGTAGCTTGTTTATAAAGCTAACTTGCTCTTTGGACGGGATTTCGGGAATTATTAGCACAAACTCTTCGCCACCAAAGCGGTATAGCTTATCTGATTCTCTTATATGTGAATTGGTAATTGACACTAACTGCTTTAGTACTCTGTCTCCTTCGGCGTGGCCGAATTCGTCGTTTACCTTTTTGAAAAAGTCTAAGTCTAAAAACGCTAATAAATAAGTGCTGTTATAACGCTCTGCTCGCGAAATGGCGGCTAGTGTATCGTCGTTAAGCGCACGGCGATTTAATGCGCCGGTTAAAGGATCGGTACTGTTTAGTTCTGCAAGTAAAGCAAGCTGCTTGTTGCCAAAACAGGCATATACAAAAGCGCAGGCAGCTAACATTAAGTTGGTTGTAAAGTAAGAGTTTAGCGGTATAGCATCGAATAAATTAGGTATACTCGCAATAATTGCGACATTGCTAAGGGTGAGTATGAGCGCTTCTATTGGTTTAACTAAAAAAAACGTAACGGCTACTACCGGATAAATCCATAGCATGCTGTTAATGCCGTTGGTAATTATAATGGCGATAACGCTAATATTAACAAGCAATGCAATAACGGCGCTAATAACACGCGGCTTTTTAGTGTAATGAGCATAACCGACTAAGGTTAAAATACTGCTTACAATGGCTAAGTCAATTAGCGCTGCGACTATGTTATTTTCTATAAAACGAATAATAATAAATGGCGTAATACCAAAAACTGACACAATACTGAAAATTAAGAGTATTGAAAGTTGATGTTTGTCTTGTAGTTGCTTGAACATAAATGCCTCAAGGTAATAAGTATAATAATGCCAAACCTAAACTAGTGATAGCTTAAGCAAGCGGTGCGCTTTTAAGTTTTTATTTACTACTTTGTAGGTTGGCACAGCGCAACGTGTTACAAGTTATAGCGTTGCGCTATAAAATAGTCAACTAAGTTAGAAGTTTAGCCTAAAGTTAACTAAGGCAAAACAGCAGGAAAAACTAGCTTGAACTGCAGAGCACTTTAGCTAGTTTTTAATAAGAGGTATTTACGCGGGGCCAACTAATTGCATTGTCACAATAGATAAAATAAGTACTGCTAAACCAAAACAAACAACCCAGTTTAATTTATGACCAAACAACAACCAAGTTGCCAGCGCAGTACCGCTAATTGAAAGAGCTCCCCACGTGGCGTAGGCAATAAACAGTGGGATGCCTTGCACAGCGAGGGTGAGTAAGGCAAACGCGGCCATAATAAAAACAATGGCAAGTATGCCAAAGCGTTTATGTTTAAATCCGTGCGACATTTCTAAAAATACGTTGGCGGCAATGTCAAAAATTACTGAGCCAAGAATATAAAGCCAATATACTGTCATTGTTTTTGCTCTTGCATAGCGTGGCCGCTGTTAATTATAACAATGCCGATAATAGCTAATAAAAGTGCAAACATTTGGCCAATAGAAATAGCTTCGCCTAAAAATACAAATGACACAGATGCAATTAATATCATCCCCAAACCTTCCCAGAAGGCGTTAGCAAGTGCGATAGGAATTTTGCTGGTGGCTTGGCTAAGAGCAAGATAAGCTAAGCCAACCATTAAAGTTACAAATAAGCTACCTAATAGTAACTGGTCTTCGTTTACCAGCCACTTCATTACTGTTGTACCTATAACCTCAAGAGTTACAGCTATTATTAAATATATCCAATGCATTTTTCCTGCTCTTAATACTAAAACATTGTGCGTATAATACTGCTTATTATTTTTATACTATAATTGCTCAGAGTCAAAATAATTGACACTAAGGGGGCTTGATGAAATTAGAGTCGTTACAGTACTTTGTGATGATTGCACAAACCGGCTCTATTGCTAAGGCGGCAGCGCGTTTGTCGGTTAATCGTAGCACTATGAGTATGGCGCTATCGACGCTAGAGGATCAGTTGGGTACTGCGCTATTTATTCGCACTGGTAATAGTATGCAATTAGCCCCCGCGGGTGAAAAAATAATTGACGATAGCATTCGCTTAATTAACCTTGCTGAGAGTATTAAGCACCGCTGCCTGCACGATGACGAGCAACTGCCACACCGCTTAGTTATTGGCCGTGATGATGCTTTACCCGAAGCCTTTTGGCGCGAAATTATTCGCAGTATTCGCAAGCGCTACCCAGGTATATCGTTAGAAATGCACTATGCGAGTGCAAATGCGTTGCAGCAAATGGTTGAAGAGGGCTTTATGGACTTAGCTTGTTGCTTAGATCAGAGCTTGTATGCAAATACTCAGCTACCTTTACAAGTTTTGGGCTGGGTGGCATTGCATATGGTTATTGCCAAAGATCATCCGTTAACGCAAATGCGCTATGTAAGTAATGAAGACTTAGCCAGTGTGCCGCAAATTGCTTATTTAGATTTAAGCCAAAGTGACATTCAAACTAATGTATCTGAGCGTTACGATATTGCGTTAAGTAGCTTTGAGTTAATTAGGGATGCAATACGCGACAAGCTAGGTTGGGGTTATGTGCCAGAGCCATTATTAAAAGGGTTTCAACCACAAGAGGTGGCGCGCATTGCTCATGGCTATAATGTTTCGTGGCATGGGTATGTGGCTATATCGCAGCAAGTAGTTGAAAACGAGCAGCCAATAATTCGTGAGATTCGCCGCCTTATTAGCGATCAGATGGTGGCTTTACCTGGCATCGATATGAGTTTGCCTGCGTAATAGAGGGCTGTTTGTGCACTTATACACAAAAAATAATTGCTCCCTTTCGGCTTTTTAATCAATACAAAAACGACAAGCTAGAATGGCGAAGGTATTGCGAGTATTATAGCCTTTGGCAGTAGCGAAGAGGTGCTCTTTTCGTCTTAGCAATAATATATTAATGGAAGTAACGAATGACAACCAGTGGTCAAAATAACAGTAAAGGTAAAAAAAACAATCCATTATTTGAGGTCGTTTTTAATATTATAGTGCCTTCAATTATTTTAATGAAGTTTTCGGGGCCTGAATATTTAGGAACCGTTGTAGGGTTAATTGTCGCGCTTATATTTCCTGTGGGTTACGGTATTTATGATTTTATTAAAGCACGCTCGTTAAATTTTATTTCATTATTAGGTTTTTTAAGTACTTTATTAACGGGTGGCATTGCGCTGTTTGAGCTTAATGTAGAATGGTTGGCAATAAAAGAAGCGGCTATACCGGGTATTATTGGCCTGACTGTTTTAATGTCGGGTTTTTTTGGTAAGCCATTATTGGCAAAGGTGCTGTTAAACTCGATTTTATTTAAGTTAGATGTAATTTACGATACGTTAGATGCGCGCGGTAATACCCAGCGTTTTAAGCAGCAAATTACCAAGGCTAATTATATTTTAGCGCTTACTTTTGCTTTTTCATCAACTATGAATTACGTGCTTGCTAAGTGGATAGTGACCAGCCCTGCGGGTACGGTAGAGTTTAACGAGCAGCTTGGTGAAATGACCTTGCTCAGTTACCCTATTATTGCTATTCCGTCTATGTTGGCAATGATTGGTATTTTCTTTTATGTGATTAAAGTAATTACTAAATTAACCGGCATGAAGTTTGAACAAATGGTTCATTCACAGTAATTTAAGTTACTAAGTTTTTAGTATAAAAAGGCTTACAACTATGTGTTGTAAGCCTTTTTGCGTTTATAGCGGCTCGGGTTTTGCCTCATTGGTATGAGCTTCAAATAAGGCGACTTCGTCGGTAGGCTGGCTTACGCTATTTTTTTGTAGCGCAACATATAGATCGGAGTGAACATAAATGCCATTTTTACCCGATACCATTCCGGCAATTTCAAACCACGATAGAAGCTGGCGTTTTCTACCTGCTAGCTCAAGGCTAATGCCACGCTTTTTAAATATAACGTCTAAATCGGCAAGCATGGCCATAACGCTTAAATCTAAATGGGTAAAGCAAGGTACGGCATCAATAATAACGCATTGGGTATCGTCTTTTTGTTTTGCGTATTGCTCAAGTAATCTGCGTTTAAAGTAACTGGCATTAAAGTAAGTTAATGGCGAATTAAAGCGGTAAATAAATACCCCTTGCACGGCTTTTGCTTTATCGGTGGCATCTAAGCTTCTTACCACGCCTTTTATGTCTACGCCTAATATGTTGTCGGTAGGGCGCATTACGGTGCGAATAAATTGAAATAAACCCAGTAATACAGCAAGCGTAATACCCGGAATAACACCAATAAACAGCACTGCAAACAAGGTGGCTAAGGCAAGGTAAAACGCCTGCTTATCTTTAAACTTTAGTTGCCATACCGCTTTTAAATCTAACAAATGCACAGAGGCAATAATAAGTACCACGCCGAGTGCTGCACTAGGTATAAACTCGAGCGGGGCTGTTAAAAAAATAGCAATAATAGCAATAATAGTGGCGGCTATAATCGACACTAATTGCGTTTTACCGCCATTAGCGTCGTTAACTGCGGTGCGAGAGTCGGCGCCACTTACGGCAAAGCCTTGCGACAATGCAGAGGCGAAGTTGGCAATACCTAGGGCTCTAAACTCTTTATCTGCATCTATGTCGTAGCCATTTTTTGCGGCAAAACTACGCGCTGTTAGCATCATACTTACAAAGCTCACTATGGCTAAGTTAAGTGCCGGCACAACTAGTTCACGAATAATACCAATATCAAATACAGGGGTGTTAAATACCGGCAGTCCGCCGGTTACTGTGCCTATGGTTTTAATATTAAATTGCTCTAAATTAAAAAACCACACTAATATTGCGCCCAAGGTAATGGCAAACATTGATGCGGGCCATGTAGGCTTTAGTCGTTTCATAACAAAGTAAATAACCACAGTAAATAAGGCCATTAATAAAGTGGGAATATGGGTTTGTGATAAATAAGTGGGCACACCCCCTAAGCGTTCAAGTAGGTATCTTTCATCAAAGGTAAAACCAAATACTTTAGAAAACTGACCCACAATGATAGTTATGGCTACACCGTTTAATAAGCCCATTAAAATAGGCTTAGATAAAAAGTCTGCTAATACACCTAATTTAAATTTACTGGCTATAAAACACCAAAAACCAGTCATGGCGGTCATGGTTACAACTAGCTGCCAGTGCTTAAAACTGTCGCCTGCGGCAAGCGGGGTTACTACTGCAGCTATAACTGCACAGGTTGCGGCATCGGGGCCAACTATTAATTGTTTTGAGGTGCCAAAAAGTGCATATAGCATCATGGGTAGTATGCAGGAATACAGCCCAACTGCAGCATTAACACCAGTTAACTGTGCATAAGCAATAGCAACGGGTAGCGCCACGGCGGCAACCGATAATGCCGCTCTTAAATCATCAGCAAACCATTGTCGTTCATAATGAAGTAAAGTATTTAAACCCGGCATAAAATTATATAAACGCGACAGCACTACCTTTCCTTATTAATAGTAATTGCTCTTTGATATTAAGTTTTATATTAAGATAAGTATAGCTAGGGAGTGGGTTTTTTATGCAATATAAAGCTACTATTATTTAGGCATAAAAAAGCCTGCATAAAAGCAGGCTTTAGCCTTCAGGGAAAATTAAAATTTAGCGCGAATGCCTAAGCTATAACGGCGATCCGCCTCAGTGTACTTCCAAGCACCGCCTAGTTCAGATAGGTAGATTGAAGGTTCACCGGTTAAGTTTGTTGCGTTACCTACTAGGGTAAAGTTTTCGTTTATGTCCCAACTTGCAGAAAAGTCTAATTGGCCTCTGTCATCGCGGTAGTTATTACCATAAACAGTACCGTCTTGTGAAATGCTGCCGTTAGAGTTAATGTTTTCTACGCGTTTTTCGTTTTCAGTACTTAAGAAACCGTCACGGTAGTTATAAGCAAGGCGAGTAGAGAAACCTTCGTGTTCCCAAAATACTTGTAAGTTATAAGTGTTTTTAGAAATGTCTAATAATGGGTTGCCGTTTGGCTGTTCGCTGTCTGCGTAAGTGTAGTTTGCATTAATACCCAAACCAGAAAACGCACCCGGAAGGCTTGTAAAAAACTGCTGGTAACCTACTTCAAAACCTTGAACAGAGCCGTTTTCACCGTTAATATTTTTAACGGTATCGATGCCGGTAAGCCCTGCATCTCTAAGGCCCGCAACGTGATTAAAACCATCAGCATCTACAGGATAGTTAGTTGCATCAGAGTAAACCATATTATCTTGAGATACGCCGGCAGTATCAAGCTGACATACTTGGTTCCACTGTGTTACGTTTTGCAGTGCAGCGGTAGTTGATGAGGCAACACACGTGCTTTCGTTGCTTAAAAATGACTTAACATCTTTATAAAATAGTGCAAAAGACAATACGTTACCTTCATTAAAGTAATGCTCTAC